>DKFQ01000093.1 GCA_002452425.1 Sulfurimonas sp. UBA6792 | reverse complement strand
GGAGCGTATCATGTTTCTATCTCTGAGTTTACAAAGAGTCAAAACCCGAGGCTTGCTGCATCTTTTAGCAAAAAAGTTGCAACTGCGATGCAAAATCTTGGTATCAACAGAGATTCGCATGTTGTTATCTACTCACGAACAAATAGTGATGCTTATGCAAACGCCTTCCATCTTGCTTTTATTTTTATACAACATGGTTTTGAAAATGTTTCTGTTCTTGATGGCGGTTATCTTGCTTGGGTTTTTGAAAATTATAATGATGTCTCTTCGATAAAATCAAAACCACTCCATAAAGGAAACTTTGAAGCAATTTACAATCCAAAAATTTTGGTAGAGACGAGTAAAACAGAGGACGCCTTAGTGCTATTGCCAAGTAAAGAGGTCAAAGAGATTTTCTTCGATGATTTTACACTCAAGAGTACAGAAGCTCTCAAGGAAGTATTGAGTAGTGAGATTCGTCATGGAGATGCAGATGTTACTCTTTATGGTGTGAACTCTTTTTCACTCTATGCAAATTGGTATATTTTATATAAATTATTTGATTTGAAAAATATAAAAATGGATGCAGAGAGTTTAAAATAAGCTTGAGAGAAAGAGGTAAAAAAACCTCTTCTTATTTGTATCGGTAAGTGATACGCCCTTTATCCAGTGAGTATGGAGTTAACTCAAGTTTCACTTTATCACCCGGTAGTATCTTGATATAGTGCATACGCATCTTTCCTGCAATATGACACAATATGATATGTCCATTTTCTAACTCAACACGAAATGTTGCATTTGGCAAAGCCTCTATAATCTTGCCATCAACTTCGATAACATCTGATTTAGCCATTTTAATCCTTTTTTAAGCAATAGATAAAATTTCAGCTTTACCATTGACAATTGCAACAGTATGCTCATAGTGTGAACCGCGTAAACCATCGGCACTGACAACATCCCACTTATTTTCTAAAATAAGAGGTTTTGAATCTTTTTGACAAATCATAGGCTCAATACAAAAAACCATTCCATTTTTAATCTTTGGTCCGCCCTTTGCATCTTTGCCCTCTAAATAGTTTGGAATCTCTGGCTCTTCATGGGGTTTTCTACCAATACCATGTCCACAAAAACTGTATAATGGCACAAAACCTCTTGAGCGAATCGAATTTTCCAAAATCAAAGAAAGCTCTTTAAATCGCATCCCTACTTTAATCGCAGCGATTGCTTCATAAAGAGTATCTTTTGCACATGCTATGAGCTCTTCATCTCTCGCACTTACGACGCCCACAGGCACTGTAATCGCCGCATCACCAAACCATCCATCAAGCTCTACACCAATATCATAACCGATAATATCACCCTCTTGAAGTTTGTATTCTGATGGGATTCCATGGATGATAACTTGATTGAGTGAGCAGCAGACGGCGCTAGGAAAACCGTAGAGACCCTTGAAAGATGGTCTTGCATTATGAGAGCGGATATAATCCTCTGCCATAGCATCAAGCTCTTTAAGTGAAGCCCCTACTTTTGTGTTTTGACGTAGTAGTTCAAGAGTGCTACCAACAATTTTATTGGCAGCACGAAGTTTTTCAATCTCTTTTGGTTGTCTTAGCGCTATGGCCATTAGTTAAAGACCAACCGCGCTAAGTGTCTCATATTTACTCATGTAAATCTGAGCTTCGATTTTTCTCATTGTATCAAGGGCAACCTGTACTACGATAAGAACTGCCGTTCCACCAAAGAAAAATGGAACTCCCATTCCCTTGATAATCATAAAAGGAAGCGTAGCGACAAGACCAAGGTAAAGTGCCCCTGTAAATGTCAAGTTACTTGCCGTAGTATTTAAAAACTCGGCAGTCGCATTTCCAGTACGGATTCCTGGGATAAATCCACCCTGCTTTTTCAAGTTTTCAGAGATATCTTTTGAGTTGAAAGTAATCGATGCATAGAAAAATGCGAAGAAAACAACAAATACAAAGGTCAAAAAGTTAAAAAAGTAACTATTTGGGTTGAGATAATCTGCAATTGCTAAAACAGTCGGATTCGTACTACTTGATAAAACAGTCATTGGAAACATCAATATCGCACTTGCAAAAATAACAGGAATAACACCCGCTAAGTTTACCTTGATAGGAATATAGTTCATAACTCTCTTATTTTGGTTCTGAATAATAACTTTTTTAGCATAGGTTACTGGGATACGGCGCTCACCAAGTTCAACGTAAATAATAACTGCAACTGTTCCAAAGATAAGAGCAAGAATTGCTAGTACCGTTAAAAAGCTCATTGCACCTGTATTTACCATTGTAATTGTTTGACCAATAGCACTCGGGATTGCTGAGACGATTCCAGCAAAGATAATAAGTGAGATACCATTACCAATACCACTTTGCGTAATTTGTTCTCCAATCCACATTAGAAGCATCGTTCCTGCTAACATCGAAACCGCTGAAACCATAATAAATGTGTTATGGTCCACTAAAATCGCACTGTTTCCATTTGGTCCAGTTAAACTTTGAAGTCCCACACTTATACCAATTGCCTGAACGATAGTAATTGCGATAGTCGCATAACGGATAATCTGCATATACTTCACCATGCCATCGCGTTCTTTTTTCATCTGTCCAAGGTTTGGAAATGTTGCAGCAAGAAGCTCCATGATGATAGATGCAGTGATGTAAGGCATAATACCAAGAGCGATGATAGACATTCTCTCTACGGCGTTACCGCTAAACATATTGAATAAACCGAGTGCGTCTGATTGGTGTGAATCGAAGAATGAAGCTATAACAGCAGTGTCAACGCCTGGTACTGGCACGTATGCCAGCAAGCGATAAATAAATAAAAACCCGATAGTAATAAATATCTTATTTACTAGATTTTTATTCACGACTATTTACCTGTTGTAGTAACGTTGTCGTCTTTAATTTTTGATGCTAATTCTATTGCAGATGCACCAACTAATTTTACTTTCGTTACAGATGCAACCATTTTATGAACACCACGGATACTCTCCATAGTTATCTCTGCTAGCTCTGCAACTGCTTTGATTTTATCTACATTGATAACATATGGTTTGATAACACGAGATGTAAATCCGATTTTAGGTAGTCTTCTTGCAAGTGGAGTTTGTCCACCCTCGAAGTTTCTCTTTCTTGAGTTACCGCTTCTTGCAGTTTGACCTTTTCCACCACGTGTAGAAGTCTTACCCATACCTGAACCACATCCACGACCAACTCTTTTACGTCCTGAAGTAGAACCCTCTGCAGGTGTTAAATTTTCAATACCCATTTTCTATCCTTTTAAGCGACCTAGTGCTTCAACTGTTGCGCGCACTAGTGTACCTGGATTGTTTGAACCGATTGACTTTGTAAGTACGTCTTTGATACCTGCAAGTTCAAGAACAGGACGAGTAGCACCGCCCGCGATTACCCCTGTACCCTCTGATGCTGGCTTCAAAATAACGCGACTTGCATTATATTTGTGTTCAATATCATGTGCAATTGTAGTACCTTTGATACTTACCTTGCTTAAGTTTTTAAACGCATTATCTACAGCTTTTTTAATAGCATCTGGAACCTCTTTTGCTTTTCCAGCGCCAAAACCTATAGTACCTTTTTTATCACCAACTACTACAAGTGCTGTAAAACGGAAACGACGTCCACCCTTTACAACTTTTGTAACACGGCCTATATTAACGATTGATTCTTCAAAATCTTCTCTATTGATTTCTAACATAATAGCCCCTAGAACTTAATTTCGTTTGCACGAAGTGCGTCACCAAATGCAGCAATAACACCGTGGTATTGGTAACCATTACGATCAAATACAATCGCAGAGATGCCAACTTCTTTAAGTTTTGCAGCAAATGCAGCGCCTAAAGCAGTAGCTCCATCTTTGTTTGCGCTATGACCGATAGCTTTTGAGTTTAAAGATGCCAATGTTACAGAAGCTGCATCATCAATAGCTTGAACACTCAAATAACGATTTGAACGAAACACAGAAACACGAGGAAGTGAAGCACAACCAGATATTTTTGCACGAATACGGCGCTTACGCTTTAGGCGATTAGCGATTTTGCTTTTTAATACTTTTGCTTTCATCTATACCCCTTTCCTATTTTTTAGAAGTTTTACCGGCTTTACGCGCGATAGTCTCTTCAGCATATTTTACACCTTTACCTTTATAAGGCTCTGGTGGGCGGAATGCTCTAATCTCGGCAGCAACTTGACCAAGCGATTGCTTATCATGGCTCTTAAGAGTAATAACATTTTTCTCAACAGTCGCTTCGATACCTTCTGGCAATTCGTAGTTGATATCGTGAGAATAACCTAGTTGGAGGTTAAGCACTCTACCATTTACTGCAGCACGGTAACCAACACCATTGATTTCTAAAGCTTTTGTATATCCAGTTGTTAAACCAGTTACAATGTTAGCCGCTAATGCACGGTATGTTCCCCAAAACGCTCTATGCGTACGAGCATCTGAAAGAGTAGCAAAAGTTACAACATTTCCATCAATATCGAAAGCAACATTGCCTTTTGTATCTAAATCAACACTATTTTTGCCTTTAGCAAAAGTTATAACATTTCCGTTTGCACTAACAGTTATATCAGATGCAAATTGTACAGGTAATTTACCAATTCTTGACATGTTATCTCCCTACCAAATCGTACACATAACTTCGCCACCAACACCAAGAGCATAAGCTTTGTCGTTTGGTAGAATGCCATGTGATGTACTTACAATAATAGTTCCGTAACCATTTTTGAAACGCTTAATCTCTTCTTTACCTTTATAGACACGACGTCCCGGCTTAGAGATTCTCTTCATTTCATTAATAACGCTTTTACCATTGTCACTATACTTTAATACAACATTGATAGTTTTTTTAACGCCGTCTTCAACAACGTTACAGCTCTCAATATAACCTTTTTCAACCAGGATATTTGCCATAGCTTCAATACTCTTAGAGTGTACAAGCGTAGTAGTATCCAGTCTTCTCATACCAGCATTACGAATACGTGTTAACGCATCCGATACTAAATCATTAATCATTTTTTTCCTTTGCTAATCACTAGAAGTTTCAAGAGGAAAGCGTAATGCTTACCAGCTTGACTTTCTAACGCCTGGGATTAATCCCTCATTTGCCATTTTTCTAAAACATACACGACAGATTCCAAAGTCACGGATAACAGAGTGTGGACGACCACAAACTTGACATCTTGTATAACCACGAACTTTGAATTTAGGCTCTCTTGCTGCTTTAGCAATCATCGATTTCTTAGCCATTAGTTGCTCCCTTTACTAAAAGGCATACCTAATTTCTCTAAAAGAAGAAATGCTGCCTTGTCTGAATCAGCAGTTGTTACAACTGTAATGTTCATACCGTGAATCTGCATAATCGAATCATAACTTACCTCTGGGAAAATCAACTGTTCTTGAA
>DKFQ01000155.1 GCA_002452425.1 Sulfurimonas sp. UBA6792 | reverse complement strand
TTGCTTCGCAAAAAGCTCTTATCGTAGATGAAAATAATCAGTTTTTTATACGAAAAGACTCTTTTCAGATTGTAAAATTATCAAAATTTGATATAACAAAACAAGAGAGATTAAGCACTAAAATCATTCAAAAACAAAAACAAGGATATATTTTAGAGAGTGATGTTGAGATTGATTATGTTGTTACGTGGCACGACAAGACAAAGAACGAGTTTTATAGACAAGTTCTTTGTAAAGTGTTTATGCACAAACTCCCATAACCACGCCCTAACACTCATCTTTTGGGGTGGATTCTTGGACGGTTTTGTAGAAGTAGCCTAGTCCTACTAGCATGATGGTTGTGCCTATGAGCAGGTAGAAGGCTGAGAGCATTTTGGATGTGTCTTCTAGGGCGATTTTAAAGACGACCATGAGTGTTTCGATGGAGAGGGCTATGATGATGGCTATGAGAAACTTTCCGAGGACTTTGTACTGTTTGTTTTCGGATTGGTGGAAGGATTCGTAGATGACCTCATGCTCAAAAATCTGTTTTGCCAAGTCGTAGATGGCAAGACCGAGGGTAATGGAGATGATGGAGCGAAAGATATCGTGCAAAAAGTCTGAATTTTGGAGTGAAAACATAAGTGTAAAAAAGACAAATCCACCGTATGCCATAAGTGCTACGGCGACAAATGAGAGTAAAAGCGAACCAAAAAAGTAAACCATCCTTTTGATTTTGTCGTGAAGTGTGTTGTACTCGATGAGTTTCAAATCTTCCAAAAGATAGATAAGGTTGATGTCAAATATATAGTAGGTGCTATCGACAAAATGAACAACCGAGAGACTTGCTTTTCCTGTTTTGTGGTGAATGTAGGGATTTGAAACATAAATGCCCTCTTCATCAAGCTGTAGTTTGGCAAAATAGTGCCCTTTGTCGCTTCCAATTTGTGTGACGTCTTGCTCTTTTTTTGAGATGACGGGCGTTATTTGTCGGAACTTTTCATCTACTCCGTACATAAGCTGGATATAACGGTGTCTTTGCATAATCAATGATGCACTATTGATATACTCCTTTGGGAGGCTTTTGATAAATGTTTTTAAAAAAGAGTCAACATTGATTTTTTGTTTTCTGTATGCGTTTATGACCTCTTTCATGGTATTTCCTTTTTTTGTTGATTATAATCTACTCTTATTGAGAGAAGTTTCTCAAAAATGAGGGTTTGCTTTTCTTTAAGCCAAAATTGAGACAAAATTTGTCTGTTACTTTTTTACACATATTGGTTCGAAAAGAAAAATTTCGTTTTATTTTAGCAACAATGCTACGTTCATGCTATTTTTCTCCTTTAGGATTAGAGTGTTTAAAAAAGAGAAAAGGGAAAAAGATGAAAAAGTATATCGCGCTTAGCGCAGTGGCAATGAGTTTTGTTGCAGCGGCTTCTTTAAATGCTGCCGATGATATCAACTCGATGTTTAGTGAAGGTAAGGTGAGTGGGCAGATACGAGAGTTTACTATCTCAAGAAGTGTAGAGTTATCAGCAGGAGCTGATTATACGAGACATGCAAACGCTATCGGTGGTTACTTGAAGTATGAAACTGCTTCACTTAGCGGTTTAAGCTTAGGAGCTGCATTTTATACTACATACGGTTTTTTAAATGAGAGTAAGAAAACGGATTACAATCAGGTAGATCCTACTCTTTTTGGAGAAAACAACGAAAACTACTCTATGCTTGGAGAGGCGTATATACAGTATAAAACTGGCAACACACTTTTCAAAGGCGGTCGCCAAAAGTTAGTAACTCCGATGCTTGCAGATGATGATGCAAGAATGTTGCCAAACCTTTTTGAGGCGTATGTGCTTACAAACAAAGATATAGCAAATACAACACTTACTCTTGGACATGTAACAAAGTTTGCACAAGGAACTTTTGGTAGAACTTATAATGCTGGGCTTTTAGCTGCAACGGCTGGTTACTCTCACGAAGACAGCAGAAATCAGGTTGGAAGTTTTACAAATGTGGGAACATACGCTTTTGATGAAAAAACAGACGGTATCACAATGGCGGCAGCTTCTTACACTGGGATAGCAAACTTAAAGCTTGACCTTTGGGACTACTACGCGCATGATATCATGAACATCATCTACGGTGAGGCAAACTTCTCTTGGAAATGTCTCATCACTGATGCGCTTAAGCCTTATGCAGCAGTACAAATCATCAAAGAGGATGCTGTAGGCGATGAGTTTGCAGGTGATATAGATAGTATGTATGTCGCGGGTAAATTTGGTGTGAAAGTACAAAACTTTGACCTCTCCTTTGCTTACTCAAAAACAGATAACAATGACGCTACAAACAACAATGGTTTCCTTCAAGATGCAGTTGTCTCTCCTTGGGGTGGTATGCCAGCTTATACGCAGGGAATGGTTACACGCCACATGTTCTTAGCAGGAACGGATGCTGCAAAAGTAGCTGCAACGTATAACTTCAAAGATTTGGGTGCGAATGTTTTAGCTACGCTTTACTATGCAAACTTTAACATGGCTGCAAACAACGGCTACACATACGGCGATGCAAAAGAGAGTGGTTTTGACGTTATTTACAACCCAAGTATCGTTAAAAATCTACAGCTTCGTTTACGTGCAAACTATGCAGACGATTTCAATGTAGCACAGACAACAGGTGCAACATTAAGTTGGGATGAGTACAGATTTATCGCAAACTATAACTTTTAAAGGAAAAAAAGATGCATAAAGATATCGTAGAAGTGGTCAAAAACGACCCAAATTATAAAGAGTTAGTGGCAAAGAGAACTTCTTTTGCCGTGAAACTCTCTATCATCATGCTTTTAGTCTATTTTGGATTTATCCTTATGATAGCCTATTTTCCACATGTTTTAGGAACACCGCTCTCTGAGGGTTCAGTTACAACAGTAGGGATTCCAGTTGGGATGGGGGTTATCTTCTTCTCTTTCATCATTACGGGGATTTATACCAAAAGAGCAAACGGCGAGTTTGACGACTTAAACAACAAAATCAAAGAAAAAGTGAAGGGAATGTAGATGATAAATAGAGTATTTTTATTTTTAATCCTCGGCTCTATCGCGGTATTTGCATCCAATGCAGTCAATGCACCAAGAGAGCTCAATGTCTCCGCAATCGTTATGTTTCTTATCTTTGTCGGTGCTACTTTAGGTATCACGTACTGGGCTGCAAAACGTACGAAATCTGCAAAAGATTTTTACACGGCAGGTGGCGGAATTACAGGTTTTCAAAATGGTATGGCGATAGCGGGTGACTACATGTCAGCGGCATCGTTTCTTGGTATATCGGGACTTGTTTATGCAAGCGGATATGATGGTCTTATCTACTCGATAGGCTTCTTAGTCGGTTGGCCTGTAATACTTTTTATGATTGCTGAACCGCTTAGAAACCTCGGTAAATACACATTTGCAGACGTTGCATCGTATAGACTTCGCCAAACTCCTGTTCGTATTTTAGCGGCGTTTGGTTCTATCACGACGGTTATTCTTTACCTAATCGCGCAAATGGTTGGTTCTGGAAAACTTATCCAACTTCTTTTTGGTCTTAACTATGAAGTGGCGGTTTTCATCGTTGGTATTTTGATGATACTTTACGTAACTTTTGGCGGTATGCTTGCAACAACTTGGGTACAAATCATCAAGGCGTTCTTGCTTCTCTCAGGTGCGACATTTATGTCTGTTGCGGTTATGGCGCATTATGACTTCAACTTTGGCAAACTTTTTGCACATGCGGTTGAGCTCAAAGACGTCTCCATCATGGCTCCAGGAAAGCTTGTAAGTGACCCGATTTCTGCTATTTCACTTGCTGTTGCACTTATCTTTGGTGTTGCGGGATTGCCTCACATTCTTATGAGATTTTTTACGGTAAGTGATGCAAAAGAGGCTCGTAAATCAGTTTTCTATGCGACTGGCTTTATCGGTTACTTCTATATCCTAACATTCATCATCGGTTTTGGTGCTATCGTTATGGTTCTTGGCAAACCTGAGTATCTAGACCTTGCAAAACAGGCAATTAGCGGTGGACAGCCGATACTGGGCGGCAACAACATGGCAGCGATTCACCTAAGCCACGCGGTAGGCGGCGACTTCTTCTTGGGCTTTATCTCGGCGGTTGCATTTGCTACGATTTTGGCGGTAGTTTCAGGTCTTACACTCGCAGGTGCTTCGGCGATCAGCCATGACCTTTACTCTTCTGTTATCAAAAAAGGACAAGTTGACTCAGTTACTGAGATGAAAGTTTCAAAAATGGCAACAGTTGCTCTTGGAATCATCGCGATTTTACTAGGAATTGCATTTGAGAGCCAAAATATCGCGTTTGTTGTAGGTCTTGCGTTTGCTATCGCTGCATCTGCTAACTTCCCGATTTTATTCCTCTCAATGTACTGGAGAGGTTTAACAACTCGTGGTACGGTTATCGGTGGAAGTATGGGACTTGCTACGGCGGTTGTTCTTCTTATCCTTGGACCTGCGGTTTGGGTGGATGTGCTTAAAAATGCAGAAGCGATTTTCCCATACAAATACCCAGCACTCTTCTCTATGACAGTGGCGTTTATAGCAACGTACTTCTTCTCTGTAACAGATAATTCACAGAGCGCAAAAGAGGAGAAAGAGAAGTTTGAAGCTCAGTTCATCAGAGCGCAAACGGGTATCGGTGCAGAGGGCGCATCTAGTCATTAACCCCTTTGTGCAAGTCGGGGCATAGCTCGTGTCACTTGCTTAAGCAAAAAAGAGCCAAAAACGAATCTGCATGGAAGCGAGGCTTTAGCCTCGTTATAATGCGGGACTGAAGTCCCGCTTCCAATTTAGTTTCATCTATTTTTAGTCTCTAAAATAGTGTAAAAAGCTTGAGTAAGTGCCATTGGAACATAGCTCTGATTGCATGTAAAATATGTAAAGGACGATTTTGTGAGCATACGAGATCAAAGAAAACTAATCGAATCTATCCATCCATTTGGGCTTTTGAGCAAAGAGAGCATGGATGCTCTGATGCAAAAAATCGACATCGCTTACTACCCAAGCAAGACCCTTCTTATCTCCCCATCCATCTCTTCTATCGCATTTTATATCATCATTAAAGGCTCTGTAACGGAGTACATAGAAGATGAAGTCCACGATGTTTATGGTGCAGGCGATAGTTTTGATGCGGATGCGCTTATCTATGGGGACACAAAAGCAAAGTTTGTTGTCGATGAAGACCTTATCTGCTACGAGATAAAAAAAGAGGATTTTTTAGATTTGATGCAGGACAAAAAAGTTCAAAGCTACTTTTTGCAAGATTTCATCTCACGCCATCAGCAGCTCAAAGAGTATGAACAGCAAAGCGAGCTCTCGCCGTTTCTTATCGCAAGAGTCTCTGACATCTTTTTGCATCCAGCATGTGTTGTGGATGCGCACATTAGCATCCTTGAAGCACTCCAAAGGCTCCAAGAGCTTCGCGCTAAAGTTATCATCGTCAAAGAGGAGGATGCGTACTCCATCGTAACAGACACCAACCTACGAGAACGTGTGCTTATGGGTGAGAATGACATAAGCAAACCCATAGCCTCCATCGCATCGAAAAACCTTGTCACTATCGATAAAGAGGATTTTTTATTTAACGCTCTTTTGCTTATGACACACAACGGTATCAAACGCGTTGTTGTGCTTGAGCATGAGAAGATTATTGGGGTGCTTGAGCAGATAGATTTGCTAAGCTATTTTGCAAGCCACTCACACCTCGTTGCCGTGCAGATAGACAAGGCCCAGACGCTTGAAGACCTTAAAGCGCTTGAGCAAGATTTTAGAAATCTCATTGTCACGCTCCGTGCAAAAGGGGTAAAAGTCCGCTATATCACAAAGCTCATCGCAACGCTCAACTTCAAAATCTATAAAAAAGTTTTCGAGATGTGTGTGAGTGAGGAGCTACAAGACAAATGCGCGCTTATTGTTATGGGAAGTGAGGGCAGAGAAGACCAGACACTCAGAAGCGATCAGGACAATGCACTCATTATCAAAAACGGTGTCGATAAAGAACTCTTTAGTGAGCCGATGATGCGATTGAACAGCTATTTGCTAGAGCTTGGTTTTCCAAAATGCAACGGCAATGTTATGGTAAGCAACGAGTTTTGGCGAAGAGATGTGACTTCTTATAAAGAGCTTATCGAGAAGTGGACATACGATATGAATGAAGAGAGTGTGCAAAACCTCAGTATCTTTTTGGATGCGAAGTGTGTTGCGGGGGATTGTGAACTGCTTCATGAACTCACAGAGTATCTTCATGGCAAGTTTCATGCAAGAGATGATGTTTTAGCACACATCGCAAAAGCGGTTCTTAACTTTGAAACACCGCTCACGCTTTTCTCTGGTTTTGTGCTTGAGAAGGAGTACAACAACAAACTTGACCTCAAAAAAGGGGGCATTTTTGCCCTTGTGCATGGCGTAAGAACGCTTAGCCTGCAGTACGAGATAAAAGCGACCAACACAACAGAGCGCATCAAGGAGCTCAACAACCTTGGCGTGATAGATAAAACCTTTGCAACGGAACTTATCGAGAGTTTTGACACGCTTAGTTCCGTACGCCTCAAAGCGATGCTTGAAGCAAAAACCATAGAGGAAGCAAACTTTATCAACCCCAGAACACTGGAGAAAAACCAGAGAGATTTGCTCAAAGACAGTTTTAAAATCATCAACAAGTTCAAAAAGTTTATGACCTTTCACTTTCACTTAAATATGGTCGTATAAAGATGTTTGGTTTTTTCTCAAAGCTCAAAACAAATGCAAACCGTAAAAGGCTCAAAGATGAGAAGTTTGCGTTTTTGTTTGATGCAGACACAAGCGGGGAAGTTGTTGTTTTTGACACTGAAACAACGGGGCTTGATGTGAGCAAAGATGAGATACTCTCCATCGGAGCGGTAAAGATAAAAGATAACAAGATACTCACGTCGCAGACTTTTGAGGTTTTTTTACAAAACTCCAAAGAGATAAGCAGTGCGAGTATCAAGATTCACGGGATTCGCCCCGTTGATTTGAAAAATGCTAAAACAACAAAGGAGGGGATTGAGGAGTTTTTACATTTTGTAGGTGCGAGACCACTTGTTGGCTACTACCTAGAGTTTGATGTGGGTATGATAAACAGATACACAAAAGAGATGCTTGGCATCACACTACCAAACCAAATGATCGAAGTTTCTGAAATATACTTTGATAAAACGATTTCATTGATACCGCAAGGAAATATTGATTTGCGGTTCGATACAATTCTAAAAAATTGTGGTGTTCCCAACATGGGAGTGCACAATGCTGTCAATGATGCCATTATGACGGCTATGATATACCTAAAATTAACACAAGGAAAAAAATAATGAATAGAGAAGTTTTTAAGCCAAATCCGGAATTTAGCAAAAACGCTAGAATCAAAAATATGTGTGAATACAATGAGTTGCAAGATTTTGCGATGAGAGACTATGAGGGCTTTTGGGGAAATTACGCAAAAGAGAAGCTAGAGTGGATGGTGCCTTTTACCAATGTACTTGATGAGAGTAACTATCCGTTTGTAAAGTGGTTTGAGGGAGGAAAGCTCAATGTCTCTTCTCAGTGTATCGACAGACATCTCAAAAGCCGCAAAAACAAAGCCGCTATCATTTTTGAGGGCGACAGAGGCGACAAACAAATCATCACATACCTAGAACTTTACTACAATGTAAACAAGTTCGCAAACCTTCTCAAAAATGAGTTTGGTGTACAAAAAGGTGAGCGAGTTATTATCTATATGCCAATGATTCCTGAAGCGGCTTATGCGATGCTTGCGTGTGCTCGTATCGGTGCGATTCATAGTATCGTATTTGGCGGTTTCTCTGCTGAAGCACTTAAAGACAGAATCATAGACGCTGAGGCAAGAGTGGTTATTACAGCCGATGGCGCATTTAGAAAAGACAAGCCTTATATGTTAAAGCCTGTTGTCGATGAAGCACTCAAAGGTGAGACTCTGGTTAAAAAAGTGCTTATCGTTGAGAGAAACAACGAAGATATCACATGGGTTGCGGGGCGTGACTATTCGTACAACGAGCTTATCAAACATCAAGCCGTCACATGCGAACCAGAAATGATGGATGCAGAAGACCCACTTTTCCTACTCTACACTTCAGGAAGCACAGGCAAACCAAAAGGTGTTCAACATAATTCAGCAGGATATATCCTTTGGGCGCAAATGACGATGGAGTGGGTTTTTGATGTAAAAGAGAACGACACTTACTGGTGTACGGCGGATGTCGGCTGGATTACAGGGCATACTTACATCGTTTATGGACCACTTGCAATGGGTGCAACGACTATCATGTTTGAGGGTGTTCCTACTTACCCAGATGCGGGAAGACCGTGGAAAATGGTAGAAGAGTACAAAGTAAATCAGTTCTACACAGCACCGACGGCTATCCGTGTTCTACACAAAACAGGCGAGCATGAACCTGCAAAATATGACCTCTCAAGCCTAAAAGTTTTAGGAACGGTAGGCGAGCCAATCGACCCGCCGGCGTGGAAATGGTACTATGAAGCTATCGGCGGTGGCAAATGTGCTATAGTCGATACTTACTGGCAAACAGAAACTGGCGGACATATCGTCTCTCCACTCCCGGGGGCTACACCTATCAAACCAGCATGCGCAACTTTCCCACTCCCGGGTATCATGGCAGAGATTTTGGATGAAAACGGCGTCAAATCAGAAGTAGGCGAAAAAGGGTTTATGTGTGTCACAAGACCATGGCCTTCAATGATAAGAAACATCTGGGGCGATAACGAGAGATTTGTAAAATCATACTTTGGCGATGTCAAAAAAGATGGCAAACCTGTTTACTTCACGGGAGACGGCGCATTTTACGATGAGCAAGGTTACATTACTATCACGGGCAGAACAGACGATGTTATCAATGTCTCTGGTCACAGAATGGGAACGGCAGAGGTTGAAGCAGCTATCAAAAAACATCCAAATGTAGCAGAAGTTGCAGTCGTAGGAAAACCACACGAGATAAAAGGCGAGGGCATCTTTGCATACATCGTACTCAAATCAGACAGCGGCATAGCAGATGAAGTTGAAGAGGTAAAAGCTATCAACAAAGTTATCCAAAAAGAGATAGGAAACATCGCTTTATGTGATGATGTAGTCTTTGTAACAGGCTTACCAAAAACCCGTTCAGGCAAAATCATGAGACGCATCCTCCGCTCTATCGCAAAAGGTGAAGAGATAACACAAGACACGTCAACACTAGAAGACCCATCAGTAGTAGCAACCATCATCGCTGCGGTTCAGTCTTGTAAACTATAAAAACAGAGAGCAGATTTTCTGCTTTCAATGAAACCATTTGTTTTAATGGCACAATTTTGACTCAATAGCAAATNNACTTCGGTTCTAGCTTTTTTTTGCTTTTTTTTAGCAAGGCTGCGATAGGCGTGGACAGACATGGAGACGACAAAAAGTGCATGTAGTCAAAAAGCAGGTAAGAATCATTTATGAAATCATTGACGATATTTTAGTGGTCCATGTTGTTGCTATCGGAAAAAGGGAAGATATGGAAGTTTATAGACAAGTAGAACAGAGAAATAGGTAAAATAATCATGTGAAATAATTTCACTACTTTTTAAATTTTGAGTAACAATTCAGTAGCACCTATTGCAGATACATATGTTTTTGATAAATAGACAATGTATCGTAATTAGTGATATAATTTTAAAAATAGAAAAAGGATTTATTATGGCTTATGTTATAAGAGATGGAAAACTTGAAAAAGCTCAACCCATAACTAATCTTACTCCTGAACAAAAAAAAGTGTTAAGAGTCAGTACTGCAAAACAATCCTCTAAGTTAAGAGAACTTAAGGCTCAAAAAGAAGCAAGTTGAAAAATATTTCAATAACTCCTTTATCTGCTCAAGAGTTAGAGTCATTTTTTAAAAAGCTTGATTTTTCAAAAGATTCTGAACATATCAAAAAATATATTAGTATTGTTCGAGAAACAGCTGCTTGTCAGCAAGTTGTCATATATGAAGCTTATGATTTAAGCAAAGATGATATTTTTGGATTTTTTGCACTTAAAACAACCCATGATGATATTGATAATGTTCCAGGTATCATCGTTGAGTTCTTGTATTTAAAAGTAGAGTATAGATCAAAAATTGAAGAGTTTTCAAACATAAAATATAGTTTTTTATTACTTGACCATATTATAAACATAGCCATAGATATTCAAAAGTTAGTAGCTATAAATCATGTTTATTTAGTTCCTATAAGCGATAAAATGAGAGCTATATGAGTATGGTTTTGTAAATATTCCTGGTTCTGGCAGAAATGAATATGAAGATTATATGGTCTTTAATCTCTTAGATGAAGATCCTACGCTGCTATAGTTTTTTATAATGTACCAAATTTTAACACTTCGTTTCTAAATTCCTCCAAGACCATACCAACACATTCGTCGTCTGGCAATTCTTTTATAAGGGCATATATTTCCATAGCAATTTCAGGATAGATATGTTTAAGAGTTGCTATATACTTTTTAGGATCATTTTCTTTCGTGACCTCTATAAACTTAGCCGCATTAACGACATGTGCAGAAGTTAAAATAAGATTGTTATCTAAAATAGCCCCAGAACCCGTAGAGCCTTGTATCCTACTTGTTTGCCACGGATTTACATAGCTACCAAAAGCAGCTGCCGTATGGATTTTAACAACAGAGTTTAGAGGCAAATCCGAAGCTCCAAAAGTAAAAGTGGTAAGTGTAAAAAGCAGTGTAAATGTTTTTTTGAGCAATGGAAGTTCCTTTTTGTGAGTATAGAATATTTAGTATTATATGAAAAATGATTTGATTTTATGCTGCGCAAAGAAAAACTGTTTTAGAGGATATGCGCAAAGTACTCTTAAAGGTGCGTATCTACGGGATGTATGTTTACAAAATGAATAAGAAAGTATATAATCCCAAAAAAATTAGCCTAAAGCAGTTCTGGTTTGAATGAAATAGTAGAAAAGATAGAGAGAGCTGAACATATCGTGCTTATCTCTCATGTGCATCCGGATGGTGATTCTCTTGGAAGTGCGAGTGCTATGTATAGCTATCTTCTGCAAAAGCACAAAAAAGTTTCGTGGTTTTGTGCGACCAAAGAGATACATCAGAGGTTTTCTTGCATTCCATGGATAGAAAATGTAAAAAACTCTTATCCTTTTGGTGCGGATTTGGCTATCTCGCTTGATTGTGCAAACAAAGAGCGTTTGGGTGTGGAAGTGGCGTGTACGCTTGTCAACATCGACCACCATTGCACCAACACCTCTTTTGGTTCACTCAACCTTGTACGCAGCAGTGCTTTGAGTACGACCGAGA
>DKFQ01000057.1 GCA_002452425.1 Sulfurimonas sp. UBA6792 | reverse complement strand
AATCTACTTAAAAAATAGTCCCTGCTTACCTCTTTTGCTCCTAAGCTTTTGAGATGCTCTGTTGGTACTTGGCAATCTATAAAATCATATCCCCAGTATTTGAGATGTTTAACAAGTATGGCGTAAGCAGATTTTGAGGCATCGTTTACGTGTGCGAACATGGATTCTCCGCAAAATACTCCACCGACAACTACTCCGTAAAGTCCGCCAACAAGTTTGTCATCCAAATAGGTCTCTACGCTATGTGCGATTCCCATATCATAAAGTTCACAATAGGCTTCTATGACCTCGTCTTGTATCCATGTTCCGTTTTGATTTTCTCTTTTGACGCTGCTGCATTGTTTGATGACTTCTCTAAAGTTTGTATCGAACTTGTAAGAGAATTTTTTTATATTTTTTTTAAGAGAGCGACTGAGTTTGAAATCATCTAGTTCCATTATAAGCCTTGGATTTGTTGACCACCAGATAATGGGGTCTTCTTTTGAATACCATGGAAAAATGCCATTTTGATAGGCGCGAAGAACTCTTGATGGAGTTAAATCTCCTCCCCACGCAACGATGCCATCTTCGTTGGCATCGTTTGGATGGGGAAATGTAAGGCTGTATTTGCTTAGTTTAGGTATATTCAAACTAACTCTTTGCAGTTTAAAAGAAGCTCTTTTTTGTAGGAGACCTCCACGCTGCCGCCGTTTTTTAGTTTTCCAAAAAGTATCTCATCGCTAAGTTTGGTGCTGATGTTATCCTCAATATACCTCTTGATAGGTCTTGCTCCCATCTCAATGGAGTAGGCACTTTTTGCGATAAACTCCAAGGCTTCTTTGGAGAGGGTAAGCGTGATTTTTTTCTTCTTAAGGTCGCTGTTGAGTTCTTGGATAAATTTGTTAACTATGCCTTTGATAACATCAAAATCGAGTTGATTGAACGCTACAATGGCACTGAGTCTGTTTCTAAACTCAGGTGTAAAAAAGAGTTTTAACTCCTCATTTTTAGAGAGTGAACTGTCTTTGTTAAATCCCATGACACTTCTCGCATTTGCGCCAATGTTGGATGTCATGATAAGGATTACATTTTGAAAATTTGCTTTGTAGCCGTTGTTGTCTGTAAGAGTTGCATTGTCCATAATCTGAAGTAAAATATTTACCAAATCAGGGTGTGCCTTTTCTATCTCGTCTAGTAGTAAAACAGTGTAAGGGTGTTTTTTTATCGCTTCTGTGAGCAAACCGCCCTGCTCATACCCCACATACCCTGGAGGTGCGCCAACTAAGCGGCTAAGGGTGTGTTTTTCCATATATTCACTCATATCAAATCGCTCAAAATGGATACCTAAAATTTGGCTAAGCGAAGACGCAAGTTCTGTTTTTCCAACACCAGTTGGTCCCATAAATAAAAATGAGGCGATAGGCTTATTTGGAGGTGTGAGACCTGCTTTTGAGATTTTAATCGCTTTGACAACTTCTGCAACTGCACCCTCCTGCCCAATAACTTTTTTTTCTAACTTCTCTTGGAGGCTAAAGAGTAAATCAGTTTCATTTTTTGCTGCACTCGGAGTTGTAATGCCTACTATTTTTGCGATGGTCTCTTCGATGTCGTGCGCTCCAACTACTCTTTTTCTCTTGGTTTTGAGATGAAAAGAGGCAGCGGTCTCATCAAGAAGATCGATAGCTTTGTCTGGTAAAAATTTGTCAGTGATGTATCTATTAGAGAGTTCAATGGCACTTTTGAGCGCTTTGTCGCTAAAACTTACTCCGTGGTGCTCCTCGTATTTACCCTTGAGTCCTTTGAGAATCTTGTATGTTGTCTGGGGGGAGGGCTCATTGATATCTACTTTTGAAAATCTTCTGCTGAGTGCTTTGTCTTTTTCAAAACTGTTTCTATACTCTGCAAAGGTTGTGGCTCCCATGCATTTGAGTTCACCCGAAGCAAGTGCTGGTTTGAGCTGATTTGCCGCGTCCATGCTTCCGCTTGTAGAACCCGCACCGATAAGAGTATGAATCTCATCTATGAAAAATATGGCGTGAGGCATCGATTTGAGCTCATCCATAACACCTTTTAGCCGCTTTTCAAAATCCCCCCTATATTTGGTTCCTGCAAGCATCGCACCTAAATCCAGAGCAAAAAGCTCATTTTTTTGAAGAATAGGAGGGATTTTCCCTGCAACGATATTAAGCGCCAATCCTTCTGCGATTGCGGTCTTTCCAACCCCTGCTTCTCCCACTAAGATAGGATTGTTTTTCTTTCTGCGGCATAAAATTTGTGTTACGCGCTCTATCTCATTTTCACGTCCGATGACAGGGTCGATTTTTCCCTCTTTTGCTTTTTGAAGAAGATTGATAGCATATTTTTGCAGATAAGACTCTCTTTCTTGCGTTGTTTGGCTCTCTTCTTGATGGGAGATAGTCTCTAAAATATCAAGCTTTGAGATATGGTACTCGTTTAAAAGCATGGAGGCAAAAGAGTTGACTTCATCATACATGGCTACAAGCAAATCCCCGATGTCGGCGCTTGGTTGTCCAGAGACTTGGGTGTGTTTTATCATTCTATCAATCATTCTTGAGAGTGCTACGCTCTCAAAAGGCTCTTCATGGACATCTTGTGGCAAAAGAGCAGAATTTGCATATATATGGCTTTTGACAAGTTCTTTCATTTTTGTAATATCGCCGCCACATGAAGAGATGATTTTTGCCCCCTCTGTGGAGCTCAGAATCTGATAAAAAACATGCTCGATGGTTATGTACTCATGTCGGAGCTCTTTTGCGTAGAGGATGGATTTTTGAAAAACTTCATTAAGTGCGTAGCTAATCATCACTCCTCCTCCATTTGTGCTCTTAGCGGGAAGCCGTTATCTCTTGCTCTTTGGTGGACTTGTGCTATTTTGGTTTCAGCAATTTCGTGTGTGTAGATGCCACACACTCCTTTGCCGCTCTCGTGCACTTGAAGCATAATTACCTCCGCTTCTTGAAAATTTTTATGAAAGATGCGCACTAACACATCAATAACAAATTCCATAGAGGTATAGTCGTCATTTAAAAGAAGCACTTTGTATTTTTTTGGGGATTTCAGCGATATCTCGCAGATAGCCTCTAATTCTGTATTCGTTGCCATAAATTTCCTATAATATTTGTCTCTTATTGAAAAAAATTATAACGAAATAGAGATAATTATGACGAAACGAATTTTTGTGACTGCTACAAATACAAATATCGGTAAGACCTATGTAACAAAGCTATTATTGAGGGAGTTTGCCGCTCGTGGGTTGAGTGTTGGGGTTATAAAGCCTATTGAAACTGGGGTTTTGGATGGGTATGCGGAGGATGGGGAGGAGCTTTTAGGGACTATAAAAGCGCTCAATCCAAAGCTGTGGCACTTGGAGGTTGAGGATATAGTCCCTATAATGTACGAGATGGCGGCGGCTCCGTTTGTGGCATCTTGCAATACCCCTTTTGATAGAAAAATTGTCCAAAAGAAGATTGAAGAGCTTGAGGCTTTTTGTGATGTCATCATCATCGAGGGGGCAGGTGGGCTTTATGTGCCTGTTGATGCAGATACCATGATGATTGATTTGATACAAAAGCTTAATGCGGTTGCGCTTTTGGTTACGCACTGCTCTCTTGGCTGCATAAACGATACGCTGCTTAGTAAAAAGGCTCTTGAAGATAAGAAGATAGCACACGCTGTTGCGTTTAATTGCAAAGAAAATGACGGCAGTTTTGCTACTCTCTCTAAGCCTTACTTTGTGCAAACGGGTTTTGAGGTGCTTGAAGTGGGGCGTGATATTGAAAAAATATGTGATGTCTTGTATAATTTATAAATTTTTTGAAAAAAGAGCATTATGAAACATTTAATTCGCACGGATGATTTTACGACTTCAGAGATAGAGTCGATTTTGGAGGATGCAAAGCTTTTTAGCGATGGCAGATTTGAGAGGATTTTAAGGGATAAAATCATAATTACGCTCTTTTTTGAAAACTCGACAAGAACGAGAAGCTCTTTTGAGATAGCGGCTAAGAGGCTGGGGGCGGAGATAGTTCATCTTGATGTGGCAAACAGCTCTACAAAAAAGGGTGAAACGCTTGTCGATACGGCTATGAATCTTGATGCGATGGGTCCTCATGCCATCATCGTGCGACATCAAAACTCAGGTGTGCCAAAAATCCTCTCAAACCACACCAAAGCCTCTATCATAAATGCGGGGGACGGCGCACATGCGCACCCGACACAGGCACTTTTAGACCTTTTTACTCTTAAAAAACATTTCGGAGATGTAAAAGGAAAAAAGATAGCGATAGTCGGAGATATAAAAAATTCAAGAGTTGCAAACTCCAATATCGAACTGCTTACTCGCTTTGGCATGGAGGTGATTTTAGTAGCACCACCGCAGTTTTTGCCAAAAACCAACCTAAGAACGACGCACTATATAAATGAGGTAATCGATGAAGTGGATGCCATCATGAGCCTTAGAACCCAGACGGAGAGACACTCTTCGCAAACTTACGCATCGCTCAAAGATTATGCGAGTGATTTTTGCATAACCTCGGAGGTTGTGGGAGATAGGGATATCATCTTGCTTCATCCCGGACCTGTTCATAGAAATATAGATATTTGCGATGCACTTTTGGCAGATAAAAGATGTAAAGTTTTGGAGCAGGTCTCAAACGGTGTGGCGATTAGAATGGCTGTGCTTAAAAAACTCATTAATGACATTTGATGATTTAAACTCTCTTGGTGCAAAAAGAGAGCCTTTTTTGTTTATAGTCGATTTTAAGGCTCAAAATATCATAGCTTCTGCTTTGTGTGGGCTTGAAGCGAACGATATCGAATTTTGCATAGATGAAGAGTATGAAGTAAAAGAGCATGCGGATTTTTTAGAGAAAAAGGGCGCAGACTTTAGAGACTATAAAAAAAAGTTTGATTTTGTCATTGAGAAGATAAAAGCAGGCGAAACATACCTTTTAAATCTAACGCAACCCTCATTTATAAAAACTCCGCTCTCTCTCAAAGAGATATTTGGGTGTGCCAATGCCCACTATAAGCTCAGATATAAAGATGAGTTCGTCTGTTTCTCTCCTGAAAAATTTATCCAGATAGAGGGTTCTAAAATCTCCACTTTTCCCATGAAAGGGACGATTGACGCATCACTGCCAAATGCCAAAGAGAGCATCTTAGCCAACCAAAAAGAGATGGCAGAACATGTTATGGTTGTTGACCTCTTAAGAAACGACCTCTCCATCGTGGCAAAAGAGGTGAGAGTCGAGAAGTTTAGATATGTTCATGAGATAGAAGCGGGGGCGAAAAAACTTTTGCATGTAAGCTCTCACATAAGCGGAGATGTCGGGGATGGCTGGCATGAGAGAATCGGCGATATTTTGCGTTTGCTTTTGCCAGCAGGAAGTATCAGCGGTGCGCCAAAGAGGAGTACTTTGGAGATTATCGATGCGGTTGAGGGGTATGAGAGAGGGTTTTTTAGCGGTGTGTTTGGCGTGTATGACGGCAAAACACTTGATAGTGCGGTTATGATACGATTTGTGCAGAAAGTAAAAGATGGCTATGTTTATAAAAGCGGCGGCGGTATAACTTTGGACAGTGATGCGCAAAGCGAGTATAATGAACTTTTGGATAAAGTTTATCTGCCATAAAAAGGGGAGCTATATGCTACTAAAAATAAAAGATTTTTTTACAAGCGGCTGGGCATTTGATGCATCAGAGCATGAGCTGAAAAATAGATACCAGATGGTAAATATCGGTATTTTACTCTCAACGGCAGGGCTTGTTTTTGGGATTATTGGCAACTATATACGGGATTTGCATGATTTTATTCCTCTGGAAATCACTCTGCTTTGTATAAACTTTGTAATGTTTTTTGCTCTTCGCAAATATCGCAATTTTTTCGAATTTTTTGCTATGGGCATGACGCTGCAATATACTTTTTTATTTCTTTTCCTTATTTATCTTAGCCATCCTTATGATTTAAAACATCTTTGGATATTTACGTATCCCATTATTTTACTCTATTTTCAAAAGACCATCCATTCCATCTACTGGCTTCTTTTTATTCTTGTAATGCTCTTGATTGCACCGCTGCAGAGTTTTATAGATGTTAAATACTCTTTGTATCAGATATTTTATATCTCCTTTGTTCTGGTTATCGTGAGCATTATTATCTACTTTTACAAGAAAAAGATTGACGAGGCAAAAACGACGATCTTGCAACAACAAGAGATGCTGAAAAATTTTAACTCTGAACTTGAAAAACAGGTCAAAGATAAAACCATGGAACTCATCAAGCTCAATGAGTCGCTTGAGGTGGTAGTAGAGCAAAAACTAGAGGAGCTTAGGAGAAAAGACCAAATCCTTGAGGTGCAGTCCAAACAGGCGGTAATGGGGGAGATGATAAGCATGATAGCGCATCAGTGGAGGCAGCCACTCTCGACCATAACACTACAAATCGCCAATTTGCAGCTTAAGCATATGCTCAATAATGAACGACGATGTAAGGATGTAGATGAAGCGCTGAGCAATATTAGTAACACTATCATCTATCTCTCCGAAACCGTGGATGATTTTCAAACTTACTTCCGCCCAAATAAAGAAGTCGTGAGTATTGAACTTCATGAATTGCTTCAAAGAGCGCTCAACTTTGCGATAACAAGAGTGCAAGACAGAGGTATAAAAATAAGCGTTAGTAAACATGCTGATTTGGTTTTAAGGACTTATGTCAACGAGTTTGTTCAGGTGATTCTCAATATTTTAAATAATGCGATTGATGCACACAATGAAGTAAAATCTCCAAACCCTTTTATTGCTATTGATACCGTGGTGGAAGGAGAATATATAGTAGTCTCCATAGCAGACAATGCTGGAGGAATCGTAAAAGAGCATCTTCCTCGTCTCTTTGAACCCTATTTTAGCACTAAGGGCAAAAATGGTACGGGGCTTGGGCTTTACATGAGTAAAATGATTATAGAAAAACAGTTCGGCGGTACCATAGAGGTGCAAACTACTTCCAATGAGACAACATTTACTATAAAAATACCAATGCATATGGGCTAAAAAAGTCGAAATAAGATATAATTTATCCAAGAAGAAAAGGGGTTTTGCGTGTATATAGAAGATTTAAAGTTCTCTTTGTGGGCTGATTTTATAGAGAGAGAGTATCTGGATAAAGAGTTTAGAGAGTTGATTGCACAGGGGATTGTCAATGGAGCGACCTCTAATCCGGCAATTTTTAAAAATGCGATACTAAGTTCAAGTGCTTATAAGGAGCAGCTAGCTACTTTAAGTGCTTTGGCTCCTAAGGAGAAGTATGAAGCGGTTGCTATTTATGATATTCAAAAAGCCGCAGATATCTTAGCACCGCTTTATGAAGCAGGTGATGATGGGTATGTGAGTATCGAAGTAGATCCTTATCTTTGTGATGATGCAGAGGCAACCATAGAAGAGGGCAAAAGGCTTTTCGCTCAAATAGGTCGCAAAAATGTGATGATAAAAATTCCCGCTACCCATGCAGGATATGTTGCTATGCGTACGCTTGTAGGTAGCGGCATTCCCGTCAATGCAACGCTTATTTTTCAAAAAGAACAAGCTCTCGCTTGTGCAAAAGCGTTTAAAGAAGGGATGCAAGAGCATGGCTCTAAGGTTGACACGGTTATCAGCGTTTTTGTAAGCCGTATCGATAGAGCGCTCGATGCACTCCTTGCAAAAAACGGTGTAGCAACAGGTTTAAGCGGTATCTACAACAGTGCAGCCATCTATGCAGAAGTTGAAAAGTTGGATGTTAATGGATGCAGAGTTCTTTTTGCAAGTACGGGTGTCAAGGATGATTCACTTCCTGCACACTACTACATAGAGAAACTTTTAGCGTATAATAGTGTCAACACGGCTCCAATTGAGACTATAAAGGCGTTTCATACAGATGGGTTTCGAGTAAAAGTGTTGCCGATTGAGCCAAAAATCATAGAAGAACACTTTGAAAAAATCAGGAGTTTAGGTGTCGATTTTGATGTTGTTTTAGCAAAACAGATAGCAGAGGGATTACAATCTTTTAAAGATGCATTTAAAGATATATTGGAGTCATTATGAGTGAAAATAGAAATGAAGTAGATATAAATCAGTTAACATTTGAGCAGATAAAAAAGGTAAGAGAGTATCTTAAAAAGCTCATCGAAAATGGCGGTAGTGACTTGCACGTCAAATCAAATGGGGTGATACGCGCTAGAATAAACGGAACAATAGTTCCCTTCTCTGGAAGCATATTGTCCTATGATGATGCTATGACTTTGGCAAAAGAGATGCTGCGAGGCAGATACGCTGAATTTGTTGAGAACAAAGAGATAGACTTTGTGTATCAGTTTGATGAGCGCAACCGTTTTCGTGTCAATATCTTTTTTCAAACCGATGGTCCCTCTTTTGTCTTTCGTGTAATCCCTATGAAAATCCCAACTATCGATGAGATGAAATATCCTGAAGCAGTACGAATGTTTACAAGAGAGTCTCGTGGTCTTGTACTTGTCACCGGAACAACGGGAAGTGGTAAATCAACAACACTTGCCGCGATGGTGCATGAGATTAACTTAGTGGATAAAAAGCATATTATAACGATTGAAGACCCTATTGAGTTCGTTCATAAAGATAGAGGTTGCATTATCAACCAGCGTTCACTGGGGCAAGATACCCTCTCTTTTGATAGAGCGCTAAGAGCTGCTTTACGTGAAGATCCAGACATCATTCTTGTCGGTGAGATGAGGGATAGGGAGACCATAGAGTTGGCACTTCATGCCGCAGACACAGGGCACCTTGTATTCTCAACACTCCACACAAT
>DKFQ01000017.1 GCA_002452425.1 Sulfurimonas sp. UBA6792 | reverse complement strand
TTGGGTTATGCAAGAAGTCTAATATCATCTCAATAAATATTTTTGATTAATTCGATAGACTATATTTAACAACTCTATTTTTTATTTTTATACAAAAATAGTAGATGTTTTTTCGTTTAATGATGTATTTTAAACTATTCTTAAAAGTTGCACACTTGAAAAGCTTAGATGATGGAAAGTCCGTAAAATAGGGTTTTGTAAGGATTTCTGGTGGACAGTGAGGGATTTGAACCCTCGGTAACTTTCGCTACGGCCGCGTTCCAGGCGACTAGATTAAACCACTCTCCCAACTGTCCTTTGTGGGGATGCAATTGTACATTCTCAAGGCTTAAGGAGAGCTACATTAAGTCGCTGTAGTCGTATTTTTGTAAATCTATGTAGTACTTTTTGCCTATGGTTATGATTCTGGCATCCTCTTTTGCGGCGCGTTCAAACTTCTCTTTGATTCTGTTACGCTCTTTTTTTGGAAAATCTCTGCTTTTGAGGTACTTGTTTACGGAGATAAGCCTTCTTCCCTCTTGGGTTATGGTCTCTTGTGCCTCTTCTTGCGCTATCTCACCCTCAATCATCTCCTGCGGGGCGTGAAGCATAAGTTTTGTGGAGATGGCATTGATGATATTTTTGAGCTGTTCATCTTTTTCTTTGTAGATGCGTTCGATTTTCAGGCGTTCTTCTATGAGCATCTGCTCTTTTTGGTCCCTTAGACTTCTTGTCTCTTTTTCTAGCGTCTCTACTTTTTGCTGGAGCTTTTCGTTTTGCTCTTCTAAAAACTTGTAGTATCTATCAGGCGTTTGATGGGGTGTTTTTTGTGTGGTTGTTTTTTTTGTCAAAGGCTGTACGTTCTCCTCCTTCTCAAGGATAACAAGTTTGATGCCGTCTTCAACCACGCTTTGCAAAGAGCCTCTTCTTATGCGGTTGTGAATCGCCTCTTTGGAGACTCCTAAAAGCTCCGCTGCATCATGGATGGTTACCTTTGACATAGCTGCTCCCTATCTCATATTTTCAAAAACAAGCGGTGCTTCCCACTCCATGGAGCGGATAGTTGCGATGACTTTTTGCAAATCATCCAGTTTTGCTCCCTTAACTCTGATGGAGTCGCCCTCTATCTGTGCGGTTACTTTGATTTTGAGATTTTTTATCTCGGCAACTATCTTTTTAGCCTCTTTGGACTCTATGTAGTCCACTACTTTATAGGTTGCTTTTCTTGTGTTGCCGCTTGCATTTTCAACTCTCACTTCCTCTAAAACTTTGGAAGAGAGGTTTTGTTTGAGCAGTTTTGTTATAACAACATCTTTGAGTGCGTCGAGTTTGTTATCGCTTGATGCGACTAACACTAACTGTTTTTCTTTCTCTTTAAAGTCAACTTCATAGGTCGTACCCTTAAAATCATAACGGTTTGCAACCTCTTTATCCACCGAATTTATCGCATTTTTAAAACTTTGCATATCAATCTTTGCGCTTATATCAAATGAGTACTCTTTTGCCATTTATCTTACCTTTTATAACATAGTGCTTAATTATAACATAAAAAACAGTGTTAACTAAAACTGTGGGCTTCCGTCAAATCCAAACCCAAAACCACCGCCAAAATTTGCAAAACTTGGGTCTGTATAGCCCAGCATCGCACTTCTCGCTCTAAGTTTTTCGATATCCGCTTTACTTGAGATACCTTGCGGGCAGACAAGTGTACATGCGTTGCAAAGGGTGCAGTCCCAAACACCGTTTGTTTGGATGGTATCTATCTTCTCTTTTGGGTTTTGCTCTCTTTTATCACTTACATAACGCAAAACTCTTGTAAGTGCAAACGGTCCTAAAAACTCCTCATTTACGGTATAAACAGGGCATGCGCTATAACACGAACCGCAGAGGATGCAGTCACTTTGGAGTGCGTTTCTCTCCTCATCCTCCACACTAAGTGCCACATCTTGAACAAAAGAGCTTTGATGTGCTTTTGCTTTTGCATTCATGGCGTACGCTTTGTCCATATCTACTGCCAAATCACGCAAAATCGGGACATTTCGCAGAGGTTCTACCACATCGCCCTCTTGAAGTTGGTGGGCGCATGCCAAAACCTCTTTGCCGTTTACTCGCACCGCACAGCTTCCACACACACTGCTTCTGCATCCACTGCTATACGCCAGTGTTGCATCCACGTTTGCTTTGAGCCAGTTCAGAGCCTCTAAAAGTGTTCTTCCATCTGCCTCGTAAGAGACAAACTCATCTTTTCTCTTTATGCTAATTTTCATAACGTACCACCCCATCTCTGCCTATAAGAGAGTTTGCCTCAAATCTCATCTCGCTTTGCGGCGCATCCACTCTAAAATGCGCTCCCCTGCTCTCTTTTCTCTCAAGTGCGCAGAGCAAAATCAGCTCACTAAGTTCTAACATGTTTGCAAACTCCAAAAACTCCGTTAGGTTTGTGTTATACTCTTTTGCCTTGTCGCCAACACCCATTTTTGGCACTCTGCTTTGCATCTCTTTTACTTTTGCAACTGCTTCTTGCATAGAGTTCACTTCTCGCAAAATACCCACAGATTTGTAAAAAATCTCACCTAGTTCTTCGTGTGTTTGGTAAAAATTTATCTCGTTTGTATAGTTTTTTATCTCTTTAATTTTTGCTTCCCAAAACTCTTTTTGGTTAGAACTATTTACAAACAAGATAGCCTCTTTTGCATAATACGCCGCACGCTCTCCTGCTTTTTTACCAAAAACCACAAGCTCCAAAAGCGAGTTTCCGCCAAGTCTGTTTGCGCCGTGAACTCTTTGGTTTGCACACTCTCCCACCGCAAAAAGCCCTGTTATATTTGTTTGTGCGTCTGCGTCCACCAAGATACCGCCCATGGTGTAGTGTGCTGAGGGTTTAATGGGGATGAGTTCATGGATGGGGTCAACGCCCTCATAAAGTTTTGCAAGTTTTGCCTCTTGTGGCAACTCATGTTCGATAAACTCTTTGCCCAAATGGCGGATATCTAAAAAGACGCTCTCGCCTCTTAGCATCTCTTCATGGATGGCACGTGCTACCTCATCACGAGGGGCTAGTTCGTTTGTAAATCGCTCACCTTTTGAGTTGAGCAGATGCCCTCCCGCACCTCTGGCACTCTCTGAGATAAGGATGGAGGAGTTTTTCATCGCTGTGGGGTGAAACTGGATAAACTCTAAGTCACTTAGCACCGCTCCCGCCCTAA
>DKFQ01000111.1 GCA_002452425.1 Sulfurimonas sp. UBA6792 | reverse complement strand
AGATAAATTGAAAAGGAAAAGATAATGTCAAAAAAGTATAATGTAGCAGTAGTCGGAGCAAACGGAGCAGTTGGAGAGGAAATTCTCTCAATTTTAGAAGAGGTTGATTTTCCTATAAATAAAATTGTTCCTCTAGCAAGCTCGAGAAGTGCCGGTAAAACTGTTACATTTGCAGGCAAAGATATTGTTATAAAAGAGCTAACAGACACTGTCTTTGAAGAAGAAGAGGTAGAGATTGCACTTTTTTCAGCTGGCGGAAGTGTGAGTGCACAGTTTGCTCCATCGGCCGTGAGAGCAGGTGCAGTTGTCATAGATAACACATCTCACTTTAGAATGGACGCAAACATTCCTCTTGTTGTGCCTGAAGTAAATCCTGAAGATATCGCACAGTGGAGAAAGTCTGGTATCGTTGCAAACCCTAACTGCTCAACTATACAGATGGTTCAAGTACTCAAGCCGCTTGATGATGCTTACAGTATCCAAAGAGTGGATGTAAGCACGTACCAAGCAACTTCGGGTGCAGGAAAAACAGCAATGGAAGAGCTCGTCAACCAGATGCAATCCTTTTTTACATTTAAACTTGACGAGGCGGAAGTCAAAGCCTTCGCTCACAGAATTGCGCTCAATGTCATCCCTCAAATAGATAAATTTTTAGATAACGGCTACACAAAAGAGGAGATGAAGATGGTCAATGAAACGACCAAAATCATGCACAAAGAGATTCCTCTAAGCGCAACTTGTGTTCGTGTTCCAACCCTTAGAGGACATGCCGAGGCGGTAAGTGTCAAGTTTGCTTGCGAAGTAGATGCAGATGCGGCAAGAGAGATTTTGAAAAACGCTCCAAACGTTGTTCTCTTAGACAAACCAGAGGAGTCAATCTACCCTATGCCTTCTCTTGCGTTAGAGAAAAATGAGACTTTTGTAGGAAGAATCAGAGTTGACAATTTTGACAAAACGATGCTTCATATGTTTATAGTAGCAGACAACCTAAGAGTCGGAGCGGCAACAAATGCAGTGCGCATCGCTCAAAAATGGGCAGAGATGGAAGAGGAAAAATAACAATGTTTGAAAAATTCTTTGAAAACAGTCTTTGGAGTTCACGATTTATCATTATTCTTGCTGTTGTTTTTGGTCTCATAGGAGCTATTTTACTCTTTGTAGTTGCAAGTTTTGATGTTTACGAAACTGCAGTGTATGTCATTACTACCTACATAACGCATGCGCATCCCGAACATTTTCATGAAGAGGTTGTAGGTGGCATCATTGGTGCGGTTGATCTTTACCTTATCGGTGTTGTTATGATTATCTTCTCGTTTGGTCTTTATGAGCTTTTTATCTCAGATATCGACCCTGCAAAAGATGCAGATGGATGCGAAAATCAACTCTTAGCGGTTCATTCGCTCGACCAACTTAAAGATAAAATCTCTAAAGTCATTGTTATGGTTTTGGTTGTTGGATTTTTCCAAAAAGTTGGACATACAGAGTATAACGGCGCACTCGACTTACTCTATCTAGCGCTCTCCATTACAGCTGTTGCGGTGGGTCTCTTCTTTTTAAGTAAAGTCGGAAAAGCACACTAAAAAATTAAAAAATTGAACTATTTTAAGGATACACATGAGTAAAATATTTATAGATGCATGCTTTGGCAAAGAGACGCCTTACACTCCGGTTTGGATGATGAGACAGGCAGGTCGTTACCTTCCAGAGTACATGGAAGTAAGAAAACAAGCAGGAAATTTTCTCAATCTCTGCCACAATCCAAAACTTGCCGCAGAGGTTACACTCCAGCCTGTGGATATCGTTGGTGTTGATGCCGCAATTTTATTTAGCGATATCTTGGTTGTTCCAAACGAAATGGGCATGAAACTTGATTTTCTCGTTGGAGAGGGACCTGTTTTTGAAAAGCCTATCAGAAATGAAGCGGATTTGGATGCACTTTTAGGTGGTGACGAGGCGGCATCGAAACTTACTTATGTTTATGAAACTATCAAAATCATCAAAGAGCAGCTAGCAGATGACAAAGCACTTATCGGTTTTACAGGTGCTCCGTGGACACTTGCGACCTACATGATAGAGGGAGAGGGTACAAAAACATACAATGTCTGCAAAAAGATGATGTACGCAAATCCCGAACTTTTACATAAGATTTTGGCGAAAGTGACAGAAGTTGTAAAGCTTTATATGGAAAAACAGATCGAAGCGGGCATAGATGTTGTTCAAATCTTTGACTCATGGGCTGCGGCGATAGAGCCAGCAAAGTATGATGAGTTCTCTTGGAAATACATGGTAGAGATTGCTGATTATCTCAAAGCAAAGTACCCACATATCCCCATCATAATGTTCCCAAAAGGCATCCCTGCATTTTTAGACAAAGTTTACGGGAACTTTGATGTATTTGGCGTGGACTGGTCAACTCCTATGGGTTATGCAAAAGAGAAACTGGGTGAGAGATACGTGCTTCAAGGAAATATGGAACCATGCAGATTGTACTCCAAAGAGTCGACAACAGAGTGCGTAGAAGCACTTCAAAATATCATGGGCGGCAAAAGACATATCTTCAACTTAGGACATGGGATTTTGCCTGATGTACCTGTAGAAAACGCAAAACATTTCATCTCTGAATGTCACAGAGTTAGCAAAAAATAAGTGAAGAGTATCTTTGGACCCGTAAACTCAAGAAGATTTGGTTCTTCTTTGGGTATAGACCTCTCCCCTGCTCTCAAACAGTGCAATTTTGACTGCCTCTACTGCGAACTTGCTCCAAGCGCTACGACAGACAAGCAAGCCAATGTTGTAGAGGTTGCAACCATCATCAATGAACTGAGAGAGCATTTAAACGACAAGATAGACGTGATAACCATCACTGCAAACGGCGAACCGACTCTCTATCCATACCTAGATGAACTCATCGACGCATTAAACAAAATCAAAAACTCCACCCAAACCCTCATACTCACAAACAGCGCAACCTTAGTAGATGAGAAAGTTTTTAACTCACTCCTAAAACTTGACCAAGTCAAACTCTCCCTCGACGCGGTTACTGACAATGTGTTCAAGAGAATCGACAGACCGCATGTTGGGATAAAGATAGAAGAGATAGTCAAAAAAGCCATAGAATTCAGCCATATCTACAAAGGCAAACTCTTTATAGAGATACTTTTTGTGCATGGGCTTAACGACACAAAAGAGGAGATAGAAAAACTCAATGAAGTTCTCCTAAAAATGGATGTTACAAGAGTTGATTTAGGTACCATTGACAGACCTCCTGCGTATCCAGTAGTAGGACTTAGCTACAAGGAGCTTCATGACGCATCTCTTCTTTTTGATGCCTCTTTACCTATCCACATAGCCTCAAGAGTTCATGCCGAACCAAACAATAGAGCGTATGATGATGAAGAGATTTTAAATACGCTAGACAAAAGACCACAAACCATAGAAGATATAAACCTGCTCTTTGATGAAGAGAGTAAAAAAAGGTTTCAAAAGCTCCTATCTGAATCAAAAATAGTGACAAAAAAAGTCGGAAATTTGGAATTTTTCATACTTCACGCAAACGAGCAAAGAAAACGCGCAAAGTAGCACAAAAATCTTGACTTTTTAAGCCTCATAAAGTATAATTCCGCCCTATCAAACATTCCGAATTAGCTCAGCGGTAGAGTAGGTGACTGTTAATCACTTGGCCACTGGTTCGAATCCAGTATTCGGAGCCACCCTTTTTAAAACCCCTAAAATACAAACTTTCAGAGCTTTAAAAATCTATGGTAGCTATATGGTAGCTAAAATATTTTTCTAGTATTACTTTTTTTAATACACACTTTTGTTTAAAACAGTCCAATTGACTTATCAATCTTTTTTATTTCCGATGGTATAAACTTATTATACTTGTATATCAACATCTCGATATTAGTATGCCCCATCATCTGTGCAACCTGATTGATACTGAACTTTCCGCTTGATAACATCATAGTAGCAAAGCTTGACCTTGTATCATAAAGTCTTTGATATGGTAGTTCTAACTTCTCCAGTAACTTTTTCCAATGGTAGTCTCTTATACGGTTTCCGTCATTAAACGGTGTGCCGTACATAGATAAAAACACATATTCGCTTTGGCTCTTTTTGGTAAGTTCTCTTTGACTCTTGAGATATGGAAGCAGTTCATCAAATATAGGAACGCTTCTATACCCCTTTTGAGTTTTTGGAGAAACATCTTTACCATATCTTCTAGTTCGCTTGACTTCTAACTCTTGAGTTTTAAAGTCTATATCTGCCCATTTAAGCCCGACAGCCTCACCAGTTCTAAGTCCAGTAAAGAAAGATAGAGCTAAAAAGTTTTTGAACCATACATCATCCGCACCGGATATAAGCAATTTCATTGTCTCTATATCAAACGGTTTTGCGCCGCTTTGCTCTTTTTTTGGTCGTTTGATAAAGTCAAATGGGTTTTTCTCTACCGCCTCATCATAAAATGCCTCTTTAAAAATGGCACTAAAGACATTTGCAATATAGATAGATGTTGCGCTACTTCTATTGCTTACCCAGTATAGTTATACCACTTTTTTATCTCTGATAGTTTTATAGAGCTTATATCTCTATTGCCAAAGAGCGGTAAAATCTGATTGCGGATAATGGAGTCATACCTTACATAAGAGGAGTCTTTTAAAAGAGCTTTTTTGCTTTTTAAAAAAAGTTCCGCATAAAAAGAGACTGTCTTGCTCTCTTTTTTAGAAGATATGTCAATTTGTCCTGTTTGAATTTGAAATAACACATTAGGGAGTAAATCATTGCTCACTAACTTACGATTTTTAGCATTATCCTCAAGTCCAGTAGGTTTAATAACCCTTTGTCCGTTGTGATATATACTTAGATAGAGTTTGTTGTTTTTGGCATAAAGGCTTGCCATCAGCTTTTCCTTTTGCCCGTATCCTCTCCTTTTTAACACTAAACCTCCTATTCAAAAATAAAATTAAAGTTTAGCAAAACTAATTTATTAGTTTAAGCTTCAAAAATCAAAATATAACTTTTTATGATTTATTGACTGCCTAGTTTAGCAGTTCGTTTGACAATCAAATACCGTATTTACGGAGTTTTCAAAACTTAGATTCATAAAATTGGTACGATTTAAAAGTAATAAATAGCACCGAAATGACACCGAATATTCACTTTAGTTTTATAAATAACCAATATTTATTCAAAACACTAAACCCCATCTCTTTATAATGAGATATTAATTTTTCTGATTGTGCATCGGGATAGAGGGCTAAATATTTTAGTCCTATTGTCTCTTTTACATTTTCAGCTACATTCATAGCAAAAAGCAGCAGATAGTTTGAAATCGTTCCTTCTAGCTCATCTATATAAACTTTTCTATATTTGTAATCCACAAATAAATAATCTACTTGAATAACGGGAAAATCTTCAATGCTAGAAGCAGACAAAGCTATTAAGCCTAGAATCTCACTACTATTTTTTAGAAGATAGAGCTTTGTTTTATTTTTTTGAACAAGCTTTATTATCTCTTCCAGTAAGCCTCTTTCTCTCGTTATTCTCTCTAAGTCAGGATGAAAATTGAATGTTTGAAGAAGTTTGACCTTATATAGACGAATATTTTTATCGTCTATTTTAACGATAGTAACATTACTGCCCATATACTACATTAAATTTAGTATTTACTGCTTTTTGGATGAGTTGCTCATTAACTTGGCTATTCTCCAAAAGTTTTTTTTCACTACTTGTAAGTGTCTTCGGCGGTGTCACAATTTGGATTTTACCGCTTTTATCTATATGCAATGCCATAATGAACTCCTTTTTAAATTTTTGTTATCAAAATTATATCATAAGGGATATAGATATAATAGATACGCTTTTTCCCTATTTGCAAAATCAGTACAGCATTACTGGCAAATACAACAGCTATGTTTTTTTAAATGAACATAAAGAGAACTTCTATGATATCAAGCGCATAAGAGACACTCATTGGAAGAGAGTGCTACAAAAGTGCGGTTTTAAGTATCGTCCAATTTACCATACAAGACATACATTTGCAACTGTAATGTTAGAAAATGGCGAGGATATTCTTTGGATATCAAATATGCTAGGTCATACAGATTCAACTATGACTTTAAGCAGATATGCAAAATATATCAAAAGGGATGAGAAAAAAAGAGCTGCATTCTTAGAAAAAAGTGTGGCACTAAATAGCACCGAAACGACACCGAATAATAAAAAAGTTGGCTGAAATGGCTATCTTGTGGGGGTTTAAAAAGGGTGGCTCCGAATACTGGATTCGAACCAGTGGCCAAGTGATTAACAGTCACCTACTCTACCGCTGAGCTAATTCGGAATCTTAAAAAAATGGTGTCAGAGGGGGGACTCGAACCCCCGACCCCCGGCTTATGAGACCAGTGCTCTAACCAGCTGAGCTACCCTGACATCTTTTAAGAGGCAGAATTATACTTGTTTAAAACTTTATTTTACCTAAGAGAAAGGGAATATGCTGATGGAAAATTAGCAAGAGAAGTTCGATGAGGGTTGATATCAATATAATTGAGTTAAAACAATAAGATAAGTTTAGTCTGCAAGACTAAGAGTATTGACTTTGTTACCTTTTTTTTGTAATATTGCGGCTCTAAACACTATTATTTAAGGAGTTTTATATGAATTTTCAACCGTTAGGAAAAAGAGTCCTAATCAAAAGAGTAGAAGAGGCAAATACTACGGCAAGTGGTATTATTATTCCTGATAATGCACAAGAGAAGCCTTCACGTGGCGAAGTTGTGGCGGTAAGTTCTGAGGTTAGTGAGCTTAAGTGCGGTGACGTTGTTCTTTTTGGAAAGTTTTCCGGCAGTGAAGTTTCGCTTGATGGTACAAAATATCTGGTTTTGGAAGTAGAAGATATTTTTGGAATAATAAACTGATGTTACACACTCAAACGAACAAGTCCGTTTGAGTGTGTCCTTACAACCCCCTAAAGCTACGAAAAATGATTTTTTCGAGATGTATATAAAAAATAAAAGGAAACAGATATGGCAAAAGAGATAATTTTTTCAGATAACGCAAGAAATGCCCTTGCTCGCGGTGTTGCAAAACTAACAGATGCAGTAAAAGTGACAATGGGACCTCGTGGTCGCAATGTTTTGATTCAGAAGAGTTATGGAAACCCTGTCATCACAAAAGACGGTGTTTCTGTCGCAAGAGAGATAGAACTTAGCGATAAGCTTGAAAATATGGGTGCAACGCTTGTAAAAGATGTGGCTTCAAGAACGGCGGATGAGGCAGGAGACGGTACAACAACGGCTACTGTTTTGGCAAATGCTATCTTTTCTGAGGGTCTAAGAAACATAACTGCAGGTGCAAATCCTATCGAGGTAAAGCGCGGAATGGACAAGGCTTGTGAAGCTATTTTGGCACACCTAAAAGCGTCAAGCAAGGCGATTAACGGCAAAAAAGATATAGCGCAAGTGGCAACTATCTCTGCAAACTCTGATGAGCAAATCGGCAACATGATAGCCGAGGCTATGGAAAAAGTGGGGCAAGACGGTGTTATCACTGTAGAAGAAGCAAAGGGAATCGTTGATGAGCTTGCAGTCGTTGAGGGTATGCAGTTTGACCGTGGATATTTGAGCCCATATTTCATCACAAATACTGAAAAGATGGTGGCGGAGATTGAAAATCCGTGGATTTTACTGGTTGACAGTAAAGTAACATCACTTAAAGACCTGCTTCCTGTTTTAGAGCAGGTTCAAAAAACTTCCCGTCCGCTTCTTATCATCGCTGAGGATGTAGAAGGTGAGGCACTCTCAACTCTTGTTGTTAACAAGCTTCGCGGAGTCCTAAACATCTCTGCTGTAAAAGCTCCAGGGTTTGGTGACAGAAGAAAAGCTATGCTTCACGATATAGCGGTTTTAACTGCCGGAACTGTTATCTCTGAGGAGACAGGGCATACGCTAAGCGGTGCTACCATCCAACACCTTGGACAAGCTTCTCGCATCGTTATAGACAAGGACAACACTGTTATCGTAAACGGTGCAGGAAAGGCTGAGGCAGTTCAGGCAAGAGTTGCGGAGATCAAAGTTCAAGTAGCGGCGACTACAAGCGAATACGACAAAGAGAAACTTCAAGAGAGACTTGCAAAACTTAGCGGCGGTGTTGCGGTTATCAAAGTCGGTGCGGCGAGCGAGACTGAGATGAAAGAGAAAAAAGACCGTGTTGATGATGCGCTCTCGGCTACAAAAGCAGCTGTTGAAGAGGGCATCGTTATAGGTGGCGGAGCTGCTCTTGTTCGTGCGGCGGCAAAAGTAAAACTGGACTTGAGCGGTGATCAAAAAATCGGTGCAGAGATAATCTTGCGTGCCATAAAAGCCCCACTCAAGCAGATAGCAACAAATGCGGGATACGATGCGGGTGTAGTAGTCAATGCAGTTGAAAATGCTACAAATGAGAACATCGGATTTAACGCGGCAACTGGCGAATATGTAGATATGTTTGAGGCGGGAATCATCGATCCGTTTAAAGTAGGTCGTGTGGCACTTACAAACGCTACATCTATCTCAAGCCTTCTTTTAACAACAGAAGCGGCGATTTATGAGATACCTGAAGAGAAGCCTGCGGCTCCTGATATGGGCGGCATGGGCGGTATGCCTGGGATGTATTAAGCCTAGGATTTTATTATTGTTGAAACTTCTTAAAAGCCCTTTATAGAGGGCTTTTAGCCTTTTTTATTCCTTTTTTCAATCCTTATACAGCTTATTTCATAAACTAGCGAATCTTAAAAGAGTCTTTAGGTATTGTTTGGCAATCTACTATGTTTTTACTCAAAATCACCCACTTTTGCAGATTTTGGTGGCGGTAAAAGAGCTTGGCTGGCTCTGCTGTGCTATTATTATAAAAAATATTGAAAGAAGCATTATGAACAAAGTTGAGACTATTTACCTAAAAGATTATAAAGCACCGCCGTTTACTATCAAAACTTGCGATTTGGTTTTTGAGCTTTTTGAGGAGCATACGCAGGTTACTAGCCTTTTAAACATCGTAAAGATGGACAAAGGTGCAAAGGATTTGGTGCTTGATAGTGTTGAGCTTGAGCTTTTGGAGATATACTTAAATGACAAAAAACTCGACGTTAGCAGTTATGTCATAGAAGATGCGCATTTGAGGGTTTTGGATGTTCCTGAGATGTTTAAGCTTATCATTATCAACAAAATCTATCCGCATCTCAACAGTGAGCTTGAGGGGCTTTACAAATCGGGGGCTATCTTTTGTACGCAAAATGAGCCTGAGGGTTTTAGACGCATCACTCCATATATAGACCGTCCCGATGTGATGGCGGTGCTTAAAACAACGCTTGTGGCGGACAGGGGGCGTTATCCCGTACTTCTTAGCAACGGGAACAGAGAGTCCAACTTTAGGCTAGATGATGGCAGACATGGGGTGACGTGGTTTGATCCGCATCCAAAACCGTCCTATCTTTTTGCGCTTGTGGCGGGAGATTTGGGCGTTGTTGAGGACAAGTTTATCACTAAAAGCTCCAAATATGTGAGGCTTGCTATCTATACCGACAGAGGCAACGAATCCAAATGCAAACACGCCATGAAGTCGCTCAAAGAGGCGATGAGCTGGGATGAAGAGGTTTATGGACGAGAGTATGATTTAAGTGTCTATAATATCGTGGCGGTGGATAGTTTTAACATGGGGGCGATGGAGAACAAGGGGCTGAACATCTTCAACTCCGCTTATGTTCTAGCGGATGAGGAGAGTGCGACGGATGCGAACTTTATGGGAATTCAGAGCGTTATCGCCCATGAGTACTTTCATAACTGGACGGGAAATCGCATCACTTGCCGTGACTGGTTTCAGCTCACACTCAAAGAGGGGTTGACGGTCTTTCGTGACCAGTGCTTCTCAGCGGATTTGAACTCAAAAGAGGTGCAGCGCATAGAGGATGTCAAGGCTCTAAGAGAGAGACAGTTTGTAGAAGATGCTTCTCCTACGGCACACCCCATCCAACCCGATTCATACATGGCGATAAACAACTTCTACACCGCAACGGTCTATGAAAAAGGAGCGGAGGTTATCCGCATGCTTCACACGCTTTTGGGCGAGAAGAAGTACCGTGCGGCGATGGATTTGTACTTTGAGAAGTTTGATGGGCAAGCGGTGCGAACGGATGACTTTTTGTGGGCGATGAGCAGTGCGGGCAAGCTTGGATTTGGAGCAGTTTAAGAGATGGTACCATCAGTCAGGCACACCAAAACTTTTGGTGGATGAGAAGTTTGAAGATGGCAGATATACGCTCACACTCACGCAAGTTGTCCCAAATGCAGTGGATGGAAGCAAACAACTTCCTTACTTTTACCCGCTAAAAATGGCACTTTTGGATGAGAGCGGCAAAATCGTGGAAGAAAAAACGCTTCTTATCTCAAAAGAGAGTGAGGAGTTTGGTTTCAAACTCGCTTCCAAGCCTGTTTTATCCATAAACAGGGATTTTTCCGCTCCTATTGTCATAGAGCAAAAAGAGAGCAATTACGCCTTTTTGATGAAGCATGATACGAACAGTTTTGTAAAGTACGAATCAGCGCAATCCTTTGCGCTTGAGGTTATTCAAGCGTTGATGCGCGGCGGGGAGATAGATGAAGCGTACGTGGAGGCGTATGGGCATGTGCTGGAGAGTTCGCTTGACCTCTCTTACAAAGCGTTGCTTTTGGAACTTCCTAGCGTTTCGGCGATTATGCAAAAAGAGGAAGTTATAGATTTTGAGTGCATTTATGAGGCAAAAGAGAAGCTCCAAAAACATCTCGCACAAAGATACAAAGGGCAACTTTTGGCACTCTATACAGACAACCATAAACCACACTCAAAAGAGCTGGATGCGCAAAGTATAGGCGAGAGAAGCCTCAAAAACCGCACACTTAAGCTTCTGGCTTCTCTTGAGAGCGACGAGGTAGCGGCTATGGCGCATGAGCAGTACAACAACGCCATAACGATGACAGACAAAATCGCCGCACTTGATGTTTTGGAAAATATCTCGCCAAATCTCGGAGCCGTTGCGTTGGATGATTTTTACAAAAAACACAAAGATGAGACGCTTGTTATGCAAAAATATTTCTCTATTTTGGCGGCTTCACACAGAGATGGAACGCTTGATCGTGTGATGGCACTTCAAAATGACGATGCGTACAATGAGCTTGTTCCAAATCTGGTTCGTTCTCTTATCGGGGTATTTGCTAGAAACTACAAACATTTTCATGCTAAAAATGGTTTGGGATATAAGTTTGTAGCAGACAAAATCATAGAGATAGACAAGATAAATCCGCAGATGGCATCCTCTCTGGCGGGTGCGTTTAAAATCTATGAAAAGCTCAATGAGCAGAACAAAAACGTGATGCACAAAGAGCTTGAGCGTGTAGCCCAAGAGCAAAGCCTCTCTAAAAATACATACGAAATCATTAGTAAAATCTTAAAAGTCAAATAGGGTAAAAACATGGAAAAAAAAGTCCCAAATCTAGTAAAAAATGCAGCTGCTTTAAGAGCCTCAAAAGAGGGCATTTTGGCACAGTGGCTCTCGTATGAGTCTCCTCGTAAGATTTTAAAGCAACACGATATCGATATAAAAACATTTATTGATGATTATGCAAGTGGTGTTTTTGACTACTTTATGGGGGTGATTGCAGGGGAAGTTGAGATTGGGGACTGCCCTATCATGCGTGGTTTTCTTGATTATCTCAAAAACAAAGAGATCAAAGCCGAAGAGCTTTTTGATATCTGCAGCCACTTCCGCCGCTCTATCATAGACTTCACTTACGATGCAA
>DKFQ01000103.1 GCA_002452425.1 Sulfurimonas sp. UBA6792 | reverse complement strand
TTTGAGGTTCTTGGCGGTCTTAGCAATGACAAAGAGTTCTCAAAAGCACTTAAAATCCACAAGCTTGCCGCTGCCAAAAATATCCCGCTTGATGATTTTTTAGAGATTGTCGCGGATGTCGATGCAACACAAGAAGCGGGAACTTTTTATATAAGCTCTTTTAATGAAAAAGAGGCACGAAAATTGCTTGAAAATGCCCAAAGCAGTGGGGAGTAAGCATATGAAAATTCATTTTATAGGGATTGGCGGTATCGGTATTTCAGGCTTGGCACAGTATATGCGCTACAAAGGACATGAAATCAGCGGTTCGGATATCGCCGATACGCTTATCACACAGAAACTGCGCAAACTTGGCATCTCTATAACCATCCCTCATGATGCTTCTGCCATAAACGAGCAAGATTTGGTTATTCACTCTGCCATTATCCGCCCAGACAATCCCGAAATAGTAGCAGCAAAAGCAAAGGGAATCGAAGTCCTCGCACGCCGTGAAGCACTGCCGCAGATTTTGGGAGATTTGAAAGTTTACTCTGTTGCGGGAGCGCATGGAAAAAGCACGACGACAGCGATACTCACAGCTATCATGGATGGTTCAGCCATCATCGGTGCAGAGTCAAAAGCATTTGGTTCCAATGTACGCTACGACGATACAAACGATGTGATGATATTTGAAGCCGATGAGAGTGACGGCAGTTTTATAAACTCAAACCCTCACTGTGCCATAGTCGTCAATGCCGAACCGGAACACATGGAATACTATGACTATAACTTTGAACTCTTTTATGAATCATACAAAACTTTTATAAAATCTGCTCCCCATCGTGTTTTAAACGCCGAAGATCCGTTTTTGGGCAAACTTATGGGCGACATAGAAGCCCAGTGGCTCTACCCAAGCCGTGACATCACAAATATAGAATTTGTTCTTATCAACGATGAACCGCATACCCGTTTTACGCTTAGAGATTTGGGAAGTTTTGATGTTTGGGGATTTGGCAAACATATCGCTCTTGATGCGTCTTTGGCGATTTTGGCGGCAAAAGAGTCAATGGATATTGAGATTATCAGAGAAAAAATACTTACATTTAAAGGTATCAAAAAACGCTTTGACATTGTCGGAGTAGAAGATGGAAGCGTTATCATTGATGATTACGGTCACCACCCAACTGAGATAAAAGCAACATTTGAATCAGTAAAAGAGTATGCGCATCTTAAAGGTTTTGACAAAATTACAGCTATCTGGCAACCGCACAAATACTCTCGCACCATTGACAACCTTGAGGAATTTATCAACTGTTTTGAGGGTGCGCAGGAGTTGATTATCCTGCCTGTTTGGTCGGCGGGTGAAGCAAAGAGAGAAATCGATTTTGCCGAGAAATTTAAACGCTACAACCTTACCATGGCGGACAAAATCCAAAGAGCCAACAATACCATAAGCGTCATAAAAGACAAAGAGGAGCTCAAAACACTAGATAAAGGGCTTATCATAGGCTTTGGTGCAGGTGATTTGACATACCAAATCAGAGGAGCGGTGTAGTGGCTTATCTCGTAGGGATCGTTGTCGTAGGACTTTTTTTCTTAGTTCTGCACTACTTTACNNTTTGCTTTGGCATTTAACACCTATGCCGATACACAAAGAGATAAAATGCTTGATGTTGTTGCAAGGTTTAACCAAAACGCCACCGTCAAATGTGGTGCGCTTGATGTCAATAACACAAACTTTACCCTAAGTATCGGCACTTATACTTTTATAGGCAAAGAAAAAACTCCCTTTAACGGTCAAATGATTAGCGCGTCAAAATGCGAGTAGATGCGGCTTCTAAGATTGATACTCTTATCAATCAACTCGATTTAAACGAGCATATAAACTCCTTTCGATACTTTTTTGCTCGCGAGAGTTCACTTTACATAGAGGGCGATCAAGAGCTTCATTTTCGCTATATCCAAGCACTTGATGCCATCGAGTTTAGAGCGCCTCCAAAAGTTGCAGACTTTACAAACGCAAAGCTTCATCTCCAAAAACAGGGCGTGCTACAGTTTGAGCAGATTTTTGAGTTTGTCAAAGTTGTGCGCTATTTTCGCTACTTTAAGAACAAAAATCTTAGCGGCATTATCGGCGAGTGGATGGAAAAGTTCGTTATTGAGCCGAAATTTTTTGAGGTTGAGAAGTACTTTACGCATGATGGCAAATTTGAAGAGAACCTAGATGAGGCACTTTTTGGTTTGGCACAGAGGATAAAAGAGCATAAAGCCAACATCAGCAGTTCGCTCAAAAGACTCACTTCAAGCCCAAAAATCTCGCCTTATCTTATAGACACGCAAGTTCATCTCATCAACGATGAAGAGTCTCTGTTGGTACGTGGCGGCTTCAACCATGTCTTAAAAGGTGCTATTGTAGGCAGAAGCAGCGGCGGCGGTTTTTATGTCTCGCCAGATGTTATCCTCAAAGCAAAAGAGCAGATTCGCTACATTACGCAAGAGAGAGAGGCAATTTTTTACACTTACGCAAAAGAGTTCTCCTCCAAACTTGCCCTCCTTCTGCCGTTTCTCAACTTTATAGACAAAGAGTTTACGAAGTTTGACAACTACCAGGCAAGAGTTTTGTTTGCAAAGAGCAAAAATCTCCAGCTTATAAAATCAAAAAAAGATGCCAAAATCATTTTAGAGGGATTTATCCATCCTGCTCTGCACCACGCAAAGCCCATCAGCGTAGATTTTTCCAAAAATATCTTGATGATAACAGGTGTCAATGCTGGCGGAAAAACTATGCTTTTAAAGTCGATTTTAAGTGCGGCTTTTATGGCAAAGTACATTATCCCCATGAAACTAAACGAACACAAATCTCATGTTGGCAGTTTTAAAAACATACTTGCCATCATCGACGACCCCCAAAATGTCAAAAATGATATCTCCACTTTTGCAGGGCGTATGCAGGAGTTCTCAAGGATTTTTGAGTACAGAGATGCGCTTGTCGGGGTTGATGAGATAGAGCTGGGAACTGACAGTGACGAGGCGGCGGCACTCTTTAAAGTTATGCTTGACGAGTTGATTTTAAGAGGGCAAAAGATAGTCGTCACAACGCATCACAAAC
>DKFQ01000066.1:65884-67007 GCA_002452425.1 Sulfurimonas sp. UBA6792 | reverse complement strand
AACATAGGTCAGTTTGTGAAAAATGCGCTTGATAAAAACGGCGCGTGCCCACACTGCGGCTATGAGCTTGAAGGCGTGTGGTGAAAAATTGGCTACAATCAAGAATCAAAATATTTTTTTTAGATATTATTTGAACACAAAAAGCAGGAGGTTTTTATGTTAGAAGACAAACAAAGATGGAATGAAAGATACTTGGATAACCCTATGCCTCAGGAAGTATCGCCCTTAGTTGCAAAGTATATCTCGCATGCAAAAGTAGGAGAAGCAATCGATATAGCGTGTGGAACAGGGCGTAACGCGCACTATTTGGCTGATTTGGGATTTATGGTTGATGCGGTTGATATCTCTGATTATGCGCTTGGCAAAGTAAAAAAGAGTGCGATGATAAACAAAATAGATACAGATTTGGATAAATACAATCTTACGCCAAATCAATATGACCTTATAGTCAATGTCAACTACCTCAATCGCCGTCTTGTTTCTCAGATGAAAGACGCGCTTAAAAGTGGAGGCGTTTTGATGTTCGAGACATTTATCGTGGCACATGGGGATTTTAATATGCCTACGACAAATCTTGACTATCTTTTGCGTAAAAATGAACTTCTACACTCTTTTATAGGTCTTGATGTTATTTACTATGAAGAGAGAGTTGATACTAATCTTCGAGGCGAGAAGATAAAAGTCGCCTCTTTAGTGGCTAAGAAAGCTTAGCTTCTAAACTCATTGAGGCGGGATTCAAGTGAGTTTGCAACGTTGAAAAGGCGGTTGGACTCCTCTTTTATGCTCAACGCTCTCTCTTTGTTTGAGAGGGAATGTCTGTTTATTTCGTTGATTTGACCGATAATTTCATCTGTCTGCTTTACCATCATCTCTGAATCTTGCACAGATTTTTTTGCTACTTCAATGGAGTTTTTCATCTCATACGATGTTTCGTTGATTTTCTCCTCTACATCTTGAGAAATAGTTGTGAGTTTTTCCATCCCACGCGCATTTGTATGCATTTTGTCGCTTATGTCATTGATGGATTGCACGATGGTGTTCACGCTTATCTCAATCTCTCCAAGTGAGCGTTGTGTTCGTTCTGCAAGTTTGCGGACTTCATCTGCAACAACAGCAAATCCTC
>DKFQ01000066.1:0-65694 GCA_002452425.1 Sulfurimonas sp. UBA6792 | reverse complement strand
GTTTGTCTTGCAATAAGGATGGAGTTGTCAAGAATCTCTTTGATGGTTTTGCCCTTGTGGGTTGTCTCAAGTACGATGTGTCCCTCTTCATTGACGCTGCTATGGATAGAGGAGGAGGATTTTGTGATAGTATTTGCGATAGAGACGTTTTCTCTTCCAAGAGATTTTACTTCGTTGATTGTGTTTTGAATGTTGCTGACAAAATCATTGATAGCGTGTGCAGAAGCAGCAAACTCATTTTGGCGTACAACTTCGATGCGCTTTGTCAAATCTCTATCGCCATCAACAAGCGCGCGGATACGGATGCGCAACTCATCTATGGGCTTAATGACCTCTTTTTTGAAAAATGTATTGATGATAAGAACAAAGAGAAGAAAGACAGAGCTAAGCGTGATAAGAAGGATGTTTTTTGTCGCTTGAATTTCCGTGTCATTATCATCAAGAGAGATGATGAGATTCATAACCCCAAGGATGTCTCCCTCTTTAGCGTTAGAGTGACATGCAAGGCAGTTTGCTTCGGCTTTCATAGGGTTGAGAAGTTGGATGGTGTGGTGATTTTGCTCTTTTTTCTCGATGTTTTTTGGCTCTTTTGTTGCAAAAACTTCAGAGATGACCGTATCGGTGGAGAAGTGTTTGCCTCCATCTGGGTAGAGATCAAGAACGAGCTGTGATTTTGTCACATCTAGTTTCTCGATACCCTTGATGGTTTTTGCGCTCTCTATGGTTGCTTGAACTACCGCTGCATCCCCAGCAAGCATGCTTTGTGTGAGCGTTTGAAAGATGGATTGGCTGAGCATATCAAGAGATTTTTTTGCGGTTTTATTGGAGAAGTCGTTAAATGTATAAGAGATATAAAGATACATAAAACCTACAGCAAGGGCACCAAAGAGTATGATAGTTACAAGAATACGGGATTTGACAGTTGCAAACATAGGAACATCCATTTTTGTAAAATTGTCAAAATTTTAGCGAAAAAAACTTTAGATTCCCTCTAAAAGCGTTATCCAGAGCCTCTCTACCTCCGCATCGTTTAAAAAAAGAGAGGAGTGGTTTTCAAAAAGCTCTTCAATGCCACTTTTAGTAAAACCATATGTATGTGCACAATGTTTATGTGTTGGCAGATAGGCGCGGATAAGGGCGATTTCCTCTTGCTCAATCATCTCAGAACATAAAAAACACTCAAACTCTTTATGAAGTCTTCCTTCATGTTCAAGCAGTCTTATATAAGACTCAATAGCAACTCTCTTTGGGTTTTGTCTATTCCAGTTTTGTGAAGCATTTTCTAAAAGGTCGAAGTAAAAAGTATCAAGCGTGTCAGCATCTTTGAGATGTTTGTAAAAGAGGGCGCAAAAATCTTGCCAAAGACGCAAGAGTTTATAGTCGCCAAGCCATCTGTATCCTATATGAATGACATCTTTTAGCCTGTGAATTGTCGCTTTAGAAGAGTTGTCTATTTCATAGTCGATTTTAAATCCGAGATTGATAACTCCATGGCGTGCACCATAAAACCTATAAAGAGTATCTAAGTTTTCTCTCGATATTATTGTGACTATAAGATTTTCATCTTTGACTCTGTTGATATTTACTATAAAACCTTGCATTGCCCGCTTCTTTTATACACACTATTTTTATTTTTACTGAAAAAATATAGCTGTATTATAAATTTTTAAACCTTTGAAATGTATAATGCAACGCTTAATCTTTAAATAGAACAAGTTAGTTTAAAAATAGATTAAATTTGTAAAAAAATTACAGAAATTTCTGAATTTAGGAGTTAGTATGGTTGCATATCATGATTTGTTGAGATCATTCAAGGATAATTGTGGTTTTGGTCTTGTTGCAAATATCAAAAACAAAGCGTCACACAAAGTTCTTGATGATGCCATAACCGCATTAGAGAGAATGATGCACAGAGGTGCGGTGGCAGCGGATGGAAAAACCGGCGATGGAAGCGGTTTGCTTCTCTCTTTGCCTGAAGAGTTTTTGCGTAAAGAAGCTGCTAAAAGCGGTATCGAGCTTCCTGCGCAATTTGCCGTTGCCTGTGTTTTTACAAAAGATAAAAATCACCTTGCAACCATAGAAGAAGTTTGTGCAAACAATGACTTAAAAGTAGTCTTAAAAAGAGATGTTCCCGTTGATGTAAAAGCACTCGGCGAGCAAGCTCTCGCATCACTTCCGACTATCGTACAGCTTTTTATAACTCCAAACTCTATTATGGCTACTAACAGATTTGAAGCACTGCTTTACCTCTCACGCAAAGAGAGTGAGCATAAACTAGAGGGGGACAGAGACTTTTACATCGCTTCGATGAGCTCTAAAGTTCTCTCTTATAAGGGTCTTGTTATGCCTACGCATATCCAAGAGTTTTATAAAGATTTACAAGATGAGAGTTTCAAAATCTCTTTTTCACTCTTTCACCAAAGATTTTCAACCAACACGCTTCCTGAGTGGAGACTTGCGCAACCTTTCCGTGCAGTAGCACACAACGGCGAAATCAACTCTGTTGAGGGAAATCGCTTCAATGTTGAGATAAAATCAGAGTCTATCAAGAGTGAAGTCTTTACCGATGAGGAGATTCAAAGAATCCTTCCTATCTTGCAGCCAAAATCTTCAGACAGTGCTTCAGCGGACAACTTTTTTGAGTTTTTACTTGTCAATGGGATGGATTTTTTCAAAGCAGTTCGTGCGGTTATCCCTGCTGCATGGCAAAATGCGCCTCATATGGATCCGGAACTTAGAGCATTTTATGAGTTTCACTCAACTGTTTTTGAAGCATGGGACGGTCCTGCGGCATTTTCCGTAACAGATGGACGCTACGTCGGCTGTGTACTTGACAGAAACGGTCTTCGCCCTTCAAAATATATCATTACAAAAGATGACACGCTTCTTATCGCAAGTGAATATGGCGTTGTAGATATCCCTGAAGAGGAGATTAAAGAGAGAGGACGTCTGCAATCCGGCGAGATGATCGGACTTGACCTTAAATTTGGAAAAATTTTCAAAAACAGTGAAATCAACGACTACCTAAAAAGTTCCAACCCATATATGAAGTGGCTTAACGAGCATATGATCTACCTGCAAGAGCATGTTGTAGATCAGTATATGTCAAAACCGGAATATGATAAAAAAGAGCTTATCGCACGACAGAGATATTTTAACATCACTCATGAAGTCGTAGAGCAGGTTATCGAGCCTATGATGCTTGAGGGCAAAGAGGCGGTTGGTTCTATGGGAGACGATACTCCGCTTGCATGTTTTTCACAGAAGCAAAGAGCATTTACAGACTTTTTCAAACAAAAATTTGCTCAAGTAACAAACCCTCCAATCGACCCAATCAGAGAAAAAGTGGTTATGAGCTTAAATACGGGCTTTGGAGAGGTACATAACATCCTTGATGAAGTTCCTTTTCATGCACACCGTCTCAAATCTATCTCGCCTATCATCACAAGCGAGAAGTTAAATATCTTAAAATCATTCGGTGACAAAAAATCACCTAGCTATCAAGATTTTTATCGCAACAAAACATTCTCCACGGCTTATGAGAGTGATTTGAAAAAGTCACTTGATGCTTTGGTGGAGACTATTATATCTTCTGTTAAAAATGAGGGGACACGTATCATTATCCTTGATGATTATGAGTTTAGCAAGAGTAAGCGAATCATCCCGATGGCAATGGTTATCGGACGATTAAATATCGCTCTTTTAAAAGCAAAAGTGCGCCATTTGGCATCTATGGTGGCTGTAACAGGTGAAGTCTCTGATTCACACAGTGCAGCGGTGCTTATAGGGTACGGTGCAAATGCTATCCATCCTAAGCTCTTAGCAGAGAGTGTAATTGATCATGCAAACAGATCTAACGCTGTAAAAATCGACTGCAATGCAGCTCTTAAAGCAGTACACAACTCTCTAAATGCAGGGATTTTGAAGATTATGTCCAAAATGGGTATATCAACGATTGCATCTTACAGAAATGCAGGTCTTTTTGACATTATGGGTCTTAACCATGAAGTTGTAAACGACTGTTTTGCAACATCTCACGCCGCACTTAGTGGACTAAACTATGAAGATATTGATGCAAGACTTGCAAAGTATCATGCAGAGGCATTTGAAGATAACGGCTTTAAGAAGATTTTCCCTCTAAACATCGGCGGCTACTACAAGTTCTATACAGATCAAGAACACCATGACTTTGGTCCTGCCGTTATCCAAGCTATCCATGCAGTTGCAGAGAGCGGAACAAAGAAAGATTATGAGAAACTAAGAAACCTTGTCAATGGAAGAGGTTTGAAGTTTATCCGTGATTTCTTGGAGATTAAGTCGGACAGAAAAGCTATAGATATCTCGGAAGTTGAACCAAAAGAGGCGATTTTCAAAAGGTTTGCATCCGCTGCTATGAGTCTTGGCTCTATCTCTCCGGAGGCGCATGAGACCATAGCACTTGCCATGAATCAGATAGGCGCACAGTCCAACTCAGGAGAGGGCGGAGAGGATAGTGAGCGTTTTGGAACAGATAGAAACTCTAAGATTAAGCAGGTTGCATCGGGGAGATTTGGTGTCACGGCGGCATACTTAAGAAGCGCAGAAGAGATTCAGATAAAAGTTGCTCAGGGTGCAAAACCCGGAGAGGGCGGACAACTTCCGGGACATAAAGTCTCTCCACTTATCGGCAAACTACGCCATACAGTTCCGGGTGTAACGCTTATCTCGCCTCCGCCACACCATGATATCTACTCGATTGAAGATTTGGCGCAGTTGATTTTTGACGTAAAACAGGTCAATCCAAAAGCAAAAGTAGCGGTAAAACTTGTTTCAACTTTGGGTGTTGGAACGATTGCAGCGGGTGTTGCAAAAGCGTATGCCGACAAGATTATCATCTCCGGCGGAGACGGCGGAACAGGTGCCGCACCGCTTACTTCTATCAAGTTTGCAGGAAATCCTTGGGAACTTGGACTTAGTGAAGCGCATAATGCACTAAAAGCAAATAACCTCAGAGGTTTAGTAGAAGTTCAGGCTGACGGCGGACTAAAAACAGGTCTTGATGTCGTAAAAGCGGCACTTTTGGGAGCAGAGAGCTATGCGTTTGGTACTGGAGTTTTAACGATTGTCGGTTGTAAGATGCTTCGTATCTGCCACGTCAACAAATGCTCTGTAGGTATAGCAACGCAAAACGAGAAGCTTCGTCAAGAGTTTTTCAAAGGGCATGTACATCAGCTAGTAAACTACTTCACGCTTTTAGCAGAAGATGTTCGCTCTATCATGGCAGAACTTGGCTTTAGAACAATGGAAGAGATGATTGGAAGAAGCGACCTCTTTAAAGTGGTAGATGACACATTTGCACAAAAATTTGATTTTAGCGCACTTCTGCATCAAGAAAAGGGTGTCAATACATGTCAAGAGCCATGTAACGCTCCTTTTGATGACAACAGCTTTGAAAAAGATGTTTTAAAAGAGGCAATGAACTCTATCAAGCATCCAAAAAATCAGGTACGCATTACTCGTGAGATTACAAATGTCAACAGAAGTTTCGGCGCACTCATCAGCGGTGAGATAGCTCAGTATTATGGAGATAAGGGTCTTGCAAGCGATACTATACGCATTAACCTTACAGGAATCTCAGGGCAGGCACTCGGCGCATTTTTAGTTCCGGGTGTATCTCTCTATCTTGAGGGTGTAGCAAATGACTATATCGGCAAGGGTATGCACGGCGGCAAGATAATCATCAAATCATCAAACGAGGGTGAAAAGTTTGCAGCAGGGGGCAATACATGTCTCTATGGCGCAACAGGCGGAAAACTCTATATCTCCGGAAGTGTCGGCGAGCGATTTGGTGTACGTAACTCAGGCGCACTCGCGGTTGTAGAGGGAACGGGAGATAATGCTTGTGAGTATATGACAGGCGGTGTTGTAGTTATCTTAGGACGTACCGGTATCAACTTTGGTGCAGGTATGACGGGCGGTATCAGCTTTGTTTATGATGCTGACCATACGTTTATTGAAAATGTTAACCGTGAGCTTGTTGAGCCAGTACGCATCGATACGGATGATAGCGATGAAGCAAGACACTACTTGAAGAGACTTCTCAAAGATTATCTTGCAGAGACTGGAAGTAAAAAAGCAAAAGCACTGCTTGAAAACTTTAGAGTAGAGGTAAGAAATTTCTGGCTTGTGAAGCCTAAAAACCTAACAAAACTACCTATGAACTTAGAGATCGGAGATTAATCATGAGAGAGTATTTAAATACTGAGAGAATCGAAGCTAGAAAAAGATTAGTCGTTGAGAGAACAAAAGATTTTGGCGAGATTTATGAGGTTTTTGACAAGAACGAAGCAGCAACTCAAAGTGAGAGATGTATCCAGTGTGGAGACCCGTTTTGTCTCAACAAATGTCCGCTCCATAACTATGTACCGCAGTGGCTTAAAGCCGTAAGTGAGAAGGATTTGGAGTTTGCATTTAAACTCTCAAATGAGCCCTCACCGTTTCCCGAAGTCATGGGAAGAGTTTGTCCACATGACAGACTTTGCGAGGGTGACTGTACACTAAACGACGGACACGGTGCTATCACAATCGGCTCAGTTGAGACATACATCACGGAAGAGGGTTTTAAAGCGGGCTACAAGCCTGACTTTCCGGGCATCATTACAGACAAAAAAGTAGCCATCATCGGTAGCGGTCCGGCAGGATTGTCATGTGCAACTTACCTTTTACGCTCAGGAATTGCTGTGACGATGTATGAGAGAAGTGACAGAGCAGGCGGACTTCTTACTTATGGAATCCCGAACTTTAAACTTGATAAAAAGATTATAGAGCGTCGTATAAAGTTTCTTGTAGAAGCTGGAATGGAGTTGGTGCTTAACTGTGAAGTAGGCAAAGATATAACTTTTGAAGAGATTGCCGACAAGCATGATGCAATGTTTATCGGAGTGGGTGCGACAAAAGCAAAAAAAGCTTCCATCAACGGCGAACAAGCACCAAATGTTTACAAAGCGATGGATTATCTCACGGCAATTCAAAGAAAAAATTTCAAACTCTCTTATGATAAAAAATTTGATTTTAAAGATAAAAACGTTGTGGTTATCGGAGGCGGCGATACGGCGATGGACTGCCTAAGAACGGCAAAGAGAGAGGGTGCAAAGAGCGTTATGTGTCTCTATCGCCGTGATGCACACAATATGCCTGGAAGTCAAAAAGAGTATAAAAATGCAGTAGAAGAGGGCGTTGACTTTACATTTTTTGCCGCACCAAAAGAGATAATACTAAGTGAAAAAGGCAACGCTATCGCTGTTGAAGTAGTCAAAACAACTTTGGGCGCAAAAGATGAGAGCGGACGCCAAAAAATGGAAGAGGTAAGAGGCAGCGAATACAGAGTAAACGCAGATGTTATCATCACGTCGCTTGGCTTTGACCCTGAAGTCCCATCTTTCTTAGCAGAAAACGGCATAAGCACAAACAAATGGGGCGGTATAGTCGTCAATGAAGAGACCCATGAAACAACCACGGCAGGCATCTATGCAGGCGGCGACTGCTACAGAGGTGCTGATTTGGTCGTAACGGCAGCTTATGACGGTCGTGAAGCGGCAAGAAGCATCGTTAAAAAACTACTCTCTTAACTCTCTTATTCCATATGCTAAAACTGCATATGGAAATTTTCAAATCAAGTAGAATTTCGCTATAATTTCATCCATTATTGTCTCAAAGGATATTTTTTGAACCTCTTAAGTATTTTTTCTCGAAACAAAGACTCAAAAGAGCCCGTGAAAAGCGAGGCGCCAGCGCATTGGGTAAAGTGTAAATCATGTGAATCTTTGATGTACTACAAAGAGGTGGAAAACCAGAAGCATGTCTGTCCAAAGTGTGGTTATCATATCCGTATAGGTGTCAAAGAGAGAATCGAACTTTTGGCGGATGAGGGTACTTTTGTTGAGTATGACGCAAACTTAAAGCCAGTTGACCCGCTCAATTTTACTGACAAGATATCTTATAAAAAAAGACTTGAAGAGGCACATGCAAAAACTGGCAAAAACTCTTCTGTTGTAAGCGGTGAGTGCCGGATGAACGGTGTAGCTGTGCAAATCGTGATTTTTGACTTTGCCTTTATGGGTGGTTCTTTGGGTTCTGTTGAGGGGGAAAAGATTGTGCGAGCAGTCAACCGCGCGATAGAAAAAAAACAAGGGCTTGTCATTTTAAGTGCCAGTGGGGGTGCGAGAATGCAGGAGAGTACTTTTTCACTGATGCAGATGAGCAAAACTTCGGCAGCTCTGGCAAAACTTGCAACTTATAATCTTCCCTATATTTCAGTTTTAACTGACCCTACGATGGGTGGGGTAAGTGCTTCTTTCGCAACTCTTGGTGATATTATTATTGCTGAACCTGGAGCACTTGTAGGATTTGCAGGGCAGAGGGTTATCGAGCAGACTATCGGCTCTGCTCTTCCCGATGGTTTTCAACGTGCAGAATTTTTGCTTGAAAAAGGTTCTATTGACATGATTGTCAATCGAGGCGATCTTAAAAAAACACTCTCAGACCTCCTAACACTCCTTAAAGTTGCGTAATGCGGCTTTATGCGCTTTGTGATCAAGAGCTTTTAGATAAAAAGGCTCTTCTGCTTGAAGATTTTATCGAAATAGCAAAACAAAAAAATGCAGAGATTCTCCAGTACCGCAACAAAAACGCAGATATCGCTTTTATCAAACAGCAACTTATCAAGATTCGGAAATTGTATGATGGTTTTTTAATTGTCAATGATGCGTACGAACTTATAGAGTTTTGTGATGGCGTTCATGTGGGGCAGGAAGATTTAAGAGTTATCGACAAAGATATCTTTACAGCGGTGAAAATCCTTAGAGAAGTTGTTGGCAAAGATAAAATTATCGGAATATCAACACATAACGAAAATGAGGTTTTAGAAGCAAATAAGATGGATTTAAACTACATCGGTTTAGGTGCCTATCGAGATACCACAACAAAAAGTGATGTAAGCACAGTGCTTGGTTATAAACTCGACAAGATTGCTTCTCTCTCCAAACACTATGTCGCTGCCATAGGTGGAGTACAAGAGAACGACACCTTTACACATGTGACATATCATGTGATTGGAAGCGGGTTGATTCGGTGACTATTGACATCCTCTCTATCGCAAAAAAAGAGCACTCTACATACGATCCTCTCTATAAAGAGCTTACAAAGATGATTTCTCGCTTTGCAAAAGTGGAAGATATTGAACTTTTTAACAAAGATGTAACCAAAGCACACACCATCTCACCAGACGCCTCCAGAGCGCTCTATTCTAAACTCTTTGAACCTCATGTAGCAAAAAGTTTTAACGTTATATTGCATCCTGAGGGAAAATTAATCGATAGTTATGAATTTAGTAAGCTATTAGATGGTAAAATTGCGATTAAATTTTTCATAGGCGGTGCTTATGGTTTTGAAGAAAACTTCTTAAAAAAGGGTGATTCCGTTATAAGTTTAGGAAATATCACTATGAGTCATAAAATTGCCAAAGCGGTCTTGCTTGAGCAGATTTATAGGGGATTTTCGCTGCTAAGCAACCACCCATACCACAAATAGATAAGGAAGATAAGTGCAAGAGAGTGAATTAAAGTATTTTAAAGAGATTCTTGAGGGAAGAAAAGAGCAAATTCTCAAAAACATTAGAGGTGTAAATGAGGAGTTAAATCAACTAAGTACTTTAGAACTCAATGATGAGGGTGACCATGCATCGGTAGATAACTCTTCTATGGTTGAGAGCGCGATAGTGCAGCAGCAAGAACAAGAGCTACGAGAGATAAACGTCGTACTAGGAAAAATTGCAATCGGTGATTATGGCATATGTGAAATGTGTGAAGACCCGATAGGTTTTCAAAGACTTAAAGTGAAACCTCACGCTATATACTGCATAGATTGTAGAGAAATAGTAGAAAAATCTAAATAAAGGGAAGCAAGTTATGCATTTAAAAAAATATACAATAGCGTCATTGCTCTTAATCGTTCTTATTGGGTGGTATGTTTATGCTTTTGTTACGCAAGAGAGCATGAGTATTACTATTTTTGGTTTGGTATTGCCTCCATTATCTATCGCTGCTTTAGTTGTGTTACCAATGGTGCTTCTGTATGTTGCAAGCATGCTTCATATGTCCTTTTATGCTTTGATGGGTGTCTTAAAACTTCGTAAGTACGAGAAAGACCATGAAAAGATGGTCGATTCTATCATAGACGCGTATCTTGGAAAAGAGAATCGTTCTCACTCTTTTAAAACACAGAAATACCAGTTATTAGGCTCTTTAGTTGATAATGCAACTATTTTTCCAACGGCAGAATTTAATGCTGAAGTGGACAATAAAAAGATAAATGATGTTTTAAATGTTATCAACAGTATCAGAAATGGTGAAGTTGCTGATTTGAGAAAATACTCTCTTCCAGTCTCTAATGCTATCGTGATTCAAAATGAGAGAAACAGATATAAAAAAGGCGTTTTAAGCGCTGAAGATATTCTTAGTTCTCCAAACAGATATGATGCAAGTTTATGCAAAGAAGTCTATGTGGACTTTGTGAAAAAAGCGCCATTACATACAATAGAGAAGTATAAAAATGCACTCACAAAAGAGGCTCTCTTTACGATACTCTCCAGAATCAATGCAGATAGTGACACACTAGTTGTATCTAATGAAGTACTCCTCTCTCTTTTTAAGGCGATGAACCTTACTGTGAGTGAGTATATTGATGCATCTAAAAAATTAGCAAAAGCAATGCTTCCAGAGCAGAGAATGAAACTTTTTGAGACACTTAGTAATGAGGATGAAGCGGCAATGGAAGCTTACCTCTTTACTCTTTTTGATTTGGAGATGTTAACAGCCGCAAAAGAGGTTCTTGATGCTTCTTCTTCTGGTGAATATGCGCGTTTTAAGGCGTATAGGACACTAAGAGAGTGTGGTAAACATTTTGATATCAACCTTTTTATATAGTCTCTGATGAGCAAAACAAAACTCTCTTTTGATACTCCCATCTATGTATTGGCTCCATTGGCGGGCTATACAGATTTGCCATTTCGAAGTGTCGTGAAAAAGTTTGGAGCTGATTTGACAGTTAGCGAGATGCTTAGTTCCAACGCTTTGGTTCACGGCTCCTCAAAAACCCTCTCCATGATAGAAAAAAGCCCAAATGAAAACCCTTACTCTGTGCAGATTGCCGGAGCAGAAGTCGATGTTATCAAGCATGCAGTCGAAATACTCAACGAGCAAGAGGGGATAGACGTTATTGACCTCAATTGCGGTTGTCCCGTGCCAAAGATAGTGGGGCATGGAAGCGGAAGCTCCCTTCTTTTAAATCTTCCTCTTATGGGAAGCATTATCCGAACTATGAAAGATACTTCCAACAAAGAGTTTACAAGCGTTAAGATTCGGTTGGGATTTGAAAAAAAGAACCATATCGAGATTGCTAAGGTGGTTGAGGACAGCGGAGCAGATTTTTTGGCGGTTCATGGAAGAACACGTGCCGGAAAATTTAAAGCGGCTGTTGATTATGATGCTATAAAAGAGATAAAAGCGGCTATTAAGATTCCTGTGATTGCCAATGGAGATATAGACTCTTACGAGAAGGCAAAATGGGTTTTAGAGCATACTGGTGCGGATGGCGTTATGATAGGAAGAGGGGCTGTTGGTGCACCTTGGATTTTTCATCAACTCAAATCAGGCACAAAAGAAATTGACAAAAATATCAAGCATGCTATAATCCTAGAACATTTTGATAAGATGATTGAATTTTATGGCTCTTATGGAGTTGTAATGTTTCGAAAGCATCTGCATACCTACTCCAAAGGGTATAGCGGTGCTTCAGCACTAAGAGTGAAGATTAACCGTGTTGTTGACCCTCATGAGTGCCGCAGTATGATAGATGATTTTTTTAGTAATAGTGAGATAGTTTATTGAAGATAAGTAAATCAATTAAGACATTGGATGAGAGCGATATAGGAGATAATCTACTTCATTATGATTATAATGTAAACTATTTACTCTCTTTGATGAAAAAGGGCGTAAGTGAAGATGACCAACATTTTTTAAGCTCTTACCGCTCTTTTGAGGGGGAAGTGTTTGAAAATTTTGTTTATGAAAAACTTCTTATGTATGCAGCAAATAGTGATAATATTGAAAAATTTGTCCTCAAAGGGTTTCATCAAGACAAGATAAAATCTCACGCAAACACTCTCTCTATCAGCGAAAAACAGCAGATAGTCTATAGAACTAAGAGCAGAGAGATTAGCGAATTTGATGCGATGTTTATCACTAAAGATAATGAGCTCTATTTTGTTGAGATGACGCTTGTCAAGTCCGTGTTAAAACTGAGAAAAAGACTTCGAAAGAAAAAGGCACTTTTGGAGATTATCTTTCCAAATTATGAGATAAAAGCGCTTATCATACTTAATGAAGGTGCGACTGGCGTGAGACAACTCCCCCCTTACTGTAGTGTTTGGCTTACAAACGAGTTTTCAGCTAAAGGTGTTTTAGAGCATATCGTTGCTACCGATGCAAAAAAACTTCTACCAAAGAAGAGAGTTACATCCCAAAAGATGATCGAGGCGCACACGCTAAAACTTCACCCTTTTAGATACTACAACACTATTTCATGGATTACAAAAATGCTCAGAAGCCATAAAAAATATGTGCTTGATATCAATTTTTTAATGAGCCAAAAAGTTCAAAGATACCATGATTTGTACAATAAGTTTTATGTTGGTTATATCTTAGCCTCTGAGATGCGAGAAGAGTTAAATCTTGATAAGAGCATCAAAGATGATCATAAAGTGATTGTAGCACTAGAGAAAAAGCACTCTGATGAAATTGTAGTTACTTACTATGTGCAACAGACACGCAAGATTTTATTTCTCTATTCGTATGATGATAGCGGTAAGATAGTTAAAGAGAAGAAAGACCCTTACGGCATAACGGTAACAGAGGTCTATCATGTTAACAAGATGATGGATGAGCACTACTTTTTAAACCGCGCTCATATTGAGACGATTAAAAAGCTTTTAGAAGAGAAGACGCATCCTCAAGAATAGCGGTGCTCTAAACTTCATAAGAGATAGAAGCGGCTTTTTCTTTGTAGATTCTGAGTGATTCTTGGTGTTTGTCATCGTTGTTTAAAAAGTTTTCAAGCTCTTTGTGTCTGTTTTGCAAAATAGAGTTAAAGTCATCCTCTGTAACAGGCTTATCTCCGCTAAATTTATCAAGTAAAATATTGCTTTTCCCCATTAAAACAAGATAGCTCTGTTCGCCAAAATCAAGCATTACAACGCTATTATCACCATTGAGTGCCTTTTGAAATCTAATAGTTACATTTGGTGCAAATGGAGCGTTTGGTGAAGATGGCGCCTCTTTTTTCTCGTTCGCATCACTCTCTTGAAAGAGCCAAGAAGATTGTGTCTGTTTTGTTTGAGGTTGTGCAACTCTTTTTTTGATGTAAAAAAGGATGGCAATTCCCACGATAAGAATAGTAAGAACAAGATAGTAACTTCCAGAGAGATCATCACTCTTTTTTGTCGGAAGAGGTGCAAGTTCATCGGCAGAGACATCTTTGGACTCACTGCTACTTTGCATCACCACGGCAGGCGTTGCAAAACGGAGTCTTAGCCCATAAGCATCAGATGTTTTAGAAGCTTGCAAAACTACATTTGGTGGAATCTCTGCTACGATTTGGGTATGGTCGTTCATCGGCGTGATGGCGATGGAGCGGATGAATTTTGAAGCAAGTTGTTTCACTTTTGAGGACTCTATAGAGGCATTTTCAAGCTTAATCGTGAGGATGGAGTTGGTCGTGTTTTGTTTGATAACTCCATCATAAGGAGTGTCGAATGTAATCATCACATCGACTCTGTCTGTTCTGTCGTAGATGTTATAACTGAGGATTTTCGTGGCATGCAGTAAAAAAGGAATAGCTAGAAGAAGGAAAAATTTTATCATGGTTTCTCTTTTGAGAGGTGGTATAAAACAGCGCTGGAGTCTAAAACTTCATTGATACGAATAGCAAGATTTTTTTCATAGACCATAACCTCGCCCCTGCCTAAAATGCGTCCGTTGACGTAGGATTCAACACTCTCTCCCGCCGGTTTTTTCAGGTCAATGATAGAGCCTTTTTTGAGTTGGAGTATCTCGCCTAAAGTCAGTTCAGTTTCACCCAAATCAGATGTAAACTCAACTTCCATATCAAGCAACCCAGAGTAGTCCATCCATGAAAGCTCTGTTTCAGGGTCAAAAGATTCCTCTTTGGCTCCGTAAGTATGTCTCTTTTTCAATTATATTTCCTTGATAGCAAGAATCATTGCATCATTTTGAACTTTGAGAATTTTTGCTTTATCGTACGCCACATCAAACATGCCTATCTTTTCAAAGTTCGGCGTACATAGAGTAAAGGCGTGTTGGGACTCTCTTTGTGCAAGGACTTTTGCACTGCCTACAATCAGGTTGGCAGTCTCAAGTACCATATCCACAAGCGTCTCTTCGTCACTCTCATCCTCTTCTAAAAGAGCAGCAGCAACCCTTTGTGCAAAATCAAGCGTTGCCCCGATATAAACTCTCTGTTTTTTCCCGCCAAGCAACTCTATATCGATAGAAGCAATAACTGTTCTCATTTCACTTACATCATCAACTATTTCGCACGGCACTCTTATTTGATGGATACAAAAATTTTCTGAAGCTTCTATAATTATATTTAACATTCTCTAGCCCTTGTTTAGGGGATTATACTTGATTGAATCTCAAAGTAAAATTAAACTCTCTTATAGTACAGGCTTATGGCAGATTTGATTTTGGATAAGATGCTATAATTCGCAAAAAAGTTAAGATAATGATAGAATTACTTCTTTTAGGTGTTGGCGTCGGGACTCTTTCTGGGTTCTTTGGAATCGGCGGCGGAACCATCCTCGTTCCTCTTCTTTTGTTACTTGGGCATCAAATCAAAGATGCCATCGGAATTTCCATTGTACAGATGGTTTTTAGCTCTATCTATGGGAGTTACTTAAACAACAAAAAGAAAACCCTTGATATTCCTCTGGTGTTTACTATCGGGATAGGCGGTTTTTGCGGTGCGATGCTGAGTGGTTTTATCGCTTCAAGCGTGGATGATAGAGTGCTTGAGATTATCTTTTTGTCTTTTGCACTCTTTGCACTTATACGGCTCTTTTTCAAAACTACGGTTGGAAAAGCGCAAAGAAGTGTGCATAAAGGGGTTCTTTTTGTCATCGGTTTAGTTTTAGGAACGCTGAGCATGCTTATAGGCGTGGGAGGAAGCATCCTTCTTGTGCCGATTTTGGTAACTTTTTTGCATGTGGATTTGAAAAAAGCTATCTCGGCAGGGCTCTTTTTTGTTATATTTTCGTCTGTGGCAGGTTTGATATCGCATTCGTTGAGTAGAGAGATAGATTTTTTAAGTGGAGCAGTTATCGGGGTTGCCTCTTTTGTGGGTGTTGCCATAGGGATACATCTCAAAGATAGAGTGGATGTAGTACTTCAAAAAAAACTTTTAGTGATTTTTTATCTTTTAGTTGTGCTCTATTTGGCACAAAGAGTATTCTTATAAATATGGAGCAAAAATGAAAAATAGAGACGTAATCAAGATAACGGGTGCAAGAGAAAACAATCTTAAAAATATATCGCTTGAGATACCCAAAAATCAGCTTGTTGTCTTTACGGGACTGAGCGGAAGCGGCAAATCGACACTCGCTTTTGATACGCTTTATGCAGAGGGACAGAGACGCTATATGGAGTCGCTCTCCTCGTATGCAAGACAGTTTCTTGACCGCGTGGGCAAGCCTGATGTGGACAAGATAGAGGGGCTTACTCCTGCCATCGCGATTGATCAAAAAACAACTTCTAAAAATCCACGCTCAACGGTTGGAACTATAACAGAGATTTATGACTACCTAAGACTTCTTTATGCTCGCATCGGGGTGCAACACTGCCATAAATGCAGCAAAGAGATATCGCAGATGAGTGCGTCAGACATCATAGGCGAGGTTTTAAAACTTCCAGAGGGGGCAAAACTTGTACTCTTAGCCCCAATCGTCAATGAGAAAAAAGGCTCTTATGCGGATGTTCTGGAATCACTCGTACATAAAGGATATGTTCGTGCCATGATAGATGGCGTGATGGTGCGCCTTGATGAGGAGATAGAGCTTAGTAAAACCAAAAAACATACCATTAAAGTTGTTATTGACAGGGTTGTGGTGAGTGAGGAGAATAGAGAGCGTATCGCAGCGGATGTGGAAAAAGCACTCAAAGAGAGTTACGGAGAGCTTGAGATAGAGATACTAAACCATGAAGAGCTTGGGCTTCATCGCTCACAAATGCACTATAGCGAACACAACGCTTGTTTTGACTGTAAGGTAAGTTTTGACCCGCTTGAACCGCTCTCTTTTTCATTTAACTCTCCAAAAGGGGCATGCAGAGAGTGTGATGGGCTTGGGCTTCGCTATGCGCTTGACCATGACAAGATTATCGATGTGGATTTGTCCGTGGAGAAGGGTGCGGTAAAAATAGTTTACGGTTTTAACAAAGGGTACTATTTTACATTCTTAAAGGGCTTTTGTGCGCACAACCAGATAGATACAACTATCCCTTATTCAGATTTGCCTGATTACCAAAAAAAGGGAATTTTGCACGGCGGTATCGATGAAGTGAGCTTTCTTTGGAAAGGTCATGAAGTCAAAAGAGTTTGGCCTGGAATCGTCAAAATCGCTTACGATATGTTTAAAGATGAAAAAGAGCTCTCCGACTACATGAGCGAAAAGGTGTGCAGTGTTTGTGGCGGGCATAGGCTCAAAGGAGAGTCTCTTGCCGTTAGAGTTGCAGATAAAGGGATAGCCGATATCCTCGATATGCCTATCTCTAAAAGTTATGAGTGGTTTGAAAAGAGAGAAAATTTTAGCTACCTTAAGGCGCAAAATGTCCAAATATCCGCTCCCATTTTAAATGAGATACGAGAGAGGCTCTACTTTTTGCATGATGTGGGGCTTGGCTATATCACTCTTGGGCGTGATGCAAGAACCATCAGCGGCGGAGAGGCGCAGCGTATCCGCATCGCTTCACAAATCGGCAGCGGACTGACGGGTGTTTTGTATGTGCTTGATGAGCCGAGTATCGGGCTTCATGAGAGAGATACGCTAAAACTTATCCGCACACTTAGAAGCTTGCAGGAGAAGGGAAACAGCGTTATCGTGGTCGAACATGACAAAGAGACTATTGAGGGTGCTGATTTTATCGTTGACATCGGGGCAGGGGCTGGAAAGTTCGGCGGAGAGGTTGTTTTTGCTGGAACTCTTGATAAGTTAAAAAAGGCTAAAACACTCACCGCTGACTATCTTTACGGCAGAAAAAAGATAGAGTATTTTTACAGAAGAGCGCAAGAGAACTACATTGAGATAAAAAATGTCACATTAAATAATATCAAAAATCTTAGCCTCAAAATCCCACTGAACAACTTTGTCTGTATCACAGGCGTGAGTGGAAGTGGAAAAAGCTCTCTGATGCTTCAAACACTCCTTCCAACCGCACGAGAACTGCTAAACCATGCCAGAAAAGTAAACAAAGTCGCAGGCGTGGAGATAAACGGTCTGGAGCAAGTTGACAAGGTTATCTACCTAGACCAAAGCCCCATAGGACGCACGCCACGCTCCAACCCCGCAACCTACACAGGGCTTATGGATGAGATAAGAAACCTATTTGAACAGACAAAAGAGGCGCAGATACGGGGCTATACAAGCTCACGATTTAGTTTTAACGTCAAAGGCGGACGATGCGAGAAGTGTCAAGGCGAGGGCGAAAACAAGATAGAGATGCACTTTTTGCCAGACATCATGGTTAAATGCGACACATGCCATGGCACAAGGTACAACCAACAGACGTTAGAGGTTTTCTACAAAGGCAAAAATATCTCAGATGTGCTAAACATGAGTGTAGAAGAGGCATACGAGTTTTTCAAAGCAATTCCAAAGATAAACCAGATACTCTCAACGCTTGTTGATGTCGGTCTTGGATACATTACGCTTGGACAAAATGCCATTACTCTCTCAGGTGGAGAAGCACAAAGAATCAAACTAAGTAAAGAGTTAAGCCGAAAAGATACGGGAAAAACGCTCTACATCTTGGATGAACCGACAACAGGGTTGCACTTTGCAGATGTCGATAGGCTCACCGGAGTGCTTCATAAGTTTGTAGAGCTTGGAAACTCGGTTCTTATCATAGAGCATAATCTTGATATGATAAAAAATGCGGACTATATCATAGACATGGGACCAGAAGGCGGGAGTGGGGGCGGTTTGGTCATAGCCGAGGGGTCTCCGGAAGAAGTTGCGGCTAGTTATAAAACAACAGGAAGCTATACGGGAGAGTACCTTGCAAAAGAGCTGGCTCTTCATAAGTAGTTAGTTGCGTTTGTAATGACGCCATTTTTGGGTCAAATAGATTGATTTGAATTGATTGAAACTAAGGAGTGGTACCAGTGGGCGGACTCGAACCGCCACATATTTCTATACCTGATTTTGAATCAGGCGTGTCTACCATTTCACCACACTGGCTTTAAAAATGAAATAATAGTGACTTCTAGCTTAAAATAGAGTGAAAGTAAAAATAAACTCTTTTTAGCCGATATAGGGTATATGGAACTTATGTTGCTTAGTGAAAGAGCAATAAAGGGTCGTTTTACTTAATCTTGGAGGTGTTTTATGAGAATTGCAAGTGATATGTACTATAAAAATATATATGGTACAAACAATTCACAGCTCAGCAAAAGTCTTTTTGATGTCAACAAGCAGATAGCTTCTAGGTTAAAGATTCAGTATGCACAGGATGATATTCGCACATTTACTGAGACAATGCGACTAGATAATGAGATAACGACGCTAGATCAGACTAAAAAGAGCGTACAGAGTGCTTTGAAATTTTCTGACCAAACAGATGCTGTTTTAAATGAGTTTGAAACAGCGATGAATAGGGCAAGGACACTCCTTGTTAACGCTGCAAACGGAACAAACAGCGAAACATCTCTTGATGCAATAGCGCATGAGCTAAGGGGTTTAGAAGAACATTTTAAAAGTTTATCAAACACCTCTATCAATGGACAATACCTTTTTTCTGGCTCTGCTGTTGATACAAAACCTATAGCAAGTGATGGTTCTTATAGGGGCAATGATGCGATTCTTAAAGCATTTACTGGGTCTGGAACGTCACAGCAGTACAATATCAATGGAGCAGAGCTCTTTTTGGGTGAAGAGCAGACAGTAAGACGTGAAATAAGTACCAATGTTGTCCAGTATAGTTTATCTGCTAAATATCCTGATTTTAGTGATTCAACTGTTTCCGGAGTCTCAAAACACTTAACAAGTAGCGATACTATTCGCGATATGATGGGAGACACAGACAATACAGCTGATACTCTTTCTAAACATTTTTTCTATATCAGTGGTACAAAAAGTGACGGTACGGCTTTTAAAGAAAAAATCTCAATGAACGACGAGCAGAAAGTAGATGATTTGCTTAAGCAAATTGGCGATATTTATGGCAATACTGCAGATTTAGACGTAGTCAACGTGAGCTTGAACTCTTACGGACAGATTGTTATAGAAGATAAGATGAAAGGTTCTAGCAAGATTGATTTTCATATGGTTGGGGCAACGGATTTTGATTTAACTGATGGTACCAATGCCGCAGATATAGATGACATTACTTTATATGGTGCAAATGCTGGGAAGATTGACAATTTAGGTTCCGGTGAAACAAATTTTGACAAAATTATGCTTGGGACATCTACAGCAACAAATCCAAATCTATTTATAAAAGAGTTTGTAAAATCTTCTCTCGGGGCGGCTGAGAGTGTAGCTACAACAAACACTATTGAGGGAACTCTTTATGATAGAACGGAGTTTAGTAAAGAGGGTGCAATGCTCTCTTCATCAACACCTCAAATCATCAAAGAGACCAATGCGTTTGCAACTGCTTCGACAAAATTGTCTGAAGTTGCTTCTGAGAGTTTGGATGGAAAATCTTTTGTATTTGAGGGAACAAATGTTAGTGGAAGTCCATATAGTGCGACTATAAATTTAACAACAGCAGGTTCGTCTTTTACTATTGGTGGGAGTACGTACACTATTTACGATATGAACACGCCAAGAGGCGCGGTAGCAGCGGATGAGATGACCTATAAACAGCTTATGGATGTTATGAATATGGTAGTGACAGGAAATATTCCCGCTGCCAACAGTGCTACAGGTTATGATGCTGCAATCAGTACAGCCGATTTAGGAGCAAGAACTTTTTTAAGTTATGACGGCAAGATTACATTCGAAGAGATAGGTACCGGCAACACAAAGGCATCTATGGCTCTTTATGACGCAAATAGCGGAGATTTTAGTGCAGCGGCTTCTGTGATGACATTTAACACAAACAATGCCGTGACGGTTCGTGACCCTAAAACAGATTTTTTTAAGACATTTGATGCGATGATAACTGCAGTTGAGAACTACAAACTCTACCCAGATGGCAGTTCTGGTGATGTGAGAAATGTAGGGATAGAGAATGCTATCAAAATGATGGATGATTTACAAGACCATATTTTTAAATCACATTCACAAGTTGGTGCCCAGTCAAATGCGCTCACTAACTCTTTACAGAGAACAGAGATGTTAAAAATGAGCTCGGTTGGTCTGCGTTCATCGGTCATCGATACAGATTTGGCAGAAGCTTACTTGAATTTACAGCAATTAAATACGAACTATCAAGCGATGCTCTCAACTGTTGGTAAGATTTCACAGTTAAGCTTAGTAAACTACCTCTAAAAATCGCCTTTATACCTACATTTGGCTATAATCTTTTTTTTATTTTTGGCTTCAAGCCAGAAATATCTCCTCTCATGGAACAAAAGATTTATGTAAGAAAAGGAAATTTTAGTTTGAAAGATGCTCTGTTTATCTTATTTTTTGGTCTGCTTATCTACTTTGGATTTGCAACTATTTTGGGTGATACTGCTCTTATGGGGAGTTATGGCGCCATTTTTGCGTCTTACAATCATCACTATTTTGGGTACATCTCTTACATTTACATCTTTGCTTCACTCCTGCCGCTCTATATTTTTTATAAACAAAGCCCTGTAACTATCAAAAAAGTGGAGTTGTCTGTTGCCTCTTTTTTGATTTTTTTCTCTCTTTTGCTTGCTCAAGCACTTCTTGTTACCAATGAGCTTCGAGGTGCGTTTGGTGCAGGATTTGTGGACTTTTTATCGCCAAATATCGGATTTTTTGGACTTTGGATATTTTGGTTTATTATCTCGCTTTTATCAATGGTTATTATTTTTGAGAAGAGTGCGCATGAGATGGTGGACATGCTTTTTGCAAATCTCAAAAAAGTCGGTACCATAGCTCCTAAGGAACAGAGCTTAAAAAAAGCTCCCGCAAAAAAAAGTAGTGATGTAGATGTTGCAGCTCTTTATGCAAAAGCCCAAAAAGAAAAAAGTGTTACCGCAGAAACACCAAAAGAGCAGCATCAAGAGAGTATAAAACAAACTATAGAAGAACCCATAGAGCCTCAAGAAGTAAAGCAGAGCGAGGTTTCTGAGCCGCTTAAGACAAAAGAGCACAATATTTTAAATCTAGTAAACGAGATAAAAGAGCAAAAAGGAGCTATCGTTGTTGAGGAGTTAGAGGAGAATGCAAAACTTCTTGCGACCATCGAAAAAGGGGAGGTTGAAAAACCAAAAAACTTCAAGCTTCCATCGGTTGAATTTCTACAAAAACCAAATGCAAAAGCGCATAGTGTGGATGAGAGTGAACTTGACGGGAAGATAAAGTTTCTCATAGAAAAGCTTGCACACTTTAAGATAGAGGGGGATGTGGTACGCACTTATGCGGGTCCTGTGGTCTCAACTTTTGAGTTTAAACCTGCCGCAAATGTCAAAGTCTCTCGCATCCTCAATCTTCAAGACGATTTGGCGATGGCGCTGAGTGCCGAGACTATCCGTATCCAAGCTCCGATTCCCGGAAAAGATGTAGTGGGGATTGAGATACCAAATGAGAAGATTGATACGATTTACCTAAGAGAGCTGCTTGATAGCAAACTTTTTAAAGAGTCCTCTTCTCCTTTGACTATAGTTTTGGGTAAAGATATCGTCGGCAAACCTTTTGTAACAGACCTTAAAAAACTTCCGCATCTCTTGATTGCAGGAACAACGGGAAGCGGAAAAAGTGTCGGCATCAATGCGATGATACTCTCACTTCTCTATAAAAATTCGCCAGATCAGCTTAGACTTCTCATGATTGACCCAAAAATGCTTGAGTTTTCCATCTACAACGATATTCCGCATCTTCTCACTCCTGTTATCACAAAAGCAAAACAGGCGATTGTAGCACTCAACAACATGGTCTATGAGATGGAACGCCGCTACGCACTTATGAGTGACAATAGAACCAAAAATATAGAGAGTTACAACGATAAAGTAAAAAAAGAGGGTGGCGAAAATCTCCCTTATATTGTTGTGATTATTGATGAGTTGGCAGATTTGATGATGACAAGCGGCAAGGATGTGGAGTACTCTATCGCCAGACTCGCACAGATGGCAAGAGCTTCGGGGATTCACCTTGTTGTGGCGACGCAACGACCATCAGTAGATGTCGTCACGGGACTTATAAAAGCAAATCTTCCTTCACGTATCTCCTATAGAGTAGGGCAGAAAGTGGACTCCAAAATCATCCTAGACCAACAAGGAGCAGAGTCGCTTTTGGGCAAAGGAGATATGCTCTTTACCCCTCCCGGTTCCACGGGGCTTGTGAGACTTCATGCTCCTTGGAGTACGGAAGAGGAGATTGAGAAGATTGTTGACTTCATCAAATCCCAAAGAGCGCCGAACTACGATAAAAGCTTTTTGGTTGAGGATAGCGAGGCAGCCAGTGCATCTATGGGAGAGAGCTATGAAGAGCTTGACCCTATGTTTGAAGAGGCTAAAAATGTGATTTTGGCGGATAGAAAAACTTCTATCTCTTACTTGCAAAGAAAACTTCAAATCGGTTACAACAAATCTGCAAGGCTTATCGAACAGCTTGAAAACGAGGGGATTTTATCTGCTCCAAACTCCAAAGGTATCAGGGATATTTTATAACTGTTACCAAAGTAAACACTTTTAAAATAAAATAGCTAGCTTTTGTTTATTTTGGTAACACTCATCTTCTAGCGTTTCTTTATTTCGTTACAATCTTACAAAATTTTACAATACAGGAAAAATAATGTCATTTATAGAAGAGTATAAAGCACATACGTTAGAGAGAGAGACTCTTGGTGTTCCGCCGTTGCCACTAAACGCTGCGCAAGCTGTTGCATTGGTTGAGATGATAAAAGCAGGCGAAGGCGACATAGCTCAAAATGTTGATCTTCTTACAAACCGTGTCTCTCCAGGTGTTGATGACGCTGCATACGTAAAAGCTGCATTTTTAAATGATGTTGCAAGTGAGAAAATCAGCGTAGCATCAATTGCACCTGAGCAAGCAGTTACTATGATGGGTATGATGCTTGGCGGGTACAACGTCAAACCGATGGTTGATGCTCTTACTTCTAAAAACGCTAAAGTTGTAGAAGCGGCAAAAGAGGCACTAAAACATACACTTCTTGTTTATGATGCGTTTAATGATGTAGAAGAACTTCACAAATCCGGTAATGCGGCGGCTACTGAAGTTATCACTTCTTGGGCAAATGCGGAGTGGTTCACATCAAAGCCTGCTATTGCCGAGGAGATTACTTTTACAGTGTTTAAAGTTGCCGGCGAGACAAATACAGACGACCTCTCTCCTGCATCTGAGGCGTTTACTCGTTCAGACATCCCTCTTCACGCAAACTCAATGCTTGTTGCAAAGATGAGTGACCCAATGGGTACTATCAAAGAGCTTAAAGAAAAAGGACATCCAATCGCTTATGTTGGAGATGTTGTCGGAACTGGAAGCTCAAGAAAATCTGGCGTTAACTCTGTTCAGTGGCACATGGGTGAAGATATCTCTGGTGTACCTAACAAGCGCACAGGCGGTATCGTTATCGGTGGTATTATCGCTCCTATCTTCTTTGCTACATGTGAAGACTCTGGTGCACTTCCGCTTGAGATGAGCGTAACTGAGATGGAGATGGGTGATGTGGTAACACTCTATCCATACAAAGGCGAGGCACACAAAGACGGAAAGTGCATAGCAACATTTAAACTAAACCCAAACACTATCGTTGATGAAGTGCGTGCAGGTGGGCGTATCCCGCTTATCATCGGTCGTGGTTTAACTGCAAAAGCTCGTGGTGTTCTTGGACTTGGTGTTTCAGAAGCATTTATGACGCCAGAGCAGCCTGCCGATAGCGGTAAAGGTTATACTCTTGCACAAAAAATGGTAGGTCGTGCATGTGGCATGACAGGTGTACGCCCAGGGATGTATGTAGAGCCTGTAACATCAACTGTTGGTTCTCAAGATACAACTGGACCGATGACAAGAGATGAGATAGTAGAACTTGCGGCACTTGGTTTTAGTGCTGATTTGGTAATGCAGTCATTTTGTCACACGGCGGCATATCCAAAACCTTCAGATGTTGTTATGCACCACACACTTCCAGAGTTTATCTCAAAGCGTTCAGGTGTTGCACTTCGTCCGGGTGATGGGGTTATCCACTCATGGTTAAATAGAATGGTTCTGCCGGATACTGTGGGAACAGGTGCAGATAGTCATACGCGTTTCCCTATCGGTATCTCTTTTCCTGGTGGTTCTGGAATCGTTGCGTTTGCGGCAGTTACTGCTTCTATGCCGTTAACTATGCCGGAGTCTGTTCTTGTACGCTTTAAAGGAGAGTTACAACCGGGTATCACGCTTCGTGACCTTGTAAATGCTATCCCTCATCAAGCTATCAAAGAGGGGCTTTTAACTGTTGCAAAAAAAGATAAGAAAAATATCTTCAACGGTCGTATTTTAGAGATTGAAGGTCTGCCAAACATGAAGTGTGAGCAGGCATTTGAACTCTCTGATGCGTCAGCTGAGAGAAGTGCTGCTGCATGTACAGTTCTTTTAAATGAAGAGCCGGTTATCGAGTACCTTAAGTCAAACGTAGTTCTTTTAGAGGCTATGATTCAAGCTGGTTATGAAGATAAACGTACATTACAAAGACGTATCGATAAGATGAACGAGTGGTTGGCAAATCCGTCACTTCTCAAACCGGATGCAGATGCAGAGTATGCAGCGGTAATCGAAATCGACCTAAACAGTATCACAGAGCCGATTTTAGCATGTCCAAATGATCCAGATGATGTTGCAACGCTAAGTGAAGTTTTAGCAAGTGATCGTCCTACTAAGATAGATGAAGTGTTTGTCGGTTCATGTATGACAAACATAGGTCACTACCGTGCGCTTGGTGAAGTTCTAAGAGGCGAGGGTGCAGTTCCGACAAGACTATGGGTTTGTCCTCCGACAAAAATGGATGAGAAACAGCTTACAGAAGAGGGTTACTACTCTATCTTTGGCAGCTCAGGTGCAAGAACAGAGGTTCCGGGATGTTCACTCTGTATGGGTAACCAAGCGCGCGTCGCTGATGGTGCGGTTGTTTTCTCAACTTCAACTCGTAACTTTGATAACCGTTTAGGTAAAGATACTAAGGTTTATCTAGGTTCTGCAGAACTTGCTGCCGTATGTTCAAAACTAGGTCGCCTGCCGACTGCTGCTGAGTACAACGAGATAGTTCCTAAGAAGATAGCAGGCAAAGAGGCTAAGATTTACAAATATCTCAACTTCAACCTTATTAAAGACTATAAACTCTAATCTTTTGGCGCAAAGAGATTTGCGCCAAATTGCATCTTTTTCCTCTTCTTTTGCTAAAATACACCACCTATTACTTTCTTGGACTTTTAAATAATGCAAAAAATATATAAATTTATCGTTTTAATTCTTTTTCTTATTGGCGGAACGCTCTTTTTATTTGGCAATTTCATAAACAACTATAACAGCGAGATAGCTAAAACAAAGGAGAAAATCGACGGTGTGAACTTTGCACAAGAGGTGCAAAAATTTATCCTTAAAATCCAGAAATTGCGTGGCTATAGTCAGTTTGATGAAAATTCGATGAGTGAAGCAGACTATGCTCTTGTTGTGAGCAATGTTACTCTTATCAAGGCAGATGCGCAAAAAGATATCGAAAATAGCAAAAATTTTAAAATACTCTACCCAACACTCTACGATAAAGAGTATGAGTATATTAAAAATGAGATTGAAACTTTGATCAATAGCTCTCTTGAAGACAAGGCGCTTCTGTATCAAAAATACACTTATGTTATCGAACAGCTTCAGGAGAAGATGTACTATCTTGGGTTTAAGTCTAAACTACTCTTGGAGTCTGATGGTGATAAATATTTTCTTATCGATATCATGCTCAAACACCTTCCAAATCTTATAGAGGTTGTTGGAAAAATCAGGGCAAAAACGAGCAGAGCTATACTTGAGAACTCCACAGACGCCGAGCTTCGATACTCTATCAAAAACAACTGCCTTCTTTGTGAAGAGCACGCAAAACAGGCGCAAAAAGCCATCGAAGAGATTCAAGATAGTGATGAGAAGGCAAGACTTTTAGCACATCTTGAAAATGTCACTTTAGAGACAAAAAAGATGCAGGAGTATGTTAAAAAAACGGTTTTGCTTAGCGGTGAAAACATCAAGGCAATCGAATTTTTTACGCTCTCTACTAACGTAATAGATAAGATTTTCACACTCTACCGCGCAGATGCCGAGTTTCTCAATCAAAAGCTACACCAAAAACTAAAAGAGCTTGAACAAGCAAAGCTTTATGGAATTATTATTGGAGTTTTTGTTGTTGTGCTAATTCTTATTATTATTGTTTCAATGGTGAGAAGTTACACGCTCTATGCGCAAAGTGAAAAAAAGATTAAAAACAATCTTACAGCTATTATCAAACTAAAACATGACCTTGAGAAGTGCAATACCATAGAAGAGATAGCCTCACAAGCACTCTACTTTTTTTCAGAGAGGTTTGGCGTTGTGCAAGGGGCGATTTACCTCTTCCATGAAGAGAACAACAAACTCTACCTAGCTTCTTCTTATGCAACTAACGAGATGAAGCCTATTGTTGAGCTTGGAGAAGGGCTTGTTGGCGAAGTCGCAGTTCAAAAAAAATCGATCGCAACGGAGTTTGAGAGTTCTCCAAAAAAGCTCTTTCGTATAGAAAACATCACCGTTACGCCATCGAGCATCTGTACTCTTCCGCTTATGAACTATGAGAAGATTTTTGGCGTTTTGCAGCTTGCTTTTACAAAAAAACATGATATCGTCCACAATGAAGACTTTGCTTATTTTATTGATATGATTATCGGTTTCTTGCGAGATGCAAAATCCTTAGATACAAGTGAAAAATACATCGACCTTATAGACCAGTATGTCATTACCTCTAAAACCAATACCAAAGGAATCATCACAGATGTAAGTGATGCTTTTACTAAGATATCAGGATACACAAAAGAAGAAATTATAGGCAAATCTCACTCTATTGTTGCGCATCCAGAAACGCCAAAAGAGGTTCATGAGGCTCTTTGGAAAACGATTCTTGAAGGCAAGATTTATAAAGGAGAGTTAAAAAATCGTAATAAAAATGGAAATGATTATTGGATAGAGTCCACCATTACGCCACAAATAGATAAGTATGGAAACATCATGGGCTTTTCGGCGATTATTCGTGATATCACAGATAAAAAAAGAATCGAGCACTACTCTATTACGGATGCACTCACTGGACTTTACAATCGACGATTTTTTGATGTGCAGTTTGAGAAAGATTATAAAATTTCAAAGCGAGATGGTAAAAATCTTGTTTTACTGATTGTAGATATAGATTATTTCAAGCAGTATAACGATTTTTATGGACACCAAAAAGGGGATGAAGCACTCAAAGTGGTTGCACAAACGATGCTCTCCCTCTTTAAAAGAGCTAACGACTATGTTTACCGTGTGGGAGGAGAGGAGTTCGCTATCTCTTTTTATGCAGCAACGCAAGAGAATGCACAAGAGAGAGCAGAACTTCTTAGAGTAAGTATCCAAAATCAAAAGATAGAACACGCCTCAAGCACAATTTCAGGCTACCTTTCGCTCTCTATAGGTCTCTCCTTTGTGCCAAAAGCATGCACGATGGACGTTACAGAGATATATAAAGTGACTGACAAGGCGCTGTATCGTGCAAAAAATGGGGGAAGAAACAGGGTAGAAATAACGTCTCTTAATCCCTGATAATGTCAAAAGAAAGCGGATAAACTGGAGTAAAAAGGGCTTTATCTATAGTTTGGTTCTGTTTTTGATTTTTAAAAACTATCACGATTTTGTTTTCAAACTCATCTTTATAGGAGATAGACTCTATAAGTTCTTCGTTTATCTTGATGGTAAATTGCGTCTCTTTATAGTTCGCTGTATAGCTGTTTTGAGCATTTTTCTTTGCTTTGCCAATAATCTTAAAAAAATCAAAATTTGACTCTATTTGTCGCACGATAACTTGTTCTATCTCAGGCTCTACAATAGTCGCTTCAAAATCATTGATGTAAACCTCTTTTTTAATCGGTTTAAAGTAACTCCATCTCGCATTTTGCGGTTTTGAGGCAACTATGTGTCCATTATAGTGAATCGTTTTATTCTCTTCATCCGTGATGCTTTGAACGAAATCTGCATCAAAAGAGGTCATGGAATCAAGCGAAGCAAAAAGCTCCATTGTTAAAAAGAGTGTTACGTAAAAGAGTTTCATTTGTACCTTTGTGTTTTTGAAAAATTATATCTTAGTGACCGTTTACATATTATTTAGTATCTTGCAAAACAGAAGAGGGAGTTTTTACAAAAGTGCCTATTTATGCGATTTCTAATTTTATGTGTGTTAAAATAAAAAGAATTTCTTTAGCGGTGTTTTTTGCCCGCTTACAATAAGGTTGCAGATGCTACAAGCATTAATGGGAAAAATTTTTGGTACTTCAAATGATCGAGAATTAAAAAGATATAAAAAAATGGTAAACAGGATTAACGATTTAGAGCAGAAGTATAAGCCTCTAAGTGATGATGCGCTCAAAGAGGCGTTTAATGCGATAAAAGAGAGCGTTTTGTCTGGAGCACAAAGCTTGGATGATGTTTTGGCGGACTCTTTTGCTATCACAAGAGAAGCAAGTTCAAGAGTGTTAAACATGCGACACTTTGATGTGCAGCTTGTCGGTGGGATAGTTCTGCATGAGGGCAAGATTGCTGAGATGAAAACAGGGGAAGGAAAAACCCTTGTTGCAACGCTTCCTATTGTTCTCAATGCCATGACAGGCAATGGGGTACATCTTGTAACGGTAAACGACTATCTAGCTTCAAGAGACGGCAATGAAATGCGCCCTCTTTATGAGTTTTTAGGTTTTAGCGTTGGTGTTATTTTGGAAAACATGCATGACCCGATGGTAAAGCGAGAAGTTTATGGCGCAGATATCACATACGGAACAAACAACGAGTTCGGATTTGACTATCTTAGAGATAATATGAGCTACTCTCGCCAAAATATGGTCCAAAGAGGACACAATTTTGTTATTGTTGATGAAGTTGACAGTATCCTCATCGATGAGGCGCGAACACCGCTTATTATCTCAGGACCGACAAACAGAACGCTTAAAGATTTCAAAGATGCAAACCGTATCGCTCTTGCTCTTGTAAAAGACGAACATTTTAGTGTGGATGAGAAAGATAGAACGGTTCTTTTGACAGAAGAGGGTATCACAAGAGCAGAAGAACTTTTTGGCGTTGAAAATCTCTACAGCCCTGAAAATGCGTCACTCTCGCATGTACTTGACCAAGCACTTAAAGCAAACTACCTTTTTGAAAAAGATGTTGACTATGTTGTAAACAATGGCGAGGTTGTTATTGTCGATGAGTTTACAGGGCGCCTCAGCGAAGGACGTCGTTATTCGGAGGGATTGCATCAAGCTCTTGAGGCAAAAGAGAATGTTGATATAAAAGAGGAGACGCAAACTCTTGCAGATATCACTTTCCAAAACTACTTTAGAATGTACAACAAACTTGCAGGTATGACGGGAACGGCGCAAACAGAAGCGACGGAATTTGCGCAGATTTATGGTTTGGATGTTATCTCCATTCCTACTAACATACCTATTTCCAGGGTTGACTTGAACGATTTGATTTATAAAACAGAAAAAGAGAAGTTTGAAGCTGTTATCAACACTATCAAAAAACTCTCCCAAACCGGGCAACCGGTGCTTATAGGTACTGCATCTATCGAAAAATCTGAAGCACTTCATGAGTTTCTTAAAAAAGAGAAAATCGCACACACTGTTTTAAATGCAAAAAACCATGCACAAGAGGGTGAAATCATTAAAAATGCCGGTGCGAAGGGTGCTGTAACTATCGCTACAAATATGGCAGGACGTGGTGTTGACATCAAAGTAAATGATGAAGTTAAAGCGCTTGGAGGTCTCTATATCATCGGAACAGAGAGACATGAAAACCGCCGTATCGACAATCAGCTCAGAGGAAGAAGCGGACGACAAGGGGACAATGGAACGACGCAGTTTTATCTCTCGCTTGAAGATAGTCTTCTTCGCATCTTTGGAAGTGATAAAATCAAGAGCATTATGGAGCGTCTTGGTGTTGAAGACGGTGAGTATATCGAGTCAAAAATGGTAACTCGTGCGGTTGAAAAAGCTCAGAAAAAAGTCGAAAATATGCACTACGAGGGTAGAAAGCATATCGTTGAGTATGATGATGTAGCCAATGAGCAGAGAAAAATCGTCTATAAGTTTAGAAACCAGCTTCTTGATACAGAGTTTGATATAGCATCAAAAGTTGATGAGATACGAGAGCAATATATAGAGCATATTTTTAACAACTCTGGAGTATTTAACGGCGGAGCAAAAGAGGATTTTAATTTAGAAAAAGTGTTCAAAGTACTTCACGAAGAGATAAATCTTGAGCTAAATCCGCCAGACTATGCATCGCTTGAGTACGAAGAGCTCCTTGAAGCAGTAACACAAAATGTGAAAAATGTTTATGATGCAAAGATGAGCGCACTTGACGTCGCTACGCGCGGCGAAGTTGAAAGAGAGCTCTACTTAAAAGAGCTTGATAGCGCATGGAGAGAGCATCTTTATGCAATGGACAACATGAAAACCGGTATTAGGCTTCGTGCATACAACCAAAAAGACCCGCTTGTTGAGTACAAAAAAGAGAGTTTCAACCTCTTTACCGAGCTTGTTGAAGATATAAAGTTCAACACTATCAAAACTCTTCAAATTATCCAATTTAGAGTACAAGACCCAGAAGAAGAGGCAAGACGTGTCGCCGAGCAGCTTGATATACAAAGAAAGATTCAAGAAGCAGCGATGCAATTTAACCGTCAGCTAGAAGAAGAGGCAAACGATAACAAGGCGAAAGTTTCAAGAAATGATCTCTGCCCATGCGGAAGCGGTAAAAAGTATAAACTTTGCTGTGGCAAAAGCGGTCCAAAAAAAGGTGTTTTTGCCTCTTGAAAACATCAATTGTCTCTTACCTAGTAAAAAGGTTTTTACGTTTTGACAACGAACAACCATTTATATTTCTCTCAGCGCTTTTGGCGTTTTTAGGGATATCTCTGGGTGTTATGGTGCTTATTATTGCGATGGCGCTTATGAATGGTTTTGATAATGAGTTTAGAAAAAAACTTACTATTATGAACTATCCTTTGACGATTATGCCAAAGTTTTATGGCGCTGTGAACGAAGACCTTCTCATGACATTAGAGCTAGAGTTTCCAGAACTAGCTTTTAGCCCCTATGTGCAGTCTGCCATCATGGCACGAAGCGGCTCAAAACTCGAGGGTGGCTATATTTTTGGAGTTAATTTTAAGAGTGAAGCAAAGGTCAACAGCGTTGTCAAAAAAGCGATAGAAGAGAAAAGCTTTGAGAAGTTTGATGTTTTGATAGGCAAAACACTCAAAGATGAATTTTTACTTCGTGATGATGATAAGTTGATGTATATCTTTACGCACGTAGAACCAGGTGGGATGAATGTCACTCCAAAAATCAAAAGATTTCAGGTCAAAGGTGTTTTTGACTCAGGACTCTCTGCGTATGATAAAGCATATAACTATACAAGCCTTGAATCGCTTCAGACAATCCTTAACTTGCCAAGCAACCATTATAGTGGAATCCATATTTTTTCCCCAAATCCGCAAGAAGATATTGTAAAAATCAAAAAACTTCTCCCTCAGAGCGTTGCGATTAAAGGGTGGTGGGAAGATAATGTTAACTTTTTTGCAGCATTGGAGTTAGAAAAAGCCTCTCTTTTTATCGTACTGATGCTTATCATCCTCATTGCGGCTATCAACATCATCTCCTCTTTGTTGATGACGGTGATGAACAGAAGAAGCGAAATCGCACTCCTTCTCTCTCTTGGAACAACGCCTGCTGAGATTAAAAAAGTGTTTTTATATCTTGGTATAGTTATCGGAACAAGCGGTATTTTGGCAGGAATCGCTCTTGGTATGAGCGGCTTGTGGGTACTTAGCACTTTTGATATCGTTAATCTTCCAAAAGATGTCTATCCAACCTCTACACTCCCCCTTGATTTGAGTGTACAAGACTTTTTCTCAATCGTTGTCGGCGCTTTTGTTATTGTTATCATCTCCTCTTTTTATCCTGCTAAAAAAGCGAGTGAAGTAGATATCCTTACCGTTTTAAGAAACGAGTAAAAGAAGGATCAGTTCTTCTCTTCTTCGCTTTTGAAGAGTTCAAAAGGGTACATAAGTGTTCTTTTGATGATGTTAAAAGGTGCTACTGCAATATCTTTAGTAACTTGCGTTGTTACATCTGGGTCGTCAAGGGCTCCTGTTACACGCAGGGAGGTGGAGATGTTTTTGTTGCCAAGTAAAATATGTCCAACAAGAGGTATTTTTGAAAAGGAACTGCCAAGATTTGTTATGAGATTGAGATCCAAATCAATTGTGTTTTGTTTTATGCTTGCTTCACCCATTCCCGCGATTTCTATCTCTTTTGAGTTAAGGTAAATATCACTTATTTTATAAACATCTTCTTTGAGTTTAAATTTTGCATATGCCTCTTTTGCAGCTACGCCTTTGATGTTATATCCAGGAAGAGAGAAGGTCATAAGCGAAGGAACGGTGTTTACAAAAGCAAGGACATTGTTTAAAATCTTATAGTCCAAAATGGTTGTATCTTTGATATGAATCGTTCCATCATACTCTTTGAGTGGTCCGCCTATATAAAACTCCATAGAGCCGCCCTTAAATTTGGAGAGAGAGAAGAGTTTTTCCATAAATGTATCACCAAAATTTTTACCATAGAGATAAAATTTTTTCTCTTTGAGTAGAAAATTTGCTCTCCCATCTTGATGCTTTAGCTCTCCACGAAGCGTTCCATCGGCATACTCAAAATGCATACTATCGGAGATAATATTTCTATTTTCGTTCAAATAGAGATAGCATCCCGTAGTGTCGATGGAAATGAGGGGAGAACTTTTCTTTTTATCTTTATCTTTATCTTTATCTTTATCTTCCTCTTCTGTGGCATTGTCATCAAAGATATTGATAACTTCATCTATATTGATTCCAAGATTGTCTGCTTTGATTTGTATGGTGTCTTTGACATCTATGGTGAGAACATCGTTAATCTTGAGCATTGTTTGGCTTTTTTGTGTGTTGTACGCCCCTGCAACAAGATAGCTCTCTACAGGTTTGTTCTCTTCTATAAGAATTTTATGTTTATACTCTGTGTTCAACCAAAACAAGATATCTTTTTGGCTACTCTTTTTTTGTGCTCTAAAGTGACCATTCTCAAGGCTATATTTTTGTAAAATCTCCGATTTTTGCGCTATTTTTTCTAAGGAATCGATTTTGAAAAACCACTCATTTTTATCGAACAGATACTCAAGCTGATACTCTTTGGAGTATATGCGCGTGCTGTTTCTTTTATTTTCAAAAAGAAGTTGTGTTTTGTTTTTACTTGCAAAAATTGAACCAAATGTTTCATTTTGTAAAGAAAACTCAGAGACATCTATCGTTCCAGCTTCATTTTTACGATTGTAGTTAAGGCTTGCAGTTGCTTTGAGGATATCTGCATAAGTAAAAGCGGTATTGTTAAGTTTTATAAAATCATCTGAGATGGCGACTGCTACATTTTGAAAATTTACTTTATTACCGTCATTCATGGTAAGCGAGAGGGGATTTTTTGACACAACTGTTGTTGAGCCATCTTTGTAAGTCAGTTGCAATTTAGGAGTTTCATTTATACCGATGCCAAGATAATCCAGCGATAAAAGAGTAAGGTCAAAAAAAGCCTCTTGTGATTCAAAGGAGATGTCTCCCAAAAGCGTAGCTGTTGCTATCCCATCTGCTTTTATATTTGTAGATGGGATTTTTGCTTTAAGGTTTTTTATATCAAAGAGAACTTTTGTGGCAGCCACTCCAACAGCATGCTCTTTGTAGTTCCATCGTGATTTTGCTATTTTCAGATAATCTTGTTTTTCATCGATAAAGTAAGTAATGCTAAGCGGCTTCTCACTAGGCATAAGAGAGAGATTTTTGTCAGCAAAAGAGATAGTATCAAATGCAAAATCAAGTTTGCCTATGGACTTTTTAGCTTGCAAATCTAAAGCAACAGTCGCAGTTGCTATATCTTTATAAGCTGCCCTCATTCCTTTTACTTGAACATCAGAATTTTTAAGGACAACATGTGCATCTAAAATATCGATATCAAGTCCCAAATAGTGTATCTGCGACTCTTTTGCATAAAAATCTCCGACTGCCTCAACATCGAGCGTCATGAGGTTTATCTCTAGTGTCAAATCAGTATCTATCATTCCTTTTGTTTGGACAAATGGAAGCTTTATTTCATAATTATTGAGCAGATGGAGTAGGTCTTTGTTTGCTTGACCCTTGAAGAGAAGATGTAGTGTTAAAAGCTCCTCTTTTGTAGTAAAATCAATCTTTAGCCAGCTTTTATCAAGAAAAAAATCATAGGAGTAGGCATTTTGAGGTCGGATAAAAAGTACGCCATTTTTAAACTCCAAATCCGTCATTTTTGTTCTAATGGGTGCTACTTTTGTATCATAAGTGTAAATCAAATCATTTGCTACAGCTTTTGCATAGATATTTAGGTATGCATCCTCCATCTTTTCATACTCAAGCCAGCCATAGAGTGCTTGAAGTTCTAAACTTGAGAGCATTATTGCATCGTGAATCCAGTATTTGAGCTCTGGGGCAAAATCAAAGAGTGTTACTATCTGTTTCATATTTTTTATTTTTTGCTCTGATTCTATCGCATAATGTAACTTTTCTCTGTTGCTATGCGTGTAGAGCTTCAGCACTGTTTCGTCTTGTAGAGTAACTTGGAGTGCAGTTGTAAGCTCAAGCGCCTCTTTTGCGGTAAAAACTACATCTCCTTCTATCTTGAGAGCTTTGTTGATGATTTCACACTTTTGAAGCAGAAGATGAAAAAAAGTTCCATCGGAAGTAAGAAGCCCCTCTAGTGCTACTTCTGGTGAGGAGAGCTTTATAAATCCATCATTTGCTTCGCTGTATTTTGCTTCTAAGTTAAAATTATCAAAAGTTACTTTCTCAAGGTTTATCTCTTCAAAGAGGCTAAGGTAGGCAAGTTGTGGTTTCAAGGAAGTAAGAAGAGTTTGAAACTCATCTAAAGAGATCTCTTTTTCTTCTGTTTTTACGATAGTTATCTCTTTGACATGTACTCTTATTTTTTCATCCCATTTTATGTATAATTGCTCCGCTTTAATATTTGAAAACGAGACATTTTGAACAAATATTCCATATTGCAAAAAGATAAAAAGAGTCAAAAGTAGTAAAAATATGAATGATAAAAGAGTGATAGTAGCAAACTGGATTTTTGAGATAGCATTAATAATCGCGTTATCGTTCATGTATTACCTAAATCAGCCTATAAAATCCCCTAGAGTAATATACATTCCCGAAGGTTCGATAAATAAAATTATAACACAAATGCAGCAGAAGCATTACAATGTGACGAAGCTTGATACACTCTTGCTTCGTATCATGGGCTCTCCTCAAAGCGGATGGATTGACATGAAAACTACGCATAACAGCAGATGGGACTTTCTTTATAAACTCACCACCGCTAAGGCTGCTCTTGTGGATATCAGACTTATTCCAGGGGAGACTACTTATATCTTCTTAAATCAGCTTGCAGAGCAGCTTCAACTCAGTAGAGAACTTTTAGAAAAAGAGTATGCGCTTGAGACAAAACAAAAAGAGGGCGCTTTTGCTCCAAATACCTATAAATTGCCAATGGGTATAACTGAGAAAATGGTTATAAAGATTTTGCTCTATGAATCAGATATACAGATGAAAAAAATAGCAAAAATGATTTTTGGGCGCTATGATGAGAAGAAATGGTTACATTTCGTAACAATAGCATCTATCATTCAAAAAGAATCAGCCTCGATTGAGGAGATGCCCCTTGTGAGTTCTGTGATCTACAACAGACTCAAAAAAGGGATGAAACTGCAGATGGATGGCACGCTCAATTATGGTCCATATTCGCATACGAGAGTAACGCCACAGATGATAAAAGAGGACACGTCAACATATAATACTTACCTAAACAAGGGGCTTCCGGAGCATCCTGTCTGTAATGTCAGTTTTGAAGCAATCAGAGCTGCCATTTTTCCTGCACAGAGCGATTATCTCTACTTTATGAAATCCAAAAATGGAACACATGATTTCTCGCGTAACTATTCTACACATTTAGACAATATTAAACGTGCTACAAATTGAAACACTTTTAAAAGAAAAGTAAATAGTTTCGCAATGTTTTGTCATATTATTTATGTTGATGGTAAGATGTCTTTATAAATTTTTGCTCTAAGTGTTACCTTATTGCAAGAATATAAAATATTAAAACCGAGGACAAAAAGATGTCAAAAATTATTTGGTCAAAGATTGATGAAGCACCGGCTTTAGCAACGTATTCGTTATTACCAATCGTAAATGCTTTTACTAAAGCAGCAGGTGTTGAAGTAGTTCTTAGTGATATTTCACTAGCAGGTAGAGTTTTAGCTGCAATGGGTCTTGCAGAAGATGAACTTTCAAAATTAGGTGAACTTTGTCTCAAGCCAGAAGCAAACATCATTAAGCTTCCAAATATTTCAGCTTCTGCTGGTCAGCTTAAAGATTGTATTGCTGAGCTTCAAAGTCAAGGATATGACATCCCTAATTACCCTGAAAATCCACAAACAGAAGAAGAAAAAGCAATTCAAGCTAAATATAGCGCATGTTTAGGTTCAGCGGTTAACCCGGTACTTAGAGAAGGAAACTCAGACAGACGTGCTGCAGTTGCTGTAAAAAACTTTGCTAAGAAAAATCCACATAAATTAAGAGCTTTCTCTGAAAATTCTAAAGCATATGTTGCGCATATGCAAGGAAAAGGTGATTTTTACGGAAATGAGAAGTCTGTAACAGTTGCAAAAGATCAAAAAGTTACTATCGCTCTTAACGGTAAAGAGTTAAAAACTATCAATGCGGTAGCTGATGAAGTCTTAGATGGGACATTTATGTCAGTAGAAGCACTAAGAGCATTTTATAAACAAACAATCGAAGATGCAAAAGCAAAAGGACTTATCTGGTCTGTACACTTAAAAGCAACTATGATGAAAATCTCTGACCCAATTATGTTTGGTCATGCTTTTGAAATCTTCTTTGCAGATGTGTTCGCTCAATATGCAGATGTATTTAAAGAAGTTGGTGTTAACTCAAACATGGGTATGTCAGACTTAGAGAAAAAAATCAAAGGACACGCTAAAGAAGCTGAAATCAAAGTAGCTTTCCAAGCAGTTGTAAACGCTGATGCTCCAAAGATTGCCATGGTTGACTCTGATAAAGGAACAACAAACTTTAATGCTCCAAATGACATCATTATCGATGCTTCTATGCCGGTTGTTGTTCGTGAGGGTGGTAAACAGTGGGATAGAACAGGTGCAGCACTAGAGACTGTTGCTGTTATTCCAGATTCTACATATGGAATGTTCCACGCTGAGATGGTAGCGGATTGTGTAAAACATGGTCAATACGATGTAACAACTATGGGTACGATGCAAAATATCGGTCTTATGGCTCAAAAAGCTGAAGAGTACGGTTCTCACCCAACTACATTTGAACTTGCAGAGTCTGGTACTGTAACGGTAACTGCTGAGGATGGTTCAGTGATGATGAGTTTCGAGTGTGAAGCAGGTGATATCTGGAGAATGTCTCGTGTTAAAGATATTCCAATCCGTGACTGGGTTCGTTTAACAGTTGAGAGAACAAAAATCGAGGGTATCCCTGCAGTATTCTGGTTAGATGAAAAAAGAGCTCACGATGCTGAACTTATCAAAAAGGTTAAAGCATATTTAGCAGATTTTGATACAACTGGTTTAGATATCCAGTTTATGAATGTAACAGATGCTACGCGTTTCACTAACACTCGTATTCGTGAAGGTAAAAATACAATCGCTGTAACTGGTAACGTTTTACGTGACCACTTAACAGACATGTACCCGATCTTAGAGCTTGGAACATCTGCAAAAATGCTCTCTATCGTTCCATTGCTTGCTGGTGGCGGTCTATATGAGACTGGTGCGGGCGGATCTGCTCCTAAGCACGTTGAACAATTCTTGAATGAGGGTCACTTAAGATGGGATTCTCTTGGTGAATTCTTGGCACTTGCAGAGTCTTTGAGATTTTTAGGTAACAAGCATGCAGATGCAAAATTAACAGCACTTACAGCTGCTCTTGATGTTGCAAATAATTCATACCTCGATAACTCAAAAGAGCCGGGAAGAAAAGTTGGAGAGCCAGATAACAAAGCTTCTCACTTCTATGTTGCGCAGTACTGGGCAAAAGCACTTGCAGAGGGCAGCAACGCAGAGTTGGCAGCAAAATTTGCTCCGGTTGCAAAAGCTTTGATTGAAAACGAAGACAAAATTATGTCTGAGCTTATGGCGGTAGAAGGAAAACCTCAAAATATTGGTGGATATTTCCATCCAAATGATGCATTGGCGGAAAAGGCGATGAGACCATCTGCAACGTTGAATGCAATCATTGATAGCATTTAATATTATTTTATAGACAGAGATTTTTTCTCTGTCTGTTTTTCTTTTTTTATGAAACTTTTTAGTTTTATAAAAAAGGCAAAAAATGTCTTTAGTTGTAGTGTGTTCAAGGGCTTCATTAAGTCTATTTTGTTACCATAATACAATTTAATTTCAAGGAGTGTGTATGAATCAAGGAAAAAGAGTCGGAATTGTTGGTGCTGGAAATGTTGGTGCAACAGTAGCATACTCTTTAGCAATGCTTGGTTCTTGTCATGAGATAATTCTTCGTGATAACAAGATTGATGTTGCTAAAGGAAAAGCGTTAGACATGAGCCAAGCAGCAGCGGCGGTAAGAAGCCATACTGTGGTAAGTGTTGCTGAAGAGATGTCGGATTTGACAAACTGTGATGTTGTTGTAGTAACTGCAGGAAGCCCAAGACTCCCAGGTATGAGCCGTGATGATCTTTTGATGATTAATGCAAACATCACTAAAGATGTTATCGCAGGCGTTGCAAAATATTCACCGGACGCTATCATCATCATGGTTTCAAATCCACTTGATGCTATGACATATGTCGCACTCAGAGAGAGTGGTTTTGAGAGAAGCCGTGTTATAGGGATGGCTGGCATACTTGATAGTGCAAGAATGGCAAGTTTTATACAAGAGAAACTCGGCTACGGAGGAGGGCAAATCAGAGCTTCCGTTATGGGTGGACATGGTGATGATATGGTGCCACTTGCGAGTTACTCGACTGTTGCAGGGGTTCCTTTAGCAAACCTTTTAACACCTGCGGAGATTCAAGAGATTGTTGTGCGTACACGCAATGGTGGCGCTGAGATAGTCGGTCATCTCAAAACAGGCTCTGCTTACTATGCACCTGCAAAAGCAACGGCTATCATGGTAGAAGCGATTCTTAAAGATACAAAACAGATTCATCCATGCGCGGTCTTTTTAGAGGGCGAGTATGGTCACTCTGATGTCGTCTCTGGCGTGCCGGTTATGCTTGGAGCAAACGGAGCTGAAAAAATCATACAAATATCTCTTAATGAAGATGAGAAGAAGATGTTTGAGGGTTCTTGTAACTCTGTTAAGACTTTGATTAGTACGCTCAATAAAAATAATTTTTTTAATAAAGGAGAATAGAGTTTGCGTACACGTATAGAAAAAGACACGATGGGTGAGATTGCAGTACCGATAGATGCTTATTGGGCTGCACAAACACAAAGATCGATTGAAAATTTTGCTATCGGTGAAGAGAAGATGCCTTATGAGATTACAAGAGCATTTTCTTACCTTAAAAAAGCAGTTGCTCTGGTCAATAAAGATTTAGGCAAACTGGATGCTAGAAAAGCTGATGCTATCGCACAAGCTTGTGATGATATGTTGGCTGGAAAACTCGATGATGCTTATCCTCTAGTAGTTTGGCAGACGGGTTCAGGCACACAGTCAAATATGAACAACAACGAGGTTTTAGCGTCTCGTGCAACAGAGATTCTGGGTGGTGATTTTAGAGTAGAAAAGCTTATCCATCCAAATGATGATGTAAACAAGTCTCAAAGTTCAAACGACACATACCCGACAGCTCTTCATGTAGCAGCGGTTATTGCAGTTGAGACAAGAGTTCTTCCTGCTATTGAGAAGTTAAGAGCAACGCTGATAGAGAAGTCACAAAAGTTCGACCATATCGTCAAAATCGGACGTACACACCTACAAGATGCAACACCTTTAACTCTTGGTCAAGAGATTAGCGGTTGGGTTGAGATGCTTAACAAGTGTGAAAAAATGGCAAAAGATTCTCTTGAGGCAGTTCGTGAACTAGCTCTCGGCGGTACTGCAGTCGGAACAGGTCTTAACGCTCATCCGGAGCTTGGAGAGAGAGTTGCACGTAAACTAACAGAGCTTACGGGTCACACATTTGTAACCGCTCCAAATAAGTTTCATGCACTAACTTCTCATGATGCTCTTGTTTTCGCACACGGCGCACTCAAAGCACTCTCGGCAGATATGATGAAAATCGCAAACGATGTTCGCTGGCTTGCTTCTGGTCCTAGATGCGGAATAGGGGAGATTACTATCCCTGAAAATGAACCGGGTTCTTCTATCATGCCGGGTAAAGTAAATCCTACACAAAGCGAAGCGGTAACTATGGTTACATGTCAAGTTATGGGAAATGATGCGGCTATCGGTTTTGCGGCGAGTCAGGGAAATTTTCAGCTCAATGTATTTAAGCCGGTTATTGCGTATAACTTCTTGCAGTCATGCCGCCTCCTAGCGGACTCTATCGTTTCGTTTAACGATAACTGTGCAGTTGGAATTGAACCTGTAGAAGATAAGATAGATTTTTATCTAAACAACTCGCTTATGCTTGTAACTGCACTTAACCCTTATATAGGTTATGAAAATGCGGCAAAAATAGCAAAAACGGCACATAAAAACGGTTCAACTCTTAAGGAAACAGCGATAGAGCTAGGGCTTTTAACTGCTCAAGAGTTCGATAAATATGTTATACCACAAGATATGATATCGCCAAAAGCGTAAATTTTACAAAAAGGAAGAGTTTAATGAATATACATGAATATCAGGCAAAACAAATTTTTGCTAAGTACGGCGTGCCGACACCAAAAGGTTTAATGGCGGAGAGCGTAGATCAGGCAGTTAAAAATGCCGAGATTTTAGGCGGACCTATCTGGGTTGTTAAAGCTCAAATCCACGCCGGTGGTCGTGGTCTTGGTGGCGGTGTAAAGCTTGCTCGCTCTATCGAAGAAGTTGAAAAACTTTCTCGTGAGATTTTAGGGATGACTTTGGTTACTCACCAAACAGGACCTGAGGGCAAACTTGTTCAAAAACTCTACATCGAAGATGGTGCAGATATCAAAGATGAGTTATACCTTGGCGTTGTTCTTGACCGCGCACGTGAGATGCCTGTTATCATGGCTTCAACAGAGGGCGGTATGGCGATAGAGGATGTTGCACACGATTCTCCTGAGAAGATTATCAAAGTAGCAGTTGACCCTGCTATCGGTTTTCAAGGTTTTCACGGAAGAGAGCTTGTGTTTGGTCTAGGTATCACAGACCCGTCTGAGCAGAAAAAATTTATTGATTTTGCTTCAAAACTCTATAAACTCTATATGGAAAATGATGCAGAGATGATAGAGATCAACCCACTTGTAAAAACAGGAAGCGGTGAGTTTTTAGCGCTTGATGGAAAAATGGGATTTGATGATTCTGCACTTGGCCGTCATCCGGATATCGAAGCGATGAGAGATATTAGCGAAGAGGATGCAGACGAGAGAGAAGCTGGCAAATATGGTCTCTCTTATGTTTCACTTGATGGCGAAATCGGTTGTATGGTAAACGGAGCAGGGCTTGCGATGGGTACTATGGATACTATCAACTACATGGGCGGAACTCCTGCAAATTTCCTTGATGTTGGCGGAAAAGCAAATGCTGAGACGGTTGCAAAAGGTTTTGAGATTATTCTTAAAAATCCAAAAGTTAAAGCTATATTTGTAAATATTTTCGGTGGAATCGTTAGATGTGACCGTATCGCAAACGGTATCTTAGAGGCTACAAAACTTGTAGATGTTCATGTTCCGGTAATCGTTAGACTTGATGGTACAAATGCGCCAGAAGCGGCAGAGATTTTAAGAAATGCAAATATCGCAAATGTTATAGCAGCTACAGATTTGGCTGATGGTGCTGCAAAAGCAGTAGCAGCTGCAAAACAAGCTAAGTAAGGAGGGGATTTATGAGTATATTGGTAAACAAAGACACAAAAGTAATCGTTCAAGGTTTTACGGGTAAAGAGGGTTCTTTTCATGCTGAGCAGTGTTTAGCATACGGAACAAAGATAGTAGGCGGTGTTACACCAAACAAAGGCGGAACTGAGCATTTAGGTCAGCCAGTATTTAACACGGTCAAAGATGCAGTTGCTACTACGGGTGCAACTGTTTCTATGATATTTGTTCCGCCTGTTTTTGTGGCAGATGCAGTTATGGAAGCGGCAGATGCAGGAATCGAACTTGCGGTTATCATCACAGAGGGTGCACCAGTTCGTGATATGCAAGCAGCTAAAGCGTATGCGATGAAACATGGCATGAAAACCATAGGGCCAAACTGCCCAGGTATCATCACGGCTGAAGAGTGTAAAATCGGAATTATGCCAGGGATGATTTTCAAAAAAGGAAATGTTGGACTTATTTCAAAGTCAGGTACTCTAACTTATGAGGGTGCAAACCAAGTTTGTAGAGAAGGTTTTGGTATCTCAACTGCGGTTGGTATCGGCGGAGACCCAATTATCGGTCTTTCATATAAGCAACTTTTACCAATGTTTGAAGCAGACCCAGAGACGCATGCAATCGTTATGATTGGTGAAATTGGCGGAGATTTAGAGATTCAAGCGGCAGCATATATCAAAGAGCATATTACAAAACCTGTTGTTGCATTTATCGCAGGACAGACTGCACCTAAGGGTAAAAGAATGGGTCATGCAGGTGCGATAGTAAGTGGTGGTGCAGGAACAGCAGCTGAGAAAATGGCAGCTTTGGAAGCAGCAGGCGTAAAAGTTGTTGTTTCACCTGCCGAAATTGGCAAGGCAATTGCAGAGGTTTTGGCAAAAAAGTAACATTTTGAATTTGTGCGAGCTTCATTTAGTAACACTTTCGTTCTTAATGAAGCGTTATGAGCACATTTCAGAGTTGCATTAATTAAAATGAGTTAATCTGTTTTACGCAAATGTATAATTTAAAAGTACTTTAAAAAAAGAGGAGAAGAAATGGGAGCTGCTATGATCGAGTACCCAGGCAATGTGCCAGTGTGGGTAAATACGGGTAATTGTAAAGCGTGTGATATATGTGTATCAGTATGTCCTTCAGGCGTACTTGGAATGAAGTATGATTCAACATCGACGCTAGGAGCAATGATTTCTGTCAATAATCCAGAGTCATGCATAGGTTGTAATGAGTGTGAATTATCGTGTCCTGATTTTGCTATTTATGTTGCAGATAAAAATCAATTCAAATTTGCAAAATTAACAGATGATGCAAAAGAGCGCCAAGCTGCAATCGTTGCAAATAACTATATGGCACTAGACCAAAAAGGAGTGAAATAATGGGAACAAGAGAAGTGATTTCAAGCGGTAATGAACTATCTGCATTAGCTGCAAAAGATGCAGGGTGTAGATTTTTCGGTGGTTACCCGATTACCCCATCAAGTGAAATTATGCATGAAATGTCTGATTTGATGCCAGAAGTTGGTGGAGCATGTATTCAAATGGAAGATGAGATTGCTGGTGTTGCAGCTGCAATCGGTGCTGGAATGAGTGGTGTGAGAACGATGACTGCTACATCTGGTCCTGGTATTTCACTTAAAGCGGAAAATCTCGGTCTTGCTCAAATGACAGAAGTTCCTCTCGTGGTTGTTAACGTTATGCGTGGTGGTCCATCAACTGGCCTTCCAACACGTGTTTCTCAAGGTGATGTTCGCCAAGCAAAAAACCCATCTCACGGTGATTACAGATCTATAACACTGTGTGCTGGAAACCTAGAGGAGTGCTATACAGAAGTTGTAAGAGCATTTAACTTAGCAGATAGATTTATGCAACCTGTTTTTGTTCTTACGGATGAGACTATCGGGCATATGCACGGTAAGGCGATGCTTCCAACAGAAGAGGAAGTAAGAGCTGGTATCGTTCCAAGAAAAACATTTGATGGTGCACCTGAGGACTATCGTCCTTATGGAGTAGGTTCAGATGAAGCAGCGGTACTTAACCCAATGTTTAAAGGGTATAGATACCATTTTACAGGTTTACATCATGATGCAATGGGCTTCCCAACAGAAGAGATAGAGACATGTAGAAAACTGATTCAAAGACTTGAAGACAAAGTTATGGCACATAGAGATGAAATCGAACTTAACGAAGAATTTATGCTTGATGACTTAACTGGTGCAGAGGGTGAAGTTCTTATCATTGCGTATGGTTCAGTATCTCTTGCTGCTAAAGAGTCTATTCGTCACTTACGTGCTGCTGGTATCAAAGCAGGTCTCTTTAGACCGATTACTCTCTGGCCAAGCCCAGCAGAATCGATTAAAAAATACACAGACAAAATTAAAAATGTGTTGTGTGTAGAGCTTAATATTAGACAATATACTGAAGAAGTTGAGAGAGTTTCTGGAAGACTCGACATCCAAGGCCTTTATAAGGTAAATGGAAGAGCAATTTCTCCGTATGAGATTGTAAATAAAGTAAAAGAGGTATTCTAAGATGGCATTTAATTACGATAAATATTTAAGACTTGAAAAGATGCCAACACTTTGGTGTTGGGGTTGTGGTGATGGTGTTATTCTAAAAGCTTTTGTACGAGCGATTGATAAACTAGGCATCAATAAAGATGATGTTTGTGTTGTTTCTGGAATCGGATGTTCAGGAAGATTTTCATCTTACATAGATTTCAATACGGTTCACACAACACATGGTAGAACAGTAGCATTTGCTACAGGTATCAAACTTGCAAATCCAGATAAATATGTCATCTGTGTTGCTGGTGATGGTGACGCGCTTGCAATCGGTGGTAACCACACAATTCATGGATGTAGAAGAAATATTGACATCACAATGATAATGATTAATAACTTTATCTACGGTTTGACAAACTCTCAAACAAGTCCAACAACACCACAAGGTATGTGGACAGTATCGCAAAAAGCTGGAAACATTGACCCGACTTTTAACGCTACAGATTTGGCAATCGCATCTGGAGCATCTTTTGTTGCTAGAGAGACGATGATAGACCCTAAAAAACTTGAAAAAACACTTGTAAAAGCGATTGAGCATAAAGGTTTCTCTTTTATTGATGTTATGTCAAATTGTCATATTAATCTTGGCAGAAAAAACAAGATGGCGTCAGCTATGGAAAACCTTGAGTGGATTGATGGTATTACTATCCCTAAGAAAAAATATGATGAACTTTCTCCTGAAGAACAGTTAAACAAATTCCCAACTGGTATCTTAAAAGAGGATACTGAAGCAAAAGAGTATTGTGAGATGTATGCAGAGATTATTAAAGTGCATCAAGGTGAGAGAAAAACAATCACTCAAAATGATTTTGCGAAAAAAATATAAGGAGACACATAGATGGCTAGAACATTAATGAGATTTACAGGTGTTGGCGGACAAGGTGTTCTTCTAGCAGGTGAAATTTTTGCAGCAGCGAAAATTAAAACAGGTGGATTTGGTTTAAAAACTGCTACATATACTTCTCAAGTGCGTGGTGGTCCAACAGTTGTTGACATTACGCTTGATGATGAGGAGATTTTTTACCCATACGCAAATGATGGCGAAATCAACTTTATGCTCTCTGTTGCACAGGTGAGTTACAACCAGTTTAAAAAAGGTGTTCAAGAGGGTGGAACAATCGTTGTTGATCCAAATCTTGTGCAGCCGAGTGATGAAGATAGAAAAACTTGGAATATTGTTGAAATTCCAATTATTACTATTGCAAAAGAGGAAGTTGGTAATGTTATTACCCAGTCTGTTGTTGCACTTGCGATAGCAAACACTTTTATGAATGCGATAGACAAAGATGCTCTTATCGATACAATGCTCTCAAAAGTTCCTGCGAAAGTGCATGACGTCAATAAGCAAGCGTATGAGCTAGGTGAGAAATATGCAAATGAGGCTATGAATAAATAGTTTTATTGATTTGTCTCTTTTTTTTAAGAGACAAAATATTGAGCAGCCCTAAAAAGCTGCTTTTTTTATACAAATAGTTTAATATTAAATAGTATTTGAAATATTAAGCAATATTATATTTTAATGCTCTCCCAAAAAAACTCTACGTGCTTTTCAAATTGTGTTGACAGATTTGTAGTAGAGCTACCATCAAACCTTAAAAGCGTAATCTGAAGCCTGATATAGAAGAGGGTGGATAAAAACTCATAAGCGACCATCATTGGGTCTGCTGAACGAATCAGGGAGTTTTGCATCATCATAAAAAATGCTTCTGAGAGAACCTTTATATTTTCATTGTGAAATTCATTCATAAACTGCTCTCTAAGCTCTTTGTTTTGGAAAAGCTCTATCATGAGTAGCCTAAACATGTTTTCGTTATTTTTATCAAATGTGAGAAGCTTGTATTGCATCGTAAACTTCTGTAAAAAAGCCTTCCCTTTCAGTGCAGACTCTTTGATATCACTCTCGTTTTGAGAGAAGGGTGTTGTAAAAATCTCTTTTGCAACAGATAAAAAAATCTCCTCTTTATTTTGAAAATGGTTATACAGCGCGCTCTCTCTTATTCCCACTTCTGAAGCTATTTTTCGCACACTTGTTGCTTTAAATCCATACTCTGAAAAGAGAGTAGATGCTGCTTTGAGTATCTTTTGCTTTGTACCTGTTTTCTTTTGCACATGCGTTATTTCGGACATTAAAACCTCTTTTTTATTGTTATGAACATCTGTTAATGTGAATAGAAGTATATATGAACAAATGTTAATTTACTCTTATTTGAAATGAACGATTGTTCATACTAATGTTTGACATAATGAACAAATGTTCATATATAAATTAAAAGAAAAGAACATTTGTTCACTTATGAAAAAAACTGACTTAAAGGAACTTTTTTGTAAGCTTTCGCAGGTACAACAGATAGCAACTTGATTTATTTCAAGAGGAAAGTCCGAGCTGCTCTAAGAAAGTGTTCCATTTAACGAATGGCCGTAGCAATGCGAGGGAAAGTGCAACAGAGAGAAGACTTCCGCTTAATGGCGGTAAAGGTGAAAGGGCGGTGTAAGAGACCACCAGTCTTTATAGTAATATAGAGAGCTTGTAAACCCAACATGGCAGCAAGAAACAGATGGTCAGCGTCTTAGGGAGCAAGTAGATGGTAGTGATACTGTTTACTTTTGCTTATGCTACTGTTTCGCTAGAAGTACAATGTGAATTGTAAAGTAGATTAATGCTATCAAAACAAAACTCGGCTTATGTTGTGCCTGTTTAAAAAGAAGTCAAATCATAAAACCCATGTTTAGATGAAATACTATCTAATATAATATGCCTAATATATAAAAATTATATTCAAGAGAATTTACATTATGTTAACCAATGCGTAGATAGAATGATTTTTTTAAAATTCCAAACAAGATAAGAGTCAAACGATTATGGATAGAAAAGAAGAACTTATAAACGATATACAAAACTTGCTTAACAGTTATGATGATGTTCATAAAACATCCATCAATCCTAGTATTTTAAAATTTATGGATGAAGAGACCCTTCTTCATATCATCGGTTCACTATTAGATCAAAAAGAGGATGCTAAAGAACCAGATCTCAATTGGCTAGAGACATTTAAAAAATATAATTAAATAGTTATAGTTGCTATCAATCAAAAACAGTTTCATTTGTTACCGAATTGTCTGTATAATTTGGAATTACATATAATAAAGGATTCTAAAATGTCTAATGTAGATTTAGTACAACTTACGCAGGAAACAAAGAAGCTCACGGCAATGGTCGTTGAAGATGAGAAAGTTGCAAATGAACTTTTGAGCTCAACTTTCAAAAACTTTTTTTCTGATGTTAAATCATGTTTTAATGGTAAAGAGGCTTTAGAAGCTTACCTTAAATCGGCTCCTGATGTTGTTTTTGTTGATATTATCATGGCAGAGATGGATGGTATAGAGCTTTCACGCAAAATTCGTGAAATCAACCCTACTCAAATAATCATTGTTATCTCTGCAAGCAATGATATTGAAAAAATATCTGAGTCTATCGAAGTTGGTGTTAATAGCTTCATACAAAAACCAATCGATACGAAAAAAATCATAGAGTTGCTATCAAGCGTTGTCGCTATGGTTGCTAAAAAGAAAAAAATTGAGACAAAAACATTTTCTATCTCTCTTCCGTTAGATTTGTATGAGCAAGTAAATGACAATGCTAAGGCGGAGAGTATCTCTAAAAATGCCGTTATCATTAGAGCACTTCGCAGCTTTTACGAATAATGAAGAAATTACTGAGTTTTAGAAATTATTAAGATACAAATCTGTATAATTTCGGCTCAGTAACAAACACTGACAAAGTGGCCCCGTCGTCTAGCGGTAAGGATCCCAGGTTTTCATCCTGGTTACAGGAGTTCGATTCTCCTCGGGGTCACCAACTTTCGCACTCTAATCACACCAAAAATAATTAAACATTCGTTAAATAGCAAAGTCAATCTAATTTGGTAGTTTTTACGCACTTTTTTAAAAGTGCGTAACCCCCTGCTCTTTTACTTGTTTAGTTTCTGTGCAACAAGTTCATTTACCACGCTTGGGTTTGCTTTACCGCCTGTCATTTTTAGTACTTGACCTACAAAAAAACCAAGCAGATTGGTGTTTCCGCCTTTGAACTTAGCAACATTGTCAGGATTTTTTGCGATTACTTCATCGATAATAGGCTCAATTACAGCAGGGTCGCTTATCTGGATAAGTCCCTTAGCTTGAACTATCAGCATAGGGTTTTCTCCATTTGTAGCCATCTCTTCAAAAACTTCTTTAGCTATTTTATTTGAGATAGTGCCTTCATCAATCATCTTAACAAGTTCGGCTATTTGGAGTGCAGTAAACTTCAGCTCACTGCCTTGTTTCTCTTTAAACTCTCTTGCTACCTCATTTGCTACAATGTTTGCAATAGTTACAGGGGAGTTGTGAAGCGAGAGTACATTTTCATAAAAAGAGGAGAGTTTTTCATCTCTGGCTAAAATCTCGGCAAGCATACTGTTTAGTCCAAGCTCATTGGTGTATCTGTTAAACAGAGACTGCTCTGCTTCACTCATAGCTTCAGCTTTACCCTCAATCTGAATCTTTTTATCTTCTCTTTTTTCTATCTTAGCAGTGGTTGCCTCAGTACTGTTTTTTTTACCCCAAGACTCTTTAAGACCTACGATTTTGTTAAAAACAGGTTTTTCATCTGTGTAGTCAACAGAATCAGCATAAAAATATCCATGTCTTTCAAACTGAAATCTAACATCTGGTTTTTCTGTTACAACTGCAGGTTCAATAAGCGCATTTTGTATGATTTTTAAAGAGTTAGGATTGAGATCTTCCATGCCTTGAGGGTTTTCACAAGCATAAAGCCTTTCATAGAGCCTTACCTCCACTTCTTTAGCAGATGCAGCATCCACCCATTGGATAGCACTTTTGACTTTTATGCCGCTTGTGTCTTGTCCGCTTTTTGAGCTGGGATGGTACTCTGCTATTATCTCGGTTATATTGCCGTTTTCATCTTTTTTAACCTCTTTGCATGTGATGATATAGGCATGTTTGAGACGCACACTCTGTTCAGGTGTGAGACGAAAATAGCCTTTTGGAGGGTTTTCATCAAAATCATCACGCTCAATATATATCTCTTTGGAAAAAGGAATCTTTCTTGACCCCTCTTTTGGTATATCATCAGGATAGTACGAAGCGTCAAGTTCTTCACTGCCCTCATAGTTCTCTATGGTTACTTTTAGAGGATCAAGCACACTCATCACACGAGGTACTTTTGTGTTGAGATCATCTCTGATACAAAACTCAAGCTGCGAGACATCAACAGTGGAGTTTGCTTTTGCTATACCGATTTGATCACAGAAGTTTAAAATGGATTCGGGTGTATAACCTCTTCTTCTAAGCCCTGCAATAGTTGGCATGCGAGGATCATCCCATCCGTTTACTCTTTTTTCATTGACCAACTCCAGAAGCTTTCTTTTGCTCATAACGGTATAGTTGATGCCAAGTCTTGCAAACTCATGCTGATAAGGGCGTGGCGGTTGAAGTCCAAGTGTATCTAACACCCAGTCATAGATATCACGGTTGTTTTCAAACTCTAGCGTACAGATAGAGTGGGTAATACCTTCGATATAATCAGAGAGACAGTGACCAAAGTCATACATAGGGTAAATTGCCCACTTGTCCCCTGCTCTATAGTGGTGTGCATGGCGTATGCGGTACAAAAGAGGATCACGCATCTTCATATTTGCAGCAGACATGTCTATCTTGGCACGAAGAACATGCGCACCGTCTTCAAACTCGCCGTTTTTCATTCTCTCTAAAAGGTCAAGGTTCTCTTCTACACTACGATTTGCATATTCACTGCGACGCCCCGCTTCTGTAACAGTACCACGATACTCACGCATCGTCTCTTCATCCAAACTGTCAACATAAGCTTTGCCCATTTTGACAAGCTCTACGGCATACTCGTAAAGTTTGTCGAAATAGTCAGATGTATAACGCACATCGCCATCCCACTTAAATCCAAGCCACTCAACAGCATCTTTAAGCGCTTCAACATATCTTGTGTCCTCTGTAGTCGGGTTCGTATCGTCCATCCTAAGGTTACAGCGACCGTTATAATCGCGTGCAATACCGAAATTGATAGCGATAGATTTAGCATGTCCGATGTGAGGAAAGCCGTTTGGCTCAGGAGGAAATCTTGTGATAATATTTTTATATTTGCCTGCTTTTAGGTCTTTTTCAACTATTGTGCGTAAAAAATCTTTGTGTTCACTCATGACTACTAAACCTTTGTTTAAAACTTTGTATTATGGATAGTATTCTATCAAATCGGAGCTTTAGCTAAAACTTGATAGAATTCCAAAATTAGATTATACAGGAATAGAAATGCTGAGATTTGCGTTTAGCCCGACTCATGATATGAACATTGGTAACTTAAGAGTTGCCATATTGAACTATATTGTCTCAAAGCAGAGAAGTGAGGGTTTAATCGTTCGCATAGAAGATAGGGACAAAGAGAGAAACATGGAAGGAAAAGACCAAGAGATAGTCGGTATTTTGGAACTTTTTGGCATTGAGTACTCTCATGTTGTCCACCAAAGTCAAAATTTCCGTTTTCATGCAGCAATGGCTCTGCAGCTTCTTCATGAAAAAAAGGCATTTAGCTGTTTTTGCTCACCAGAGTGGCTTGAAAAAAAGAGAGAAGAAGCCAAAAGCAACAAAGAAGTATACAAATATGATGATGCTTGCGCTTCCTTACCTGACGAACTTGTCATCGACAACCAAAATCCATTTACCATCAGAATCAAAAAGTCACAAGAGCCTAATGCGGAGAGTTTTATCATAATGACTGAGGATAAAAGACCAACTTACAGCTTCGCCTGTGGGATTGATGATATGCTCGGTGATATATCTTTAGTCATCCGTGATGAAGAGCATCTAAGCGATGCAGCAAAAGAGGATTGGATTCGAACATCACTTGGCTATGAAAAGAAAATTGAGTATGTGCATCTTCCTGCTATGCAAGATGGTACTTCAAGCGTAAAGTGGCTTCTTGAAGAGGGATTTTTACCATCAGCAATTGCAAATTATTTAATATCAACAGCTATTAAGCCGCCAAAAGAGATATTTACCCTGCAAGAAGCCATAGAGTGGTTTAGCTTGGAAAATATATCCAAATCCCCTGCCCGTTTCGATATCGACATACTCAAGCAGATAAACAGAGAACATCTGATGATGCTTGATGCCAAAGAGCTCTCACGCTATGTAGGTTTTGCAGACGAAGAGATAGGAAAACTTGCAAAAGTCTATCTTGAAGAGGCGAGTACGACAAAAGAGCTTAGAAGCAAGGTGGGTGCTATTTTTGCACCAAAAGAGATTCCAGAGGAGCTTAAAGAATCGGTGGGTATGATTGCCTCTATCATCAAAAAAGCACCCTACTTCGATAGATATGAAGAGTTTGAAAAACATATCATGCAAGAATCCGGCATCAAAGGTGAAAATTTTTTAAAATCCCTCAGACTTCTTCTTACGGGAAGTGAACACACTCCAGATATTGCTGCTGTTTATAAATGCATCAAAAATTATATAGGAGAGATTGTAAAATGAGCATCTTAGTAGAAATCATTCAAGGGTTGGGCTCTATCGTTCTTGGAATCATCAATGTTTATATATGGGTGATTATCATAGCGGCACTGCTTAGTTTTGTGAACCCAGACCCGTTCAACCCAATAGTTCAGTTTTTATACAGAATTACAAATCCTGCTTACATGCTTGTCAGAAGATATGTAAGAACGAACTTTAATGGTTTGGATTTGGCACCGCTTATCATAGTGATTGGTTTGCAGGTTCTTTTAGTGTTACTTAGTGCTCTCTTAAGAGCACTCTGATTTACTCTTTTTTATATTTGAGTGTTGCGGTGGATGAGGATTGTTCCTCTTTTAGAGAGAGATTGAGCTTATCTGCCATCTCAAACGCTACCATGTAGTACTCGCTCCAGTTGTTCGTTGTCTCTATGAGATGCGAAAATTGGTTCTGCTTTGGTAGTTTTTTTATCTTGAGTGGCGATTTGGAGTTTAAAGTGAGTTTTAAACTGCTCTCTATACCATCTTTGGCGCTATGCAGCTCTTTTGCCTCTTTAAGATAGATAAATATGAAAAAGTACTCATGCTCATTGAAGGTTTCTGGATAGACCTCATTAAGATATATCGCCGAAAAAACTCCTCTGACATCTGCATTTTGCGAGACTATTTTACTACTTTGAAGACTTGAAACACTTAACTCTTTTGTTTTGTCCATATCAAATGCAAAAAAAGCATTTTTTTGAGAACATCCGGTAAAAAGCAATAAAAAAGTCAAAAATAGCAAAATATTTTTCATCTAAATCCCTCTGAATAATCAGAGAATTATAGCTTATTAAACAACCTTTTAACGACTATTTTGTATAATCACTCAAATTTTGATTAAAGTATAACCATTGAAAAAAAGATTAGCAGTTGCATTTACCGGTCCTTCAAATAGCGGTAAAACGACACTTATATTAAAAATCGCCAGAAAACTTATCCATGACCATAAAAAAGAGGTCGCCATCATAAAGCATGACCCAAAAGACAAGGCTCGTTTTGATGTTGAGGGTAAAGACAGCTATAAGTTCTCCGACACAGGCGCAGAGGTTATCGTGACTTCTCCAAATCGTACCACTTACTTTTCGCAAAAACATCAAGATTTAGATGAGATGATACGGCTTTTTGACAAGTTTGATATTTTACTCGTTGAGGGGCTTAAAAACCTCCCTCTTCCGCGCATCAGTGTTTTTAGAGACTCTTTGGATGCTGGATATTTTCCGTATATGGATGCGTTAGCGACGGATGGAAGCATCGATATGAGCAGATACGATTTTCCAAAAGATGTTGCTATTTTGAACTTGAACAATTGTGAAGATGTGATAGAGTGGATATTTAAAAATGCAAAGGAAGTATAAAAATGACTGATATATTTAGTGCTATACAAAGAAGTGCCATACGTATAAAAGATGCGATAGACACAAAAGACATAGGCTATTCACAGCAGGAAAACAGCTCTGGCGAGACACAGCTTCAGCTTGATATCAAGTGTGATATGATTATCGAAGAGGAGTTTTCAAATGTCGCTTCTATCCACACCATAGCAAGTGAAGAGAAAGAACATGCGGTAATGTTGCATGAAAATGGCAAATACTTCATCGCTTACGACCCGCTTGATGGTTCATCACTAATCGATGTAAACCTAAGTGTTGGTTCTATCTTTGGGATTTATGAGAATGCATTTGGTGCACAAAATATGGTTGCATCGTGTTATGTCGTTTTTGGTCCTCGCGTGGAGATGGTTTTTGCGCACAACAAAGTAAAGATGCATCTGCTTCAAGGCAAAGAGTTTGAGTTTGTTAAAGAGGTTCGCTTAAACGAAAAAGGCAAACTCAACGCGCCTGGTGGAACACAGCAAAACTGGAAGTCTTACCATAAAGAGATGGTAGATAGTTTCTTTGCAGAGGGGTATCGTCTGAGATACTCCGGCGGAATGGTTCCGGACTTGCATCAGATTCTTCTCAAAGGTGGAGGACTCTTCAGTTATCCTGCTACTTCAGATAAACCAAAAGGAAAACTGCGACGGCTTTTTGAAGTTTTCCCTTTTGCTTTTATCTTTAAAAAAGCAGGCGGAGAAGCGATTGATGGAAAAGAAGATTTAATGGGACTTGCATACGCCGATATCCATGACACTTCACCGTGTTTTTTTGGTTCACGCTACGAGGTACAAAGAGTAAAAGAAGTCTATGCAAACAACTGAGTCACAAACGCTCGACAAGTTTGAACTCCATTTGGATGAGATGATAGAGAAACTTCAAACTTGTCAGAAAGCCAAAGAGGTTAAGAGCTGTAGCGCCTGTGAGTTTTATCTGACGTGTGAATTAAGAAGTAGTTATGTGAAAGCGGTTTACAACAGTATGTCTAAAGGGGATACTGGTGGATTTGAATTTTAAGGAGAAAAATTGAGTAAATATATAACAACCCCTATCTATTATGTAAACGGTGAAGCGCATATTGGACATGCTTATACAACTTTTATCGCCGATAGTGTGGCAAGATATGAGAAACTTAAGGGTGAAGATACCTACTTTTTAACTGGTACTGATGAGCATGGACAAAAGATAGAAGAGTCGGCTCAAAAAAATGGCAAAGCTACTCAGGCGTTCGCGGATGAGATAAGTGCTACTTTTAAAAATCTTTGGGATGAGTTTGGTATAAGCTACGATAAATTTATCCGCACAACAGATGAAGCGCATAAAAAAGGTGTGCAGAGAGCTTTTGAAGTAATGTACGCAAAGGGCGATATATATAAAGATTTTTATGAAGGTCACTACTGTGTAAGCTGTGAGACTTTTTTTACGGAAACGCAACTTGTGGACGGAGAGTTTTGCCCTGATTGTGGTAGAAGTACGAACGTGATAAAAGAAGAGAGCTACTTTTTTAGGCTCTCAAAGTATGAAGATGCGCTTTTAAAACATTATGCAGACAACCCTGATTTTATCATGCCGCGCTCTCGTGCAAATGAGGTTATTAACTTTGTTAAAGGCGGTTTGCGTGACCTTTCAGTTACAAGAACATCTTTTACATGGGGCGTTAAAATGCCTGAGTCGATTAAAGACGACAAGCATGTAATGTATGTTTGGCTTGATGCACTCCTTAACTATGTAACAGCACTTGGATATGGAACAACTGAAGAAAATATGCGCTACTGGCCGGCTTCTGTACAGCTTGTTGGTAAAGACATTCTTCGCTTTCATGCCATCTACTGGCCTGCATTTTTGATGAGTCTTGACCTCCCGCTTCCAAAGCAGATTGGCGCACATGGTTGGTGGACGAGAGACGGAGAGAAGATGAGTAAATCAAAAGGCAATGTTATCTCTCCAAAACAAGTCTCCGATGCTTACGGCGTTGAAAATCTGAGATATTTTATGCTTAGAGAGGTTCCTTTCGGACAAGACGGCGATTTTTCTCAAAGAGCTTTTATAGACAGAATCAACTCGGAACTCAGCAATGATTTGGGTAATCTTCTTAACCGTATTATCGGTATGAGCGGTAAATACTCCGATTTTGAGATAGATAGCGTGGATGTGCTCAAGTACCATCAAAAAGAGATTGATGCTATGAATGTTGTTTTGGATTCGCTTGATGCTTATATGCAAAACCTACAGACACATAGATATCTTGAAGAGCTGTGGAGACTCTTTTCCATCGGAAACAAAGCCATAGAAGAGCATGCCCCATGGGTTAAGATGAAGGAAGAGAGAAAAGATGAGGCACTTGCAACAGTCGCACTTGTGGCAAATATACTTGCAAAAGCCGCGATTATGTTGCACGCGATTATGCCTAAAACTACAGACATCATCGCAGATACATTAAACTTTAGCATAGATAATGCAAGTTATAAAGAGCTTGTTATTGAGAAAAAATTACTAAAACTATTTAATATTAAGCAGACTCCTCCCCTCTTCCCTCGTATAGAAGAGCCTTTGATGCCTGAAGCTCCACTTGCTCATCCAAATGCGGCTAAAGAGGCTCCTAAAGCAGTTACAGAGTGTGCAAAAGAGCAAGATAATCTTATAGAAATCGGTCAGTTTTTCCAAACTTCTCTAAAAGTCGGTATCGTAGTAGAGGCTGAAATCGTTCCAAAGAGTAGTAAACTTTTAAAACTCAAAGTTGATTTGGGCGAAGAAAACCCAAGACAGGTTGTAGCAGGCATAAGAGAGTTCTATACGCCAGAATCCCTCATAAATACGCATGTCTGCGTCGTTGCAAACCTAAAACCTGCAAAACTGATGGGAATGCTCTCAGAGGGAATGCTTCTTGCTGCCAAGGATGAAGATGGTCTCTCACTAGTTAGACCTGAAAAACCTAAAAAAGCAGGCACGCCTATTGGATGAGACTTGAAAATTTTCTAGCGCTTACACAGACCACCCTTGTCAATGAGCCTTATGTACATAGTTTTGAAAATATAGTTTTTGAAGCACATAGGGTCAAGCGAGGAGATCTTTTTTTTGCATATTCTCAAGAAGAGATTGAAGTGGCTGTTGCAAATGGCGCTTATGGGGTTATTTTTGATAAGCCCACACAGATAAGCGATAATGAAATCGCTTGGATTAAAGCGCATAGCCTTGATGAAGCACTTAAAAAGCTGATTCGTTTTAAAAGTATAGAAAAAGAGATAGTGGCGTATGCGTGTAATGAGATTATTTTTAAACTCTCTTTGCAAGTCATCACTCCATCAAACTTCTTGAGCATTTTTGGAGATTTAAAATCGATTTTTAAAGCCCTTTTAGATGCAGAAAACAGAACAACCCTTCTATTTTGCCCTGCCCTTGTGGATAAAGAGATGTTTGCTGTTGTTAAAAAGATGCCGCATCCGCCTTATGTTCCCATTGAGATTATCGAACAGACGCTTTTTGAAACATCTTTTATCTATAATAATGTTTTTTACGAAAGACAGCTCATCTCTCCTTTTTTTATTCCCTATCTTGAAGAGTTGCTGCATCTTTATAAAATACTCAAAATAGAGTATAAACTCAGAAAATTTACGCTTATCGAACATTTTGAACCTATTTTTATCAATAAAAAGTTTGAGATAAAGAGCTTTGGTACAAGTGATAAAGTTCTTATTTTTGAGCCAAATAGCCAACTTATCGATGCGCAAATCTCGTTTTTGCAGCGTCATGCTTCATGGGCAAATACTATTTTTATACTCCCAAAACATATCGAAATAGAAAATAGCCAAAAGAATTTTAGTTATAAAAATGAAAAAGAGATTATTGCTATTTTAAGAGAAAACAGATTTAACTTTGCTCTTATTGTAGGCGTAGATAAATCGATTTTAAACAGACTTTTATCGAACCAAAAACAGCTAACAATGGATTTTTAGGATGGTAAAAAGATGAACAGAAGAGACTTTTTAGTAGCAACAACAACCTCGTCTGCGGCTTTAGCTCTTGGCGGATGTAATGAGAGTAACAGAAAAGCGATTGATTACTCAAAGCATCCAGAACCAAAAGAGAGCGGCGAAAAACATATAAATATCAACAAAAATAAAAAGAGCGTTGTAAAACTCGCAACAAGCTGGCCGGGGAGCTTTCCTATCATGGGTACGGGGGTAGAGAAGTTCGCACAGAGACTCAAAGATATAAGCGGCGGCTCTTTGGAGATAAAAATCTATCCAAAAAACACACTTGTACCTGATTTGGCGGTTTTTGATGCATGTTCTAGCGGTCAAATAGATGCGTTTCACTCAGGACCTTACTACTGGAAAGGAAAAAACAGCGCATTTTCACTCTACAGCGGTATCCCTTTTGGTTTTAGTGCGGAAGAGATAAACTCATGGATGCTCTTTGGCGGCGGACTTGAACTTTGGAGAGCGCAATATGAAAAATATAACCTTCACCCTTTTATGGGCGGTAACACCAATATCCAAATGGGTGGGTGGTTTAGAAAAGAGATAAAATCACTCTACGACATGAACGGGCTTAAGATGCGCATCCCAGGGCTTGGCGGAGAGGTCTTCTCAAAGATGGGAGTAAACTCTGTACTGCTTCCTGCCGGAGAGATTTATACCTCGCTAGAGCGCGGCGTTATAGATGCGACAGAGTGGGTCGGTCCTGCGCTTGATATTAAGATGGGATTTCATAAAGTTGCGCCTTTTTACTACTCAGGGTGGCATGAACCTGGGTCTATCCTTGAAGTTACATTTAACAAACAGTTTTGGAACAAGCTCTCTAGCGAGCATCAAGGCATGATAGAAGTAGCCGCAAACGAGATGAACTCCAACATGACCTATGAGTTTCACTATGAAAATATTCATGCGCTTAAAAAACTCAAAGAGCTAAATATCGAGATTCGGCAGTTTCCGCAAGATGTTGTAGAGGCTGGGAAAAAAGCACTTCAAGAGGTACTTAAAGATTTTAGCCAACAAAACAGCGACTTTGAACTTGTCTATAAATCCATACAAAACCATCTTGCACTCTCAAAAGAGTGGAGCGATGCAAGTTTGAGATATTTTTTAAATGCAAGATAATCAGATAAACAAGTAGGTGTGGAGTTTCTTTAGTTTTTGATTTAATGTTTTTGCATCATGGATGTAGCCGTGGACAAGCGCGTGAAACTCTTTTGAGTGATTCATATGTTTGAGATGTGCGAGTTCATGCACAACGATAAAATCTATAAGTTTTTTATCTAGTTTTATCAGTTCCGTATTGAATGTAATAACACCTTTGGAACTGCAACTTCCCCATCTGCTACGCATCTTTTTAAATTTCAACTCACTGTAGTTAAGTTGCATCACCTCTGCAAAATGTGCTGCTCTTTGCGTGATGTAGAAGAGTGCGTAATTTTTATAAAATCTCTCATAACATCGAATGACGCTCTCTTTGTTTGAGATTTTTACTTTTTGCAAAGACTCTCTTAACTCTTTTGCTTCATCGATATCTATACTAAAAACTTCTCCAAAAAGCAAAATCTCATCCTCTAAAACTACACTAAGTGTTTGCAAAGAAGATACTTTTTGAAGTTGATTTCTTATCCAAGACTCTCTTTGCAAAAGAAGCCTTTGTATAAAATCATCAGAAACTTTTGGTGTTTTAAGAACTATTTCACCGTTTTTTTTAACACTTATATAGCTGTTTTTAAGCTCCGGCTTTCGCAGATGCAAGATTTGCAAATCACGAAATATGATTTTACTGATACTCAAGAGGGTCTTTTACTCCGGCAAGCTTGAAACCGTTTAGACGCAGACGGCAACTGTCACAAACGCCGCATGCCCTCTCTTCATCCTTGTAACAACTCCAAGTATGCTCAAGCGGAACTTGAAGTTCTAACGCATGTTGTACGATTTGTGATTTTTTGAGGTGAACAAGGGGCATATAGATTTGAATCTTTGTCTCCTCTTTTGTGCCGAGGTTGATACTCTGCTCAATGCTGTTGATAAAAGACTCCCGACAATCAGGATAACCGCTACTGTCTTCTTCCACCACACCTATGGAGATAATCTTCGCCCCCTCTTTTTCCGCCAAAGCTCCGGAGATACTTAAAAAAATGCCGTTTCTAAAAGGGACATAGGTTACGGGCACACCCTCTTCCACACCTTTGGTAGGTACTTCTATGCTCTTGTCTATGAGTGCCGAAGCTCCTATTTGCTCAAAAAAATCCAAATCCAAAACATAACGCTTTAAAACACCAAGGTCGTCGCAAATCTTCTCAAAACACAAAAGTTCTTTTTGTTGCGTTCTCTGTCCGTAGTTGAAGTGCAGAGCTATAACCTCATATCCCATTTTTTTTACCATGTAGGCACCAAGTGTTGAGTCCATGCCACCGCTCATAATACATATTGCTTTTTTATTTTCCAAATTCATAAAGTAATTCTAACATATTATTTTAATCTTCCTCAAAAGGGATGCGCTATATAATGCTTCAATATCCAAATAAGGAGAGATTATGGAAATTTCATCTTCAAATACAAACACACAGTCCTCATCAGGTGTTGAGGCGATTAAAAAGAGTATGGATACACAAGAGCGACAGGCTTTAAAAATTTTAGAGTCTCTGAGCGAAGAGTCACAAAAAGTCGCAGCACAAAAAACTGGGGTTGGCGTCAATCTCAATATTGCAGGGTAAGAATGATTGAATTTGACAATAGAACTGCATTGCAATTAGATATAGAGATTATTAGTGCTATTGCTGATTCATTGACAAAAAAAGAGATTGAGCTTATCATTACGGATGCTCATGAGATGCGAGAGATTAACAAGGAGCATCGCGGAATTGACAAAGCTACTGATGTTTTGAGCTTTCCTTATGAAGCTATGCCTATGATTCCTCTTGGAAGCATAGTTATTTGCAGAGAGTATATTGAGCAAAAAGCCATAGAGTTTGGACATACAAATGATGATGAATTTGCACTTCTTTTTATCCATGGGCTTTTGCATCTGTTAGGGTATGACCACGAAGTTGACGAGGGAGAGATGAGACAAGAGGAGGCAAGGTTGATTCAAAAGTTTAACTTGCCAGAGAGTCTCATTGTTAGAAACGAAGGATAAAGTTACCTCTCTATCTCCTCTGTTTTTATATATCCAAGTTCCAAGAGTTTGTCATAAATCTTTGAAACAATAGCACCAGTAGCTGCGCCACCATGCCCACCATGCTCTACCATAACCACAACGGCATACTGAGGATTTTCATAAGGTCCGTACGTCGCAAACCAAGCATGTGAACGTGTGTAGTACTCCATTTCATGTTCTAGTTCTCTTTGTTTGATATTTTGTAAAATACCTACAACTTGTGCTGTTCCAGTTTTTCCTGCAATTTTCACTTTTGTTTTGAGGTAATTTGTGCCTGTTCCACCTGCTACATTACACACTTCATACATTGCTCTTTGGATAGTTGGTAGCCTTTTTAACTCGCCCTCATCAAGCACCTCTTGAAGTTGAGGTTCGACAAGCTTATCTCCTAGCATACTTGCAAAATAAGGGCGTGGAAGTTTTCCTGTTGCCATAAGTGCTGTAAATTGGGCAACTTGCATGGGTGTTGTTAAAAAATCCCCCTGCCCTATGGATGTGTTGATAGTCTCTCCAATATACCAAGATTTGTTATATTTTTTCTTTTTCCACTCACGTGAGGGCACCGTGCCTACAAACTCATTTGGCAAATCAACTCCTGTCTTTTTTCCAAGTCCATAACGCATAAGCCCATCACTCATTTTGTCTATACCAAGCTTGAGACTTCCTTTGTAAAAGTAGTCATCACAACTCTCTCGAATCGCTTTTTTTATATCCGTACTTCCATGCCCATCTCTCTTCCAACATCGAAACACCCTAGAGCCAACTGGTAAAGAAGCCGTACAATGGACACTAAAATTTTGACCAACTTCTGGGGAGGTAATATAAAGCAGACCCAAACCTGTTTTGATAACAGAACCAGGAGGGTAAAGCCCATGAATAAGCTTATTTGTAAAAGGTTTGTCCAGACTATTTGAGAGTTTCTCCCAAATCTCACTGCTTATCCCTGTTACAAAGGTGTTTAAATCATACTCTGGAAAACTGCTTGCTGAGAGAACAGCACCATTAACCTCCATAACAACAACCGCTCCCGCCTTGTTTTCAAAAAGTGTTGCGATGTATTTTTGAAGTTCTATATCGATGTTTAGTGTGAGTTTTCTATCCTCCACTGGCATTTGGCTTGAGAGCTCTTCTACCTCTTGGTTGTTTGCATTTACTTTTATCTCTCTTTTTCCAGCTAAGCCTTGGAGATATTCGTTATAGTATCGCTCTATGCCGGACTTTCCGCTATAACCTATAAGCTCAACCAATGGATCATCTTGGACATCATCCTTATTTGCACGCCCCACATAGCCAACAACGTGAGCAGCGGCTTCATTGTGAGGATAGTACCTTTTTGGGGAAGAGACAACGTTGATATTTTCTCTTAAACTCAAGATAGAGTAAACGGGCATAATCTGCTCATAAGAGACAAATTCAACAATATCAATAAAGTTGTGGTTGTAGTAGGAGTCACTTTTTTTATACTCTTTGATAATCTTCTCTTTATCCAAATGAGGCAGTAGGGAGAGAAGCGTAGCTAACTCTGATTCAAAAATATCACTATTTTTTTTGAGTGTCAGGTGTGGGGCGAGTTGTATCTTAAAACCAAGCTCATTGATGGCAAGTGGTCGGTTGTTGATATCAACAATCTCCCCTCTTACAGGTGCAATCTGCTCGATTTTGATAGTGTTGTTATAGGAGAGTTTCTCATAGTAGCTGTTTGACTCCACAGAGAGCAAAAAGACCCTCACAAGCAGTGTCAGCCACGTAAGAGCAAACATAAAAAGTATAAATTTGATTTTCATAAGACGCTCATAATCAAAAATTCAATGGCAATGTAGTAAATCACATAGTAACTTATGTTTGGTGCCGGAAACATAAATATGCTTGCTAAAAGAGAGTAAAAAAGGAAAAAACCAAAATATGCCAAAAGAACGACAACAAATCGTATGCATGTGGCACAACTGAAATTTTGCATGATTTTTGGCACAATATATTTGTGAAGCAAAAAAAAGTAGATAATCGTGCTAAAGAGCACATACCCATTGGAAGCTTCAAAAAGTAAAAGGCAAAAAATAACTAAAAAAAGAACTCCGGAATCCTCTTTTTTAAGTGCTTTTGAAAAATAAAAATAGAGTATTGCCAGCAGTGGCGGCAAGAAAAGATAGATGCCGCTTAACGCCGTATAAAGAAGGAATAAAACACCATAAAAGTAGGGTGTTAGAGGGTTTTGATAAGAGAGACTTCGTTGCATACGGGAAAATGTTTACATTTGATACAATCTGCCCAAATTTTGTGCTCCGGCAGTGACTCTTTTGGAATTTCTACAAATCCAAGTTTTTCAAAAAAAGCTTGTTTATAGGTAAGGCTTAACACTTTTTTCAAGCCTAAAGCCTCGGCATCTTCTATCGCCTGTGTTACAAGCTGCTGCCCTATCCCTTTGCCTCTTTTATCCTCTTTGACAACCAAAGAACGAATCTCAGCAAGAGAGGGAGTATGGATATGGAGTGCGCAAAAACCGACTATCTCTCCACTCTCTTTTGCAAGTATATAGGATCTGATATTGGTTGCTATCTCATCAGAGCTTCTTGCCAAAATAACTCCGGCTTCAACTTCGGGAATAACCATTTTTTGCATCTCTGCAATATCGGATAACCTTGCTCTTGTTAATTCAATGTTCATCACCAGACTCCTCTAAGATAGAATGTATCAGTGTTACAATTTTTGCCAAACCTCTTTTTTTGGAGCTTGAAACCATAAGCGCATCAGGAAATGCTTTTTTGAGTTCATTTTGCTCTTTTTGGTTTAACTTGTCAATTTTAGTAAAAATTTGAATAATATGCTGCGTAGGTTGTGCATGTTGGAGCAAAAAATCGCTTACAGACTTGTCAATTTCTAAAAAAGGGTGTCTCGCATCGACAAGATGGACAAAAATCTTAATCTGCTCTCTTGAGACTATATAGTCTGTGAGATTTTTTTCCCAGTCGTATTTGAGAGATTTGGCAACTTTTGCATATCCAAAACCCGGTAAATCTACAAATTTTGCAAAACTTTTTTGTGTATTTTCTCTATCAATAAATGTTACGTCGAAATAGTTGATAAGTCTCGTTTTTCCTGGGGTAGAAGAGACTTTAGCCAATCCTTTATGGTTGGTGAGTGCATTAAGCAGTGAGCTTTTGCCAACATTGGAACGTGCCATGAAAACAACTTCATTTTGTTCCTGCGACTCCGGCGCACCGGCTACGTTAGCAGCAGATATAAGAAACTTTGCATCTACAATCTCAATCATTTTGCTCTTTCTTTACTTCTTGCTCTTTTTTTGGCTCTTGCTCTTTTTTCTCTTCAGGCATGTTGAAAATCATAATCACAGGCTCTTGTTGTGCCCCTTTTGCGTATGCTTTGCCCTCAATAGTTTTTAGGATAACCTCATCACCGATAATCTCTTTTTTCTCATTAATCTGTTTTAGATGTACATTTTGAAAAAAGTGGTACTCTTTTTCTTTTGGAAGATAGATGACTTTTTGCGCCCGTCCTGTATAAAGAGCGCCTTCTAGGGTTTTGATTTTAAATGAAGCATCGCCTTCTGCCGTAAATTTTGTCGGTTCTTGGTTTGCGTTTGTATGAATTGTAACCTTTGAAGCATTGAGTTCATCACTGCCTTTGATTATATTTACATTGCCTTCAAAAACTGAAATTCCTGTTTTTTGGTCTGCGTTAAAGAGCTTTGCTTTGACTTGAAGCTCTTGCGCAAACAGTGACGCTGCTAAAAAAATGGTTAAAAAAATCTTCTGTTTCATCTCTTTCTCTCTTCTATCTGATATTTTGCCGTTACATCTTTGGAGTTGATGGTCTCTTGTGAGCTGTTATAATGCAACTCTCTTCCAACAACCCTATTTTCCCCTCTATAAAGAAGGTACTCCCCATCTGCTATGGCAACAGTTGTCTTTTTGTTATAAGTTGCCTTTTGTGTTTCAAAGGTCAAGCCATCTTCTCGTTTATAAACGATATCACCATCCAGATAGACGACATCATCTTTGTAAATACCGTTTTTAGATTTCATATTTGCGATATACTCTTTGGAACTGTCTGTATAGTCTATTCCCTCAACCGTATATCTGTCTTTGTAGCGTGTTGCTGTTGTCCCATTCATGGTAGTGATAAGACCTTTAACATCTAGCTCATACATAACAAATGACGTAATACTAAAGAGAGGTATATCTC
>DKFQ01000081.1 GCA_002452425.1 Sulfurimonas sp. UBA6792 | reverse complement strand
TGTTTGATGGCTGTGTCGTAGTCGTGAAGCCAAGGCAGGTCTGCACTAAAGAGTGAACTCAGCAGAGCGAGTGTTAAAAAGAGCCCTCTCATGCGTAGAGGTCTAGCAAGTTATTTGGGTTTGTGCTTAGTGTACTCTCTTGCTCTGTTTTGCTCTCAAGTGAAACGACATTTGCTACTGGGTTACTGCCTGTATCGGTTTGGCTTGCGTTGGCATTTGTACTTGTCTCTGGTCGTCCAAACTGAATGGGTTGTGAATAAGGTGATTGGTATATATAGCGAGTTACTTCCATAAGTCCTCTCCTTCTTCTTTTTGTATTATAATAACATAAAAAAATGTAAGTGTAGGAGAATTTTTATGAGAGCTGGTGTCTATTTTGGTTCATATGAGGCAACAAAAGAGCGTATGAGTGAGAGAAGAAGTCCTTATAGCGGCGAGGTGGTCTCTTTTGCTCCTTTATGTGATGCAGATGACGCAAAAAAGGCACTTCTCATCGCAAAAGAGGCGGCAAAAGAGGCGGCAAAAACTACACTTGCACAACGATGCAGTTGGCTTTTGGATGTTGCGCAAAAGTTAAGAGAGCATAAAGAGGAGATGGCAAAAACCATTACCGATGAGGTGGGCAAGCCTATCGCTTTTGCAAGGGTAGAGGTGGAGCGATGCATCGAGACGGTGACACTTGCAGCTGAGACGATGCGCACGATGCACGGAGAGACCATCAACAGCGACGCTTTTGCTTCAGGCAAAAAGACGATGGCATTTTTCAAAAGAGTTCCTTGCGGTGTTGTTGTGGCTATCACCCCTTTTAACTTTCCGCTCAATCTCGTTGCGCACAAAATCGCCCCCGCACTTGTAGCGGGCAATGCGGTTGTGCTAAAACCGACACCAGAAGCACCGCTTACCGCCTATAAATTTGCAAAACTTTTTATCGAGAGTAAGTATGCCATCAAAGATGCACTAAGCGTGGTTTATGGGGATGCTGAGGTTGGAGACGCACTTGTTTCAAGCGATATACCTAGAGTGATTAGCTTTACTGGGAGTGTCGGGGTTGGAGAGATTATCACGAAGCGTGCAGGGATAAAAAAAGTATCACTAGAGCTTGGTGGCAATGCGGCGACTTTTGTAGATGTGAGTGCCGATTTAGATTTGGCGGCACAAAGGTGTGCGCTTGGGGCATTTGTCAACTCTGGTCAGGTCTGTATCTCGTTGCAACGCATCTATGTTCATGCAAAAGTCTATGACGCTTTTGCCGCAAAAATGGCGCAGGAGAGCGCAAAACTTATTGTCGGCTCTCCTTACAATGAAAATACTTTTATGGGACCCCTTATAAATGATGAGGCGTGCCAAAGAGCGATGGAGTGGGTTCAAAGCGCCAAAGATGAGGGAGCGGTTGCACTGCTAGAGCCTAAAGTAGAGGGGAGAATTTTCTCTCCATGTGTTATGGCGAACGTGCGTTCAGATATGGCGATTGTTTGTCAAGAGGTCTTTGCACCAATCGTCTCTTTGATAAAAGTTGAGAGTTTTGATGAGGCGTGTGGGATGATGAACGACTCGCCTTACGGGCTTCAATTTTCTCTTTTTACAAACGATTTGGCACTTGCAAAAGATGCCATAGATGCGCTTGATGCAGGCGGTGTAGTGGTAAATGATATGCCCACACTCCGTTTTGACATTCAGCCTTACGGCGGTGTAAAACTTAGCGGAGTAGGGCGCGAGGGTCCTCGTTTTGCTATTGAAGAGATGACGGAGATGAAAAGCGTCATTATCTGTTAGATGTGCCTTTCAATAATTTTTAGATATAATCGCGTAATTTTATAAAAAGAGATATGTTTATGGACATTAGAGAAGAGTTTTTAAGATTTTTTGAGTCAAAAAACCACGCAAGAGTTGCAAGTGCACCCTTAGTGCCTGATGATGCAACACTGCTTTTTAACAATGCTGGCATGGTGCCTTTTAAGTCGATTTTTACAGGCGAAGTGCCGACTCCGGCTAATCCTCGTGCCACTTCATGCCAAACTTGTATCCGCGCAGGCGGCAAACACAATGACCTAGAAAATGTAGGCTACACTGCAAGACACCACACTTTTTTTGAGATGCTTGGTAACTTTAGTTTTGGCGACTACTTCAAAGAGGATGCGATTGACTATGCGTGGGAGTTTGTCACGGGAGTTTTGAAATTTCCAAAAGAGAAACTCTGGGTAACGGTTCATGAGAGCGATGATGAGGCAGAGAAGCTTTGGCAAAAGCATGTAGCTCTTGATAGAATCATGCGCTTAGGCGACAAAGACAACTTCTGGCAGATGGGTGACACGGGGCCGTGCGGACCATGTAGCGAAATCTTTTTTGACCAAGGCGCGGAAAATTTCTCTGGTTCAGAAGATTATATGGGCGGAGACGGCGATAGATTTTTGGAGATTTGGAATCTTGTGTTTATGCAGTACGAGAGAAGTGCGGACGGCAAACTTACTCCACTGCCAAAACCATCCATCGACACGGGTATGGGGCTAGAGAGAGTTGTTGCCATCAGCGAGGGCGTTACAAGCAACTACTCATCATCTCTTTTTATGCCAATCATCAAAAAAGTTGAAGCGCTTATAGGCAAAGAGTATCTTTACGCTAGCGGCGCATCGTACCGTGTTATAGCAGACCACATAAGAACAGTGCTTTTCTTGCTCGCACAAGGCGTAAACTTCTCAAACGAGGGGCGTGGTTATGTTCTTCGCCGTATCCTTCGCCGTGCGGTCAGACATGGATATTTGCTTGGATTTAGCGAACCGTTTATGCACAAGCTTGTCGATACAGTTGTAGCGATTATGAGCAAAGAGTATGACTATTTGGCGGCAAAATCAAATGCCGTAAAAGAGCAGATAGAGCTTGAAGAGGCGAGATTTTTTAAAACTATCGCATCTGGAATCGAGCTTTTCAATGAAGAGCTTCAAAATACCAAAGAGGTTTTTAGCGGAGAGGTTGCATTTAAACTTTACGACACTTTTGGTTTTCCGCTTGACTTAACCGAAGATATGCTAAGAGAGAAAGATTTAAAACTTGATTTGGCTACATTTGANNGAAGCCGTGCAAAAGCCGCTTGGAAAGGTAGTGGAGATGATGTGGTCGCCGGGGACTTTAAAGAGCTTTTAGAGAAATTTGGCGAGAACAGTTTTGTGGGCTATGAGAGTACAAAACATAAAAGTAAGGTTTTGGCACTTTTGGATGAGAGCTACCGCCATACAGATAAACTCTCATCAGGCACAAACGGCTGGGTATTTTTGGATGTTACTCCATTTTATGCTCAAAGCGGCGGACAGTGCGGAGACAGCGGTGCGCTTGCAGGTTTTGCAAAGGTGCTTGACACTAAAAAATTCTTTGGACTGAACTTATCGCAAATTTCAGTAGAAAAAGAGCTAAAAGTCGGCGATGCAGTTGAAGCAGTTGTGGATATCTCAAGAGGCGAGATAACCAAACACCACTCCGCAACACACTTGCTTCATGCGGTTCTTTTTGATGTTTTGGGAGATCATATCTCTCAAGCAGGCTCACTTGTGGAAGCAGACAGACTTAGATTTGACTTCTCTCATCCAAAAGCACTCTCTCATGCGGAACTAGTAGAGATAGAGACAAGAGTAAATTACGAAATTATGCGTGGTATAGGCGGCAAAACAGAGGTTATGAGCATTGATGAGGCTAAAAAGTCGGGTGCAAAAGCTCAGTTTGGCGAAAAGTACGGCGATGAAGTCCGAGTTGTCAGTTTTGGCGATGTGAGTGTCGAGTTTTGCGGCGGCGTGCATGTAGAAAACACGGCGGTTATCGGCTCGTTTATTATCACAAAAGAGAGCGGTGTCAGTGCGGGTGTGAGACGTATAGAAGCGGTTTGCGGACATGCGGCGTATCAACACTTTGCAGAGCAAAGAGTTCTCATCAAAGAGATAGAAGCAGAGGTTAAAAACCTTGATGTTATGGCAGGCATAAGCAGACTAAAGTCAAACATAGCAGAGCTGAAAAAAGAGCTTCAAGATGTTCAAAACAGTGTAAAAACAGAGATAAAAGCTGAACTTATCAACGGTGTAAGCGTTGTTGTAGATGAGCTTGGTGCAGGCGATATCAAAGAGAAGATTGATGAGCTTAAAAACCAAAATGAAAAACTTTGCGCAATCCTCTTTCAGGTAAAAGATGACAAAGTGATGATGGCGGCGGGAGTTAAAGGGTGTGATGCGAAAGCGGGCGACTGGATAAAACATATAGCTCCACTTCTTGGCGGCGGCGGCGGCGGTAGAGCAGATTTTGCTCAGGCTGGCGGCAAAGATATCTCAAAACTTCAAGAAGCTAAGGCGGAAGCGTTGCGATTTATCACAGAGATACTCGCATAATGCAAGATATTTTTTTAGAGTACAAAACGCTTTTTGTCTTTTTACATGTCATTAGCGGTGTTGTATGGGTTGGTGGCATGGTAGCGATGCGCTACGCCGCACACCACTCCTTTTTAAAGATAGAATCTCCTCTAAAAAGATTGGAACATATAGCCTATGCACTCAAGAGACTTTTTACCATTGTCGTTCCTTTTGTAGTGATTTTGCTTGTTACTGCCATTTTTATGGTCAAGGGCTATGGTCTCTCACAAAGCGATTTTGCACCTCTTAGCTACGCAAAAGAGGCTATCTGGAGCGTGATGTTTGTAAACCTTATGGTAATGATACTGCGACGCAACAGAGGCGAGAGGATGCTTCATGAGGGCAATATGGTGGGAGCAAAAAACCAGATAGAGCTTATCGGCAAAGTGATGGTACCGCTAAACATCGTTCTTGGAGTTATCGCTATCTTTTTAGGAACTTATCTATCAGGCACGCTCTACTGTTGTGCCTTGCCTCCTCCTCTCCTACTCGTGCAGAGCTTCTAAGAAGTGCGGATATAGCTTTTGTACAACAGAGTGTTGATTTTGACGAGGAGCGCATTAT
>DKFQ01000131.1:2520-12639 GCA_002452425.1 Sulfurimonas sp. UBA6792 | reverse complement strand
CCCGTAACATACCTTTTTGCCAAAGACTGCAACAGTTGCGCCTCTGTTTTACTGCACTTAAGTTGTGCAAAAATCGTCGATTTCTCTATCTCTTTTGCTTCTAAAAAATTGATTAACGTTTCCAAATAAGTCCTTAAAATCTATATTCTAGTGCTGATGCTATTATCAGCACATTTGCGTTTGAAAATTCGCCGTTAAGCGAGCTGTTTGTGACTTCTCTCTTCTCTCATGGAGTAGAGTGCGGCCAAGCCTATGTTTAGTTTCTCATTTATCTGGTATCTTGCCCCAAGCGACACCGACACCGAGTCGCTATCCGGCAGTTCAAAACCAAGCGTCGCCTCTGGTACCGGTGACTCATCTATAACCACACCGCCCATAAATGTAAGTGCATCAAGCTTTTGTGTTACGCCAAAGCGAAAGGCATTTGTATCGCTCCAATTTTTGGCGATTGGCGCTCCAAAAAAAATATTTGTCACAGGATGCACGCTAGAGCCGTAATTAAAATCAAGCTCTTTATACTCTGACCAATAGTTACGCTCATATACAAACTCCAAAGTCGTTTTAGTTGCAAATGTGTAGGCGATTGCGGCATTGAAGAGTGCAGGCACGGGAACACTTACCGATGCGCTGCTGCTTGAAATATAAGTACCAAGAGGAACGCTGCCGCCTAGTGTACCGGTATAAGAGAGCAGCGCATTGCCCTTAACGCTTAAATCCACATTAGAACGGTAAGTAAGTGCAAGCTCAAGTTCGGAAGTAGGCTTATAGGCGAGTGCTAGGTTATACCCAAAATCAAGCGAATCTCCATCCATGTCACGTGATGCGATGGGCGAAGTGCTTTTTACAACCCCCTCGCTGTAAATAGCTCTTACACCCAAAGCAACGCCTGTTTTTTCGTTGATTTTAAACGCAACCGTAGGGTTTATCTCAACTGTTTGAAGCGTAAACTCCTCAGCAGTGTAGATGGCAGGCGCAGAGTTCCATCTTTTGGAAAGCCCCGCAGGAGAGACCACACTTAGCCCAAAACGCATGCCGTTTACATCTTGCGAGACATAATGAAGCGATGGAACGATAAAGTCCTCTCTCTTGGCATTTATGGTTGTCGTGGCACTTTTGTACTCCACATCACTTAAGCCGATATAGAGCAGATTTGCCTCCAAAACATTCTCATTTTTCATAAAAACCATATTGGCAGGGTTGTAGTACGCGCCGTCCGCTCCATTTGAGTGCGCAACAGTGGCAGCACTCAAAGCTACCGAGTTTAACGAAGTTTCAGGGATTTTATACCCTCCCCCAAACAGCGCACAAGCCGCCAACGACAATAAAACAGCACTCTTCATACCAAACCCCTTTGTTAAACAATCATTGATTTTATATAAATTTTGCTTAATTCTCAAAAGAGTAAAGGAGTGCTATTTCTTCTTTCCAGATAGTTTCATCAATGGTCTCTAAAATCAGAGGGATGTCATCCATGCGCGCATCGTTCATGATAAACCTAAACGCATCAAGCCCTATTTCACCTTTGCCAAGCGAGTGGTGTCTGTCCACGTGTGAGCCGTATTTTGCCTTTGAGTCGTTGATGTGCATCCCCATAAGGTAGTTAAAACCGACGATTTTGTCAAACTCTGCCCAGCTTTTGTCGTACGCCTCTCTTGTTCGTATGTCGTACCCTGCGCTAAACATGTGGCAAGTGTCGATACAGACACCCACACGGCTTTTGTTCTCTACTTTGTCGATGATTTGCGCTAAATGCTCAAACCTCCAACCGAGGTTGCTTCCCTGTCCGGCGGTGTTTTCGATGACCATTTTTACACCATTTGTCTGTGCTATGGTTTTGTTTATGGCATCAGCGATTCTCTCTAAACACTCATCTTCACTTATCTTGCCCAGATGGCTTCCAGGGTGAAAGTTGAGTTTTTCAAGCCCCAAAAGAGAGCATCTTTGCACCTCATCCAAAAAAGCATCCATCGATTTTGTTCTTGCCTCTTCTTCAGGATGACCGAGGTTGATAAGGTAAGAGTCATGTGGAAGAATGTGACGAGGCAAAATCCCGCTTGCGCTAAGTGCATTTTTAAACTTATCTACAGTCTCATCATCAAGCGGTTTTGCAGCCCACTGTCTCTGGTTTTTTGTAAAGAGAGCAAACGCTTTAGCTCCGATGTTTTGGGCGTTTTGCACCGCATTGAAAACACCACCGCTAGCACTTACATGCGCACCTACAAATTTACTCATCCAAATCCTTTATACTAAAAATAATCCCATTTGTTCTGTCTTTAAACAAAACAGCATGTGCACTCACTTTGTAGCTGATGTCCACCTTGCTATCTTGAATCTTCTGTTCAAACCCATCCGCCGTTTTTTGCATATTTTTTCCATCATAGATAGGGTGGGCGAGAAGAAGATTTTGCATAGTATCTTCAGGGTAAAAGCCACTCAAGTACTCTTCATTGAAAGCACTCTTGCTCTTGCACCCATCACTCACACAAACGAGATGGTTGATAGCTATGCGCTCTATACATTTACCCGCCACAAAAAGCTCCAGTTCCAGCGATTTGTCACTGTTTCTAAGATACCCGACATCAGAAAATTTTATCTTTGGAGATTTGATAGTGATGATTTTTGTCTGCGTACGCTCATAAGTTTTGGTACTACATGCGCTCAAAAAAAGAGCTAAGATAAGTGCTATATATTTCATGGTCGAATTGTACCTACTTAAAATTACAAATCTGCTAATAGCTAAACCCAAACAACCAAAGGGGAATTTTATTTTTAAATCCTACTTCTATGTCATCCGCCGCTACAAAACTCTCCGGCATATCTTTTATTTGCTCGAAGCTTTTGTTTTTACCGCCTATTTCAAAAACATAAAAATCATCCACGACAAAATCACCCCTTTGAGCATATTTGATAGAGTGGTCTATTTTAAGCTGCGATACAAAAAAGCTCTCTCTTAGGCTTCCGATATTTTGGTTTGAACACAAAATATTATAAAGATTTATATTTTCAAGATATATCTTATCGGGCTTGTTGAGAAGTTTTTTATGGGCAAAGTTTCCACCTATGATTTCGATAAGATTTGCTTTTTTAAGATAGTAAAGATATGAATAAAGTGTATTTCTACTAACGCCCGCGCTTTGGGCTATATTTTGTATATTAAGTTCCATGGGAACACTGCTGCAAAGGAGATGTAAAAGTTTTCTGATGGTGTTTATCTTATCGCTGTCAACATTATAAATAGTAGCTACTTCGCTATCGAGAATGATGTTGATAATCTCGTTGAGTCTTAGTTTGTACCCCATTTCACCTTCCGTAAAAAATGGATAAGTGCCAAACTCTTTATAAAGAGCAAAATACTCTAGCGGCTTAAACTCTTTTGCGATTTTTGTAGCTATGTCTTGATGATTTTGCAAAATATCGGCAAGTGTGTATGTCGGCAGTTTTATATCAAACTTGATAGCTAAAAACTCTCTAAAAGAGAGAGAGTGCAACTCATAAAAAAGAACTCTTCTGCTTAAATCTACTTTGCTATTTTCTATCTCAAGTGCCGACGAGCCTGAAAATATCACTTTTATATCCAAAAAATCATAGATAGTTTTAAGCTCATGGGCAAAATTATCGGCTTTGTGTATCTCATCGATGATAAGCAGTTTCCCACCATAAGCACTAAACTCTTTGGCTATGTCAGTTAAACTGTTTACTATGTTGTCGGCACTAATGTAGAGCATCTTTGAAGAGGGCAAATCATAATTTTGGGCAAGTTGTCTTATGAGTGTAGTTTTTCCAACCCCTCTTTGCCCCAAAATTCCTATCATCTTTGATGCAAAATCAATCTTGCCATAAAGATATCTTTTAAAAGCAGGTGTTGGGAGCGAGAAATAAAGATTTGAAAACTCATAGAGTTTTTCTAATGAAATAGTAGTTGACATAGCATCCTCTTTTCAATCAATTGAAAAGATTATAGCATAAAGTTTATAATTGGTTGATACTATTTGTCTAATCTAAAAACCATATTCCATCAAGAGAATAAAAGCAAATATGTAGTAATCAAAAAAAGGATTTAAATTGACTATAAATTTTTTATATCTGCTTTCCTATACCTTTTGTAAGGTTGAACATAAATGCCAGTGGGTGCATGGGATTTTTTCTTTGCAATTTGTCATATTTTTCATATCAATTTGCAAATTATCCTAAAATTGTGTTTATGAAGATACATATAGATATAGACTGCTTTTTTGTTAGTGCCGCACGGATCAAAGAGCCGTTTTTAGAGGGTAAGCCTGTTGCTATCGGCGGACGTAGCGATACGAAAATCTTTAACAAAGATGCAAAAAAGCAGAGCGTAAACTTTGAGAACTCCGGCTCTCTTGTGCCTACTTTTTACAAAACGTATGAAGAGAAGGATGACGACATAGCCTCTTTTATGGATGAAGATGGACGTGTACGAGGCATACTTACGACCTCAAGCTATGAGGCTCGCTCTTTTGGGGTAAAGACTGCCATGACCATTAGAGAGGCGCTGACGCTCTGTCCGCACCTTATCATTAAAGCACCTAACATGTCGCTTTATCAAAAACTCTCACATGAACTTCATCTGTTTTTGCAAAAGAGAATCCCACTGGTTGAGCAAGCAAGTATAGATGAGTTTTACGGCGATTTGGGCGGCTGGGTGGATGATGAAGATATTCCTAGATTTGTCGATGATTTGCGCTTTGAGATAAAAAGAGTGACGCAACTTCCCGTCTCCATCGGTGCAGCAAAAACTCGCTATATCGCCAAACTTGCAACGACTTACGCCAAACCATTTGGCTGCAAAGTCGTCTATGGGCATGAACTGGAGAACTTCATAAAAGATATTCCCGTCGGCGCATTTGCAGGAATCGGAAAAAGCATGCAAGAAAAACTCAAAAGTGCGCAAATCCATACGCTTGGCGCACTGATGCAAAGAAGAGGCACGCTGGAGTCATGGGGTCCTTATGCAAAAGAGCTTTACGCCAGAGTTTGCGGAGTTAGCGATGGCGAAATAGAGACAAAACAGACAAGAAAAAGCATCGGTATCTCACGCACTTTTGACCCGCTTTATGAGAGGGGCGAACTTAGGCGAAGAGTACATATTTTGGCACGCCATCTTGCTTTTGCCATCCTAAAGCTCAAAGCGATTCCGACCGTTTTTCATTTCTCTCTTTCTTATGAGATGCACCAAAAATCACATGCAAATCGAAGTTTATGCGAAATCTTTACCGAGCAGAAGTTCAACATCTTATGTCAAGAACTTTTTTGCGAAGCGGACGTTCACAGGCGACTTCACGTTGTGCGCATCAGCATAAACTGTACTAGTTTTACCAGAGACTCCAAAAAAGAACTCTCGCTTATCGGGTTTGAAGAGGAGCAAAAGATGCACAAACTCACACTTCACATCCACGACATACGCCAAAAATACGGCATCGATATGTTGCAATGGGGAAGTGAATTATGATAAAATCAACCCATGCAAAAAACAAAACTCTTGGAGCAGTTTCGCTCCTTTTACGCGAGAAACTATCCTGAAGATATGGAGAAGCAAATCGAATACTTTGCTGTATTTGGCGGGCTTGGTTGGGAGATAGATACCACCAAAGAGATAGAGCTTCTTATAAAAGAGCATATTTTACAAAACTACAAAACACTTCATCAAAAGATAAAAGAGCTTACCCTTGCAAGCAGTGAGTGTCAAAGACTTCTAAAAGCTCTGGCAGTCGGCGATAGAAAGATTTTCTCAGCTTTTAACAGAGCGGGACTTAACAACGCAAACGGCGGAAGTGCGCTTAACTATCTTGTGCAAAAAGGGTTGATTCAACTTGAATTTTCCAGAGAAGAGCCTGCACGAAGCTTAAATCCAAAAGGCAAACTAAAAAGAGAAATCGCACGTTACAGAATCTCGCACAAAGTTCTCTTTACACACCCATTTGTAAGATTTTGGTTCTACTTCATCGCTCCGCACGCAAGAAAAATCGAGCTTGGCGAGTATGAGGAGTTTTTCAGAGATTTTGCGTTGCGACAAAACAGCTATACAAGTTTGGTTTTTGAGGAACTCTCCGAAATCCTTCTCAACTACTACCTCAGAGATGCACAAATCCTTAGTTCAGGAAGCTACTGGGATGCAAATGTGGAGATAGATATCTTAACCGTTACAAAAGATGAGAAGATTTATGTTGCCGAATGCAAATGGACGAATCACAAAATCAACAAAAGCGAACTTCATAGGGTAGCGGAAAAGTGCGAAAAACTGGGGATTGAGCCTGCAAAAATCATCCTCTTTTCCAAACGAGGATTTTCAAAAGAACTTTTAAAAGAGGAGGGAAGCAAACTCTCGCTCTTTTGGGCAAAAGACTTTGAAGCACTTCTCAAAAATCCAAAAAAACACTCCCTTATAGAGCCACTGTTTTAGCTTACACGCAGTGCGGTATATGCCTCTTGTAGCAGCTGAAATTTCTGCGTATAGTGTTCTATCATATATGGGGCTTCATGAATTATCTTGTCCGGATGGTACGCTTTTGCTAGTTTTTTATAGTTCTGTCGCAATGCATCTTGACTAGCACCGATAGGGCACTCTAAAATCGTGTAGAAGTAGTTGCGCTCTCTATCCTCTTCCTCTTTACAGAGATTGCCAAAACTGTAGTGCGCTAGGTCGCTATAAAGCTTGCTTACAAAACGGTTATCATACGTATAGTTGATTTGGTAGTGCAGGATATTGCGTTTGTTAAGCGCTCTGTTTAGCCTCTCTTTTGCTCTATAGTCAGAGACATCAAGCACTAAAGAGACATCCGTTCCTTTTTGAACATAGACTTCAAGTTGGGAGCGAAGATAGTTGACAACCCACGAGTTTGGGCGATCAAGCGTCATCAAAACTGTATATTTGTCATAAGCATAAAGATTGACGTTAATGGTTTCTGGAGCTTGAAGTTTGTCTAGTTCTATCTTGATGGGCTGGTTTCCATATTTGAGCATGGAGCGTAGGAAAAATTCGTGAGAAAAGTCGTGTTTTGCAGCGTGGTACTCACTAAGTTGTCTCAAAAACTCTTTTCTTACCTCTGTAAGTGTCTCGTTTCTAAAGACCAACACCGCTTTTGGCAAAAAGAGCATGCCGCGCGTATGATGGTGCAAAAACTCCCTCATCCACGCAGTGCTTAGCGTATCAAAGTCCGTCGTGATAAGAATAAGATTATTGCGTAAAACAATCTCCATTGATTCTAACCTTTTTGGAGTAATTTTACCTTTTAAAGCAAATAGAGTTCCAAAAAGGAAGGAAGAAAGAAAAAGAACTACTGCATCGCTGCTGCTAAAGCATCCACAAGAGCGGGAGATGTCTTTGTTTTTGCATAGTCTAAAATCGTATTTTTAAAAGGTGCAATCATAGAAGCATCCATGCCAAGCACTTTAAACTGTTCTGCAACAGGTGTTTTGTTTGCCAAAGGCGTTACAGCATAACTAGCATCCAAAACATTGTCTAAAGCTGGAGCATCTTTGAGAAGTTTGTCAAAATCTGCCATTTCCATCTTGTTTTTTGCACTACCAAGAAGCGCTGCACTTCCGCCAAGTGCTTGTGTCGGCGTCACACCTAAAGAACTAAGTGAGCCCAAAATCGGGTTTGTTTGCGAAGTAGGCGCTTTTGTTGCCCCTTGTACCGCTGCTGCAGCATTAAGAGCTGTTCCCAAATCCAAAGCCGCTACTTGTGTTACCAAACCTAATGTTACTATCGTACTTACAACTATCTTTTTCATCAATTTCCTTTTTAGTGTTGTTTACAAACCTCTGCATATGCCGAGGGTTGTCTATCTCTTATAAGTCCCCAGTAGTGTCGTTGCTTCTGGTTCTCCACAATGTCAAAATCGGCAAAAAGTATCTCTTCTTTATCTCTTGAGGCTTCAGCGATTTTTGCGCCCGTGTAGTCTGTAATGAACGATGAGCCGTAAAAGTTCAGCGTACATGTCTCACCTCTCTCTTCGCCTATGCGGTTTGCAACAACGACGGGAACGGTATTTGTTGCGGCATGACCCATCTGCACTCTTTGCCAATGTTCTTTGGAGTCAAGATGGATTTCAGGTTCGCTTCCGATGGCAGTCGGATAAAAAATAATCTCCGCACCCATAAGCGTCAAAGCTCTCGCCGTTTCGCAAAACCACTGATCCCAGCAGATACCCACACCTATCTTTGCATACGCTGTGTCGTAAACTTTGAAGCCTGTGTTTCCAGCTTTGAAGTAGAACTTCTCCTCATACCCTGGACCATCGGGAATATGCGTTTTACGGTAATTATCCATCACGCTTCCATCTGCATCGGCAACGACTAAAGAGTTAAAATACCCCTCATCGCTCTTCTCAAAATAGCTGATAAGAATAACAACTTTTAGCTCTTTTGCAAGTGCGCTAAAACGTGCTACAAGAGCATTTCCCTCAAGCGGTGTTGCCCATGAGAAGTACTTCTCATCCATATCTTTACAAAAGTAGTAGCCTTCAAAAAGTTCAGGCAAAAGGATAATTTGTGCGCCACCTTGTGCCGCTTCACGCACCATCATTTCAGCTTTTGCTACATTTGCAGCTTTATCTTCGCTCATTTGCATCTGAATCGCGCTTACTTTTACCATCTTGCTCTCCGCTAAATCAACTTTGCTTTTTCGATTTTTTTTCTCTCAACACGCATACGGTCTTGAAATTTTTTGCTTCTGTCTTTTGCAAAAACCTGCATATCTTCTATCTCGTCCATCTCATCGACTATCTCAACACCCAAAAGTGTCTCAATCGCATCTTCAAGCGTGACAACACCGGAAGTCTGTCCGTAACTGTCAAAAACTACAAAAAGGTGTGTTTTTTTCTTGACAAACATATCTATCAAGTTTGGTACAGGTATATTTTCTGAAACCATATGCACCTCATGAGAGATACTCTCTAGGGTAATCTTGTCGTTATCTTCATTGCTCTCTTCAAGAATCCTTTGGTTAAAAACGATTCCGATAACATCATCAAGCGTATCTTTATAGACCGGAATACGAGAGTGTATATACATACGGTCATCTTCTACCGCCTCTTCTATGGTCGTAGATGCAGGCATAGAAAAGACAACACTTCTTGGAGTCATGATATCTTTGGCTTTTATATTTTTAAGCTTTAAAAGATTTTCTATAAGGTCACTCTCTTTGCTAAGAATAGTTCCCTCTCTCTCTCCCATTGCGACAACCGCCATAATCTCATCTCTTGAGAAATTGCTCTGATGTTTTTTATTTCTAGAGATAAAGTTTGTTAGAAACGATGAAACCCATGTAAAAGGAGTTGTGATAACAACCATAAAAGAGATAACATGAGCTGCAGGAACCAAAAGCTTCTTCCAGTAAAGCGCACCAATGGTTTTAGGAATAATCTCTGAAAGATATAAAATCAACAGTGTCACAACAAAAGCTACAAGAGCTTGCCACTCTTCACCAAAAAGAATCTGTGCCTGTGCACCAACACCTGCTGCACCCATAGTATGCGCAAAGGTATTTACGGTAAGGATGGAAGATATCGGTTTGTCAATATTTGCTTTTAAGTTTTTAAGCTTATTTACAAGTGTTTCATCATGATCTTTGGACAAACTCTCGATGTAAGAATTGGTGCTTGAGAGTAAAATTGCCTCTAAAACAGAACAGAGAAACGAGATAAGAATGGCGATTGAGAGATAAATTATCAGCAGTGTCATAGAATCGCTCCTATGCAAGAAGGGTTAAAACTTCGCGAGGCTGGGTCGCTTTGGGTCATTAGAAATTTCCTTTGGATTTTTTAGAAAAAGATTATAGCACAATTAGATTACTACTTGGTTTCATAGGGTATTTGAGCCTCTTTAAGAAGAGGCTTTTTTATACTTGAGCGAAGAGTAGAGTGAAAGAACGATAAATGCGATACCGATGAGTCCTGTAAATAGCTCAGGGATATGAAACTTCATGCCAAAGAGCATGATAAACGCCAAAATACCGATCGCATAGTGTGCGCCGTGTTCTAGGTAGATGTAGGAGTCTAGTGTCTCTTTTTCGACTAAGTAGATAGTCAAAGACCTTACAAACATCGCTCCTATGCCAAGTCCTACCATGATGATAACGATATCTTTTGTGAT
>DKFQ01000131.1:252-2509 GCA_002452425.1 Sulfurimonas sp. UBA6792 | reverse complement strand
TACAAGAAACCGCCTATACTCCCCTTTTTCACAATATCTGTAACAGAGGTATCACTCTCCTCTTTTTCTAAAATATGCCCGATAATATCAACGCCTACATAGATGACGATTCCCCAAAGCCCCGCTACAAGAACAGCGAGTTTATGCGCTTCGTCCACGAAAGAGCTAAAAGAGAGCAAGACAACTAAAGAGATAAAAATGGAGATAGCTTCTATCTTACCCAAAAGCCCAAGCCTCTTTTCTATAACCTCAAACCAGTGGATACTCTTCTCCTCATCAAGCATAAAGTTAAGAAAAACAAGAAGTAAAAACATCCCTCCAAAAGCCGAAATCTCGGCATGATGGGCTATGAGTTTGTTGGAGTATTCGCTCGGGTTGTCAAGTGCGAGGTTCCAGACCTCCAAAAGAGACAGATCGGCCGTTTGACCGACGATAACAAGCGGGAAAAGTAGTCTCATACCAAAGACCGCCACCAAAATACCCACCGTCAAGAAGAGCTTTTTCCAGTACTCATCCCATGTTTTTAGGATGGAAGCGTTTACAACGGCGTTATCAAAAGAGAGGGAAACCTCCATAAGGCTTAAAATCACAGCAATCATAACAAGGTTGAGCGCATTGACCCAACCTCCGAGTTTATACCCCCACCACGCAGCGATAAGAAGCGCAAAAAAGGTAAAAATAAAAGAGAATCTAAAGTGTTTCAAACAGTCTCCTAAGACAAATAATTTCGCAATTCTATCTTGATTTAGTAATGAACGGCAAGCCAGAGAGTCTCTTCATCTGGTTTTGTCCATGAAACACGATGTTTTTGATGTGCAGGAATGGTTATGTAATCGCCCTCTTTCATCCTCACATCGTCCCCATCAAAAAAAGAGAGTATCGCTTCGCCTTTGAGCACCATCACCCACTCATCTCTGTTTTGGTCATACCATTCGTTTTGTGGTGTTGAGTGTCCGTATGAGACTATTCTCTCTACTTTTATGCTATGTGTAGCGACAATCTCCTCAAAAAGTTCATCGGGAAGTGATGCGGGGATGTTTTTGAAGATATTGTTCATACAAAACAGGCACTTACGTAGCCCACAACCCTGCTTGTATCATCGCTTGCATCTGCACTTGTGCTGTAGTCAAGGATATGTGGATGTAAGCCAAGTTTTTTGGCACTCAGGAGCATCGCTTCTACTCCTATGCGTCCGCACGCCTCGCAGCCGTTATGAAGCAAGCCAACATCCAGCTCTTTTACCGCCTCCAGACAGATAGTATCAAGCTTTAATGCCTCTTCTAGTGCATAAAAATGGCTCAAATCAGTGCTGATAATCACGCCGACATCCTCTTTGCTTAAGAGAAAATCGACTATTTCGCTAAGCGCGTGTGGGTTCATGTGGGAGTACACGAGTTCAAGAAGAGAAGCCTCCTCGAAATAGTATTTTATAAAGGGGAACTGCACCTCTGTACTATGTTCCGCGTGTGCTTCAAGATGACAAAGAAGAGAAAATCTCTCTTTGAGGCTTTGTGAGAGCTCTGTTGCGGCGGTTATGGAACCAAATGGGGTGTCGTACGCACTAAAACCACAAAGGCTGACCCCCTCGTAAGCGACTCTGTGTGAGGGGCCAATCACCACAAATATTTTGATACCGCTCTTTTGTAAAACTTTATAAGCGATATTTGCAGTGTAACCTGAATAGACATACCCCGCATGTGGCACAATCACCGCTCTGCTTTTAATGTCTGGCAAAGTGGATGTTTCATCATATGCACTACTAAAATGTTCAAAATATCGCTCTAACTCCAACGCTCTTGATGGATAGAAAGTACCGCTAACACTCATTTCTCGTCGCATAAAATCTCCTCTAAAGTGCTTCTATGGCATCAAAACTATCTTCTATCGCCTCTACACGGTATCTATAGATGGAGGGATGCTCCTCAAAAATAATGGGACTTAGACCCGCTTTCATGCAGAGATGCTCCAAAAACTCTTTTGGCGATTTGAGCTCCTCCCATACTTGGGGCAAAAATGTCCCCTGTTGCCCTTTGTGGTTCAAGATAAGCCCATCGATATCTGGCACGATTTTTTGGAGCAAATCCTCAAAGTCATCATATTCTAAGAGCTGAGGCACACTCAAAACAGAGACCTCAACGGAGATATTTGACAACTCTCTCTCATGCAGAGGATGAAATCTTGGGTCTTGAAATGCCGCTGAGCATGCATTGGAAATCACATCTTCAAGAAGCGTTCTGTGCGCCACAAGAGAGCCTAT
>DKFQ01000131.1:0-183 GCA_002452425.1 Sulfurimonas sp. UBA6792 | reverse complement strand
TTGTAAAAGGTATGAAACCTCTCAAGTATCGCAGTTTTTGCGATTTGCAGCAAAACGGGGTCAAGCATCTTTTCTCCTTTAGCGCACTATCTCTTTGAGTGCATCTTCAAAACGTTCATACTCAAAAACAAATCCATGTTCCGTGAGCCTAGATGGGTAAATCTCTTTTGAGTCAAGCATAAC
>DKFQ01000109.1 GCA_002452425.1 Sulfurimonas sp. UBA6792 | reverse complement strand
TCGCCTTTCATCTGCTTTGCAAGGATTTTTGCCGCATCTTCGCTCTTTGCTTCGATAAGCCCCGCAATCGCCTCTGCTTCACTCAAATCGATACGACCATTAAAGAAAGCTCTTTTGGAAAACTCCCCTGCCTCTGCAAGCCTTGCGCCATAAAAGAGTGTTGCCTTCAAGATGCTCTGCGCAACGACAAAACCGCCATGGCACTGGATTTCAACTACATCTTCGGCGGTAAAAGAGAGGGGTGCTTGAAAGTAGATAACGATAGCCTCATCTATAAGTTCATCGCCACTATTATATATATTTGTTAAAGTTGCATATCTTGGAGAAAAAGTTTGTTTGCGGGTAAGTTTTTTAGCGATTTCCAAAGCCCTATCACCGCTGATGCGAATGATGGCGATAGAGCCTATGCCGTTTGCGGTTGCAACGGCACTGATGGTATCTTCATTCATCTCTTAGTTATGGTAATCATTGATGATGATAAATTTGAGTCCATCACGCGTAGAGCGGACTGCCACGTATTTGTTTGGATACTTCTCGCGAAGCTCTTTGAGTGCGATTTGGATTAAAACGCCATCAAGTATCTTTGTCTGTGCACGACCGTCTCTCTCAACATTTTCGCAAACAGTGACAAGATATCTCGTGATAGACTCTTCTTGATTTTTCAAAAACTCTGCAATCTCTAAGCGAAGTTGCAGTTGGTACTTGGTGTTAATCCAGTTGAAAATCATATAAGAGAGTGCCTTGTAACGATACCCCTCTTTTCCGATAAGAAGCGCTGCATCATCACCTTTAAACTCCACAAGAAGCGTGTTTGCATCATACGCACTTACCTCTATCTTATCAATCTTAAAGCATGTTAGGGCGAAGAGTTGGTTTATCTCTTTAGCAACAGTAGAAGCAACCTCATAAGCGGTTGTTTTTCCCTCCTGCTCCTCCTCGTAAAGTGCATCCTCTTCTTCATAATCAGCGGTATAGTTGATGCCAGCCATATCATAGTCATCATCCTCTTGTGTACTCACAAAAGACTGCGGCATAATCGTATCATTGACTATGTTGTGTTTTGGCGCTGTGAACTCTTTTTTAGGTTTATATTCACTTTTTGGTTGAGGCTTAAACTCTTTTTTGACTGGCGCTTCAGGCTCTTTTGTTTTTTCTGGCGGAGGAGTTGATGGGATTTTTATTTCTTCAATTTTTTGTGGTGGCGTAACTGTTTGTGGGGGGAGAGTCTCTTTGCTCTTTTTTGCCGCAACGATGATAGCGTTCTTTTTGAAAAGCCCCATAATTCCCTTGCTTGGAACTTGAACAATCTCTATCGCCAACTCGCTTGCAGAACATCCAAGAGCTAAAGCGGCATCTTTACATGCCTGCTCCAGAGTGGTTGATTCTATTTTAATCATTCTCTTTCTCCGCATTTTTCTCTACATGCTTGTGTGCCGCTATCTGAGCATCTTTCGCGTTTTTAAACTGTTGATTGACAATAAACTGCTGCGCGATAGAGAAAAGGTTGTTCACAAACCAGTAAAGAACCAAACCAGACGGGAAAGTTATAAAGAAGAAAGTGAAAATTATTGGTAAATATTTAAAAATCTTCTCTTGCAGAGGGTCTGTAAAGTTGCTCGGCGTGAGTTTTTGCTGATAATACATCGACGCACCCATCAAAATAGGCAAGATGAAAGTCCCGTCCATTCTTGAGAGGTCATCTACCCAGAACATCCATGGCGCACCTTGAAGCTCAACAGCGTTTAAAAGAACGCGGTAAATCGCAAAAAAGACAGGAATCTGCAGAAGCATCGGGAGACATCCACCAAGAGGGTTTGCTCCATGCTTTTTGTACATATCCATAACTGCAGCGTTCATTCGCTGAGGGTCGCCTTTATATTTTGCTTGAAGTGCTTTGATTTGCGGTGCGATATCCTTCATCTTCTGCATCGAAACCATCCCTTTGTAAGTCAAAGGGTAGAGAATCACTCTGATGATGATAGTAAGCCCGATAATCGACCAACCCCAGTTTCCAAAGATACCGTGCAGCCACATAAGAAGCTGAAACAACGGCTTTGAAGCAAATGTGAACCAGCCATACTCAATAGCATTTGTTAAAACAGGGTTGATTGCATAGAGAGTTTTATACTCTTTTTGCCCTATGTAGCCGCTAAAACTCATATTTTGCAGTGCTTCAAAGTAAAGAACCGGATTGCTCTCTTTGTCTCTCTCAACGATTATGTTTGTATCTTTTGCAAATCCATACATGATGCTTGCAGAGTACTGATCAAAAGCAGAGATGAGCTCTACACCTGAAAACGTCTTACGCCCTTGCGCATCACCATCTTCAATGATAGTAACTATCTGATCATCCGTATAAACCATTGCACCCGAAACCGTCATCATCTGCTCAGTGATTTGCGGTCGCTGCCCTAGATAGATAAAGTATTTTTTATCCTCAGAGAGTGCAACTTTAACATCATAATGCCCATCTTCGTAAAAAGTAACCTCTTTTGTCACGCTAAGCGTTGAGAGCTTTTGTGTAAGAGTCACCTTTTGAGGTTGACCTTCCAAAGTTATCGCAGACACATCCGCAGTATAAGGTGTTTTAAGAGCTTCTTCATTGAGAGTTTCATCCAAAAATCTGATAAAAAGAGGCTTTGTTCCATTAGCTGGAATAAGTTCAGCATGCTTATCATCTTTGTCATTGTACTTATCTTGAAGCAATATTTTCGATGATACTCTTCCAAGTGTATCCATCTTTACAACAAACTTACTGTTACTAAGCGTTACCAATGTACTTAAGTCATTTGCCGCCATCTTTTCATTGGTAGAGATTGCATGGCCTGCAGCATCTTCTGTTTTAAGGGTTGGCGTTTGCGTCGATGCTTGCGCACTCTTTACGTTTTGAGTCGTTGTTTGTGCCACTTCTGGCTGCTCTGCTGGAAAAATTGCTGTATATGCTATGAAAAACACAAACGATAGCAATACGGCTACTATTAATCTTTGATTTGGTGTCATTTTGTCGAACACGGTCACCCTTTATATGAAAAATTTTTTATGATATAAAAACGGTTTTTTTTATTTGGAACCAACCAATATTTTATAGCTTCAACCCTCAGTTTTGTGGGCTTTTCTTTGAGTTTATCAAGCAATGGATACTCAATGCCGCCCTCAAAGAGTTGATTGCAACGCGCTATTCTAGTAAAAGTGTGGTAAAAAGCACTTGAAATGGAGTTATTTTCGAAATGAATTCTTGCATATTGGCTACAAGATGGGTAATATCTGCAACTGCCATACCCAATGAGCGTAAAAAACTTCTGATAAAGCCATAACAATTTTAGTAAAAATGTTCTAACCATCCGAACTCTTTTTAAAAGTCTGCAAGCGGTTTAACACTTTTTCAAAATCTGATATAAGTTTTTCATGGGTTGTTTCGTTGATTGCTTGTTTGGCTACAAAGATATATGTGCCCTCTTGAAGTGCTGAAGCGTAAGTGATAAACAGAGCGCGAAGTCTTCGTTTTGCTCTGTTTCTTTGTACAGCATTACCAATTTTTTTGGTAGCTGTAAATCCAACTTTTTTAGTGTTGGTTGCAGGAAGAAAAAACAGTACTACACTGCTTGTATGTGCATCTTTCCCTTTTCTATAGATATACTGAAACTCACGATGTAGCTTCAGCGTATAGAAATTTCCTAAACTGACAATTTTTTACGACCTTTTGCACGACGGCGGTTAAGTACACGACGACCGTTTTTCGTTGCCATTCTTGCTCTGAAACCGTGAGTTGATTTTCTCGGCTTACCATGAGGCTGGTATGTTCTTTTCATGACATATCCTTCTTTAAAATTAAGTCCGAAACTATATAGGAAAGTTACTTAAAGCGTGGTTAAGATTACTTTTTCTGCTTAACCAAAACGCCTTTTCGTAACAAATACCACATAATTTAAGAGATTTTTACCTCTATCTCGCCATCTTTAAAATCAAACTCTACATGAGAACCCTCAACAACTCTGCCCTCTAAAATAAGCTCTGCAAGTCTATCTTCAACAATCTCATAAAGAGCGCGTTTAAGCGGTCTTGCCCCATAGATAGGGTCAAACCCTGCCTCTGCAATATAAGCTTTTGCATTTGGACTGAGTGCTATATGAATATCTCTTCCTGCCACTTTTTTAGCGATTTCACCAAAGAAAATATCAACGATTCCGACTATCTGCTCACGTCCCAGAGCATTAAAGATAACGATATCATCCAAACGGTTCAAAAATTCAGGTTTAAATGATTTTCTAAGTTCCCCCAACACCATCTCTTGAAGTGCATCTGAATTTGGATTTTCTATAATCTTCTGGCTTGCGATATTTGACGTTAAAATGATGATAGTATTTGTAAAATCAACCGTCACCCCTTTGTTATCCGTCAATCTTCCATCATCAAGCACCTGCAAGAGGATGTTGAAAACATCAGGATGTGCCTTTTCTACCTCATCGAACAAGATAACACTATAAGGCTTTCTTCTTACCGCTTCTGTAAGCTGTCCGCCCTCTTCATACCCCACATATCCGGGGGCCGCACCGACAAGGCGTGAAACAGAGTGTTTCTCCATATACTCGCTCATATCTATTCGCACCATCGCATCAGGAGAGTCAAATAAAAACTTTGCCAAAGTTTTTGCTGTCTGCGTTTTTCCAACTCCCGTTGGTCCTAAGAAAAGAAAACTTCCAATCGGAGAGTTGCCGCTAGAGAGCCCTGCTTTGTTTCTCTTTATGGCACGGGCAACCGCATGTGTCGCCTTGCTCTGCCCCACAACCTCTTTGTTAAGCTCCTCTTCGACATTTAAAATCTTATCTTTATCCGCTTGAAGCATCTTTTTAACAGGAATCCCCGTCCATCTTGAGATGATAGAGGCGATAGACTCCTCATCCACACTATTTTTAAGCAGTGTTCCCTCTTTTTGCATTCTAGCCCAATCTTCTGCCACTCTCTTCTCTTCAGCTTGAAGCTGTGGGATTTGTCCATACTCTATCTCTGCGGCTTTGTTGAACTCAGAAGCATTTTTTGCAATATTTGCCTCTCTTCTCTTTGCTTCAATCTCATTTTTGATGTTAGATATTCGCTCAAAAACCTCTTTTTCATGAGCAAACTGCATCTCTAGGCTTCTTACTTTCTCCTCAACATCGGCAAGCTCTTTTACTATCTCTCCAAGACGCTTTGTGTTGGCGGCAGACTCTTCCATCTTAAGCGCCTCTTGTTCCACGCGAAGTTCTGAGCGCTTAATCTTTGCACCGCTTAGAGCATTAGGCTCTGACTCTATCTGCATCTTGAGTTCCGCCGCCGCCTCGTCTATAAGGTCGATAGCTTTGTCCGGTAAAAATCTGTCTGCAATGTATCTATCCGAAAGTTTTGCCGCCGCAACAAGCGCACTGTCTGTAATGGTAACATTATGGTGCGTTTCAAGTCTCTCTTTTATCCCGCGCAAAATCTGAAGCGACTGATTGACTGTCGGCTCTTCAAGATTAATCGGCAAAAAGCGTCTCTGCAATGCCATATCTTTTTCAAAATACTTTCTATACTCTTTAAGTGTTGTTGCCCCAATGGTATGAAGCTCTCCACGTGCAAGTGCAGGTTTTAGGATATTTGCCGCATCCATGCTCCCCTCACTCGCCCCTGCCCCGACTATAGTATGAATCTCATCTATAAAAAGTATAATATTTCCGCTTTTTTTAACCTCGTCGATAACAGATTTTAGTCTATCTTCAAACTCGCCTCTATATTTTGCACCAGCTATAAGCGCGCTCATGTCAAGCGCAATAACTTTTTTGTTTTGAAGCGATGTCGGTACTTTGCCATCACTGATTCTTTGTGCAAGTCCCTCAACAAGTGCTGTTTTTCCAACCCCTGGTTCACCGAGCAACATCGGGTTATTTTTAGTTTTACGAATCAAAATCTGCATCATACGTGTAATCTCTTCATCACGCCCGATAACAGGAGAGAGTTTCCCCTCTCTTGCCTCTAGCGTTAAGTCAATTCCATATTTTTTCAAAGACTCTAAAGTCTCATCAGAACTTTGCGATTCTATCTTTGCTCCACCGCGCGCTGCTTCGATATTTTTAGCAAATTCTGAAACATCAAGATACTTTTTAAAGAGGTTCGCAAACGGCTCATTTTTGATATTTGCAAGCATATAGGTATCTACCGCTAAAAAAGAGTCTCCATTTTTTGTCATCAAACCTATACCATTCTCAAGTGTCTGGACAAAATTTCTCGATATTCTAATGTTCTCTTTTGAGAGAGAAGATGCCTTTGGAAGTTTCTCGCTTAGGCTTTTGACATCAAGCTCAATCGCAACCTTGTTGATATTCATCTTGTTAAATATCTGGTTGAGTACAGAGTTGCTATTTGTAAGCTGCGCCCATAAAAAGTGTATCGGCTCAACTTCCTGATTTTTGTTATGAAGTGCAAGCGAAACTGCCGACTCTATAGATTCACTCATATTGTTTGTTAATTTTTCAAAAATTCCATTCATCTTCTCTACCTTTTTTGTTTATTTATGAAAAAATTATAGCAAGTTGAGTGACTTCTTGTCAAGTCTTTTTAGTCTTTATGTATTAAACTTACTTTTAATTTGATTTGTACTATAATTCCAAAAAAATTTAACAAGGAGATATCTCTATGTCAAACATCCTTGATGCCATCATAAACCGCTCATCAAAAAGAGCTTTTTTACCAAAACCGGTACCGCTAGAGATTCAAGAAAAAATCCTCCAAGCCGCTGCCATGACACCAAGCGGAGCAAATATGCAGCCTTGGATAACTTATGCGGTAAGTAATCAAGAGATTTTAAAAAAAATCGGTGATGCCATAATTGCAAAGATGCAAAGCGGCGTAGCGCATGAGCAGTTTATCCAATACTATCCACTCAACTGGAAGCCCATCTATAAAAAAAGAAGATTAGAAACGGGTGTGGGTCTTTATGAACTTATGGGCGTAGATAGAAAAGATGTAGAAAAAAGAACACAAATGTGGCATGACAACTTTCGATGGTTCGGAGCGCAGAATGTTTTTTTCATCTTCACCGACAAAGCAATGATAGAGGGAGCGCAAGGAGCGTTACTAGATTGCGGTGCGTATATGCAAAGCATCATGCTCGCAGCAAGAGCCTTTGGCATAGAGAGCTGTCCACAAGGCTCAACAACGGAATTTGGAAAGGTTATAGCAGAGGTATTGGATGTACCAGAAAACTTAGCCCTGCTTTATAGCATTGTCCTCGGATATGAAGACAAAGATGCCAAAGTCAACACCTACAGACCCCAGAGAGTCCCGCTAAGCGAGAGTGTAGTTTTTCTCTAAAGAAACCCTTTTTGCCTATAGCGTGCAAGCATACTCTCATTGCCGCTTACACCCCCGCTATGAATATACAAAATCTCTTCTTGTGTCTGCTCTAGCAGTGCCATCCACATTGATGGCGCATAAATCAAGTCAAACTCTATCCCAGCAGATAAAATTTTTTGTTGTATCTCCAAAAACTCTCTATACGGTTTTGCAAAGTGGTACTTCTTTTTTGGCTCTAATATGATGAGATTTTGAGGAAGCGGATGTAGGGCGCTCATCTGTTTTTTAAGATATTCACTATTGCCCACACATGGCGTTGTATAGACTTTACATTCTGGCAAGCTAAGTGCCAAAAAAAGAGCAGTTGTTCCTGTTCCCGATGGTGTAGCTAGTGATGGCACACCCAAAGCACTCTCTTTTATCTCCTTTGCCAAAACATCAAGCCCAAGTTTCGCTTCTTCCACTGCTCCGCCTTGATCTACAACAAACACTCTCTCATCCATATTCAAACGGACAGAAGCAACAAAATCTTTGTAGTAAGGCTCTTCTATTTCAACATGCTCCATTCCAAGATTTTTTGCATGGAAAAAATTGCCGTTTTTTTCATTTTTTTGTGTATCACTAAGGGGTTTTGTGTAGTAAGCAAAGTGCCAGTTTTTCTTCTTGCACATTG
>DKFQ01000144.1:1507-6803 GCA_002452425.1 Sulfurimonas sp. UBA6792 | reverse complement strand
GCCAGAGGTACTTCTTTTTGATGAACCGACTTCCGCACTTGACCCTATCTCAACAGGCGGCATCGAAGAGCTTATCGTACAACTTCGAGAGAGAGTTTCCATCATTATCGTTACACACAACATGCAGCAAGCTGCACGTGTGAGCGACTACACAGGCTTTATGTACTTAGGCGAACTTATAGAACTCGGACGCACAGAAGAGCTTTTTGTTACACCAAGAGAAAAGCTAACAGAAGAGTACATCACTGGAAAATTCGGTTGATAATAGTGCAAAAAATTTATAAAATAAATTAAAGGAAAAGAGTATGGGATCAAAATATCATGAAAAAGTAAGTAACATTAAGGCGAAACTCTCGCTAATACTAGCAGACATTGTAACAGCAAACGAACTCGCACTTGATGCATTTAAAACATTAGACTTTGCAAAATTCAAAGAAGCAGAGACTATTTTAAGCAAAATAGGACTAAAAGCCGATGAAGTAGATAACGAAATTATCAAAGCATTTGCTCTTTTTGGACCAGAGGCGAATGAGCTTCGTTTTCTTGTTGCGTTTTTAAAGATGACAAACGAACTTGTAGGCATTGGCGACAATATCAAAAAATATGCACGCCGTATGAACGAGCATATGCAGAGCCAATGCGACCTTGAAGAGTTTAAATCAAGCATCGTTTTACTCCACAAAAGCAGTCTCAATGCACTCAAATTTATCCTTGAGTGCTTTGGCGACTTGCATGCATGCAGCTATGAAGATAGTTACAGAAAAGTTCTTGTGGAAGAGAGCATCAATGATGATTTGTTTGCTGTTTTGGAAAAAGAGCTTCTTAGCAAAGTCATAGAAGAAAAAGAGCTCTCAGTCGATTATGTAAAAGTGCTTGGAACGCTCAGAAAACTAGAGCGTTCATGCGACAGAAGCGTCAATATCGCCAATCTTATGATGTACGCAGAACAAGGCGGAGAGATTAAGCTTTTTAAGTAATTGATTAAATTTTAATCAATTACCCCTGCTCTTTTGAGAGTGATTTTTGATATACTTCAAGCAATAAAATTTCTAGGAGAGACCTTATGGGAAAATTTGTAAATAGTATAGAAGAATTTTTTTCTTTTTGTGAAGAAAATGATGTTAAATATGTAGATTTAAGATTTACTGACTTAAAAGGAACATGGCACCATGTTACTTACAGAATGAGCGCGGTAAATGAAGGAAACTTGACAAACGGTTTCCCTTTTGATGGCTCTTCTATCGACAAATGGCAGCCTATCAACAAGTCTGATATGCTCTTAAAAGCAGATGTTCCAACAGCATTTTTAGACCCTTTTACAGCAGATCCTACCATCATCGTCTTCTGTGATGTTTATGATATTTACAAAGGGCAGATGTATGAAAAATGCCCTCGTTCTATCGCAAAAGCAGCACTGAAGCATGCTGAATCTCTAGGTATCGCAGACGCTGCATATTTTGGTCCTGAAAATGAGTTTTTTGTATTTGACGATGTAAGAATCATCGACAACATGAACGAAGCAGGCTACAGAATCGACACTGAAGAGGGTGACTGGAACTCAAACACACACTACGCAGATGGCTACAACACAGGGCACCGTGGTGGCGTAAAGGGTGGTTACTTCCCAGTTGCTCCTATCGATACACAGGTTGACTTAAGAGCTGAGATGATGGACGTACTAGAGCAAGTTGGTCTTGAAGTTGTTCTGGGTCACCACGAAGTTGCACAAGGTCAAGGCGAAATCGGTATCGTTTTCTCTGACATTATCGGTGCAGCAGACAATGTTCAAAAACTAAAGTATGTTGTAAAAATGGTAGCGCACCTCAATGGTAAAACGGCTACATTTATGCCAAAACCACTTTTTGGCGACAACGGAAACGGTATGCACGTACACCAGTCACTTTGGAAAGACGGTAAAAACCTCTTCTACAAAGAGGGGAACTATGCGAACCTTTCAGAGATGGCTCTTCACTATGTTGGCGGTATTTTTAAGCATGCAAAAGCGATTGCATCACTTACAAACCCATCGACTAACTCATACAAGAGACTTATCCCTGGATTTGAAGCTCCTTCGATTTTGACTTACTCTATGCAAAACCGCTCTGCATCTTGCCGTATCCCTTATGGCGCAGGTGAAAAAGCAACGCGTATCGAGATGAGATTCCCAGATTCTACTGCTTGTCCATACCTTGCATTTGCAACGATGATGATGGCTGGACTTGATGGTATCAAAAACAAGACTGTTCCGGTTGGTCCGATGAATGAGGATTTATTTGAACTTACTCTTGATGAGATTCGCGAAAAAGGAATCCCTCAAATGCCTCACACTCTAAGAGAGGCTACTGAAGCACTTATCGCTGATAATGAGTTCTTAAAGCCTGTCTTTACAGATACATTTATCAATGACTACCAGCATTATATGTTTGAGAGACAAATCTGGCCAGATGAGAGCCGCCCAACGGCTTATGAGTTCAAAACAACATATACCTGCTAAAAACATCCCGCATTTTGCGGGATTTTCACAATCATTTCTCTCTTAACCTCCAAATCACTAATCACAAATTTGCTATAATTGCGCAACAATAAGAGTATGTAAGAGTGCATTATTGAAATTCAATTTACAAGGTTTATTATGAAAAATATTCCAGAGGGAAAATACCGTCCCTATCCAAAAATAGATTTGCCAAATAGAAAATGGCCAAACAACAGCATAACAAAAGCTCCAAAATGGTGCAGTGTAGATTTGCGCGATGGCAACCAAGCACTTATCAACCCGATGGACATGAACAAAAAAATTGAACTCTTTGCACTCTTACTCAAAATCGGATTTAAAGAAATCGAGGTTGGCTTCCCCTCTGCTTCTAAAGTAGAGTTTGAGTTTTTACGCCGCCTAGTAAATGACAAGCTTATCCCTGATGATGTAACAGTTCAGGTTTTAGTCCAAGCAAGAGAACACCTTATAGAGAGGACTTTTGAAGCGTTGCAAGGTGTTAAAAAAGCAACTGTACACCTTTACAACTCAACATCTGTTGCACAGAGAAAAATCGTCTTTAAAAAGCAAAAAGAGGAGATTATCGCTCTTGCTTTAGAGGGTGTTGACTTAGTTAAAAAATACGAAGCAAAGCATGACGGAGAGATTTTTTTGGAGTACTCCCCTGAGAGTTTTACGGGAACTGAGTTAGAGTTTGCGGCAGAAATCTGCAATGCGGTTACAGCAAGATGGGGCATAAGCGAAAAGAGAAAAGTTATCATCAACTTACCTGCAACCGTAGAGATGGCAACGCCAAATATCTATGCAGACCAGATAGAGTGGATGAGCGAACACTTAGACAACCGTGAAAATGTCATCATCTCTACCCACACACACAACGACAGAGGCACAAGCGTAGCAGCAACGGAGCTTGCACTTTTAGCTGGAGCCAACAGAGTTGAGGGAACGCTTTTATGTAACGGAGAGAGAACGGGCAACGTCGATATTATCACGCTTGCTCTTAACATGACGACACAGGGCATTGAGTCAAATCTCGATTTTAGCGATGTCACTGAAGTTTTAAAAGTGGTAGAAAAATGCACCGAGATAGAGACACACGTGCGCCATCCATACGTGGGAGAACTTGTCTATACCGCTTTTTCTGGTTCACACCAAGATGCTATCAACAAAGGTTTGGCGTATAGAAAAGCGCAAAAAGAGCCATTTTGGGAAGTGCCCTATCTTCCCATCGACCCAGAGGATGTTGGAAGAAGCTACGAGAGCATCATCCGCATCAACTCCCAATCTGGCAAAGGCGGAGTTGCTTATGTTTTAGAGAAAAACTTTGGTTATCAACTTCCAAAAGCGATGCACCCAGAGGTTGGCAAACTCGTCCAAGATGTAAGCGACAAAAAAGGTCAAGAGCTTAGTTCTGATGAGATTTTAGAGATTTTTACAGAGAATTATTTCAATGTGAAAGAGCATATAGCGTTGATTGATTTTACAGTCTCCTCACTCAAAGGGATTTCGAAATGCACTCTTACCTATACCCAAAATGGTGTCGAAATCATGGCAGAGGGTGAAGGCAACGGACCCGTTGATGCATGTAAAGATGCTCTTATGAAAAACTATAAAAACGAGTTCTCTATCAACTCCTACTTTGAACACTCTTTTGGCAACAAAAGCTCTGCAAAAGCCATAGCATACATAGAGATAGAGACAAAGACAACCCTATCATGCTTTGGTGTAGGTGCAGACAACGACATAGCAACCGCCTCAGTCAAAGCGCTCTTTTGCGCATTAAATAGAGCATTTCATTAAGTTTGAACGCCAAAGGAAGTAATTTCTTTGGCTCCACTCTCTTTTTCACAAATTATTAGAAGCATTCAAAAAACATTATGCTACAATCTAACACTACAAAACAAAGGATTTCACATGTACAAAACAGTAGTTGCGTTTACTCTTGCTTCTCTCTTCTCCTCTTCTCTTATGGCTTATGACCTTAAGTCAAATATGTTGCTTTTAAATGCGGAGCTTAGTGAAGTTCAAAGAGCTTTTATCTCAAGTGACCAAAAAGGGGTGGATGAGTCTATTAAGCGTTTTGCAAAACATGCACAGGATTTACTTGGAAACAAGGAGAAGTTTGCTGCAATGCTTCCTGAGAAGAAAAAAAACAAGGCTGGAGAAGCAGTTATGAGTGCGCAAATCATTAGCCACAATGTACAAATCATCTTGGATGCGATCGAAAATAAACACAACCAATCAGGGCAAGTTCGCCGTGAAGAGGCACAACGTGCCTATACTTACATAGAACACGCTTGTTTTCGCTGCCACAATATCGTGCGTGACGAGTACTAAAAACACAAGAGCGTTCTCTTAAAAAAGAAGGCTCTCTTGCGTCTCACCTCCCGCATCTATGCGCGGCGGCTTTGATGTGTCACTAAAGTACTCTTTTTCTCCCTTGATAACAATCTCCTTTATCCCCTCTGGAACATCAAACTTTCGTTGTATCTGCGGATAGAGCTCTAAAGCTTTTGTATAGTACATCGCAAATGCTGGACCTGCGATTCTTCCTCCCGTTTCTACTCTGTCCATCGGGGTGTTGTCATCATTGCCAAACCATACAATCGTCTCTATCGTTGGGGAGTAGCCTGCGAACCATCCATCCATATTGTTGTTGGTTGTTCCTGTTTTTCCTGCTATCTCTATCCCATTTACCTGAGCAGATTTTCCAGTTCCTCGCGTAACAACATCTCTCAGGAGCGTTGTCATAATGTACGCCTGCGCTGGGCTTGTGATAGTGCGACTCTTATGCTCTTTTTCATA
>DKFQ01000144.1:0-1492 GCA_002452425.1 Sulfurimonas sp. UBA6792 | reverse complement strand
TTTGCAAAAGAGGTGTAGTAGTGCGCGAGTTGCAAAGGAGAGAGTGTGATACTCCCAAGTGCGACCGATAAATCAGGAGGCAGATTTTCTATCCCAAACTTCTTAAGCTCTTGGAGCAGCTGTGGCAAACCTATATCGTTTACAAGGTTTATGGTTGCAAGGTTGCTTGAGTGCACAAGCGCTTCTCTGAGAGTGACAAGTCCTTTATAGCTGTTTTTATAGTTTTTGGGTTGCCATTTTTGCTCTTGCCCATTTTTATAGTAGGTGTAGGTTCTTGCGATATCAACAAGCTCCGTAGCGCCGGAATAGCCCAAATCAAGCGCTACTTGATAGATAAAAGGTTTAAATGCAGAACCTGGTTGGCGGCGACCTTGTGTTGCTCTGTTGTAGGAATTTTTTGTGTAATCCACACTGCCAACAAGCGCTAAAATCTCTCCGCTCTTTGGGTTGAGCGAGACTAATGCGCCATTTAAGAGGTCTGTTTTAGTCTCTACCTTCTCTTTGGAGGAGGTACTTGCCTTAATCCTTGCCACAGAGAGGTCATACGCTTTTTTTAGCGACTCTCTTGCTGCTTCTTGCAATTTTAAATCTATGGTCGTATGTATCTCATAGCCGCCTGTTTTAAAGTCAGTGATGCCCATATCTGCAACTCTTCTTGCCACCTCATCGACGATAAAAGGAGCACTGTTTTGCGTGAGGGTGTCATCATAAACTTTTGGCTTTTCAAGTAAAGAGGCAGTATGTGTTGCATCATCTATCCAACCAAGAGAGTGCATTCTTGAGACAACACGATTTGCTCTGCCCATAGATATCTCATAGTTTTTTGTAGGGGCATAGGTGCTTGGTGCTTTTGGAAGTCCCACAAGAAGCGCTATCTCTTTGAGTGTGAGTTCACTCAGATTTTTATGAAAGTAGCCATCTGCCGCTGTTTTGATGCCATAATACCCATGTCCAAAATAGATTTCATTAAGATAGCGCTCTAAAATCTCCTCTTTTGTGAGGGAGAGTTCTACTTTGAGCGCGTAGATAACCTCTTTAACTTTACGTGAAATCTTTTTTTCTCTTGTTAAAAGTCTGTTTTTTACAAGCTGTTGTGTGATGGTACTCGCACCCTCCACCAACTTTCCTGCCTGCACGTCTTTGATAACTGCCCTAAAAATCGCATCGACATTGATACCGGGGTGTTCAAAAAAAGTGGTATCTTCGATGGCTAAAAGTGCTTCTATGACACGCGGAGGTATCTCATCAAACTTCGCGTAGTAGCGATGCTCTTCATCAAAAATACTAGCGATTTTCTCACCATTTTTATCATAAATCTTTGTAGTGAGCGGGGGTTTATACTCGATGAGGGAGGAGATGTCATAACTGTACTCTTTGAGAAAGTAGCCAAGTATTGCAAAAGGTGTCAAAACTCCAATAAGCAAGAGTGTAAAAAAAAGATTTCTTATAAATTTCATATTCTAAAGTTCCTATTTGCAAAATTTGCATCTAT
>DKFQ01000114.1 GCA_002452425.1 Sulfurimonas sp. UBA6792 | reverse complement strand
GTGTTTTTGTAGCGGTCAAAGATTTTGCGCAAATCCTCTATCTTGATACTTGTTGCGTTGAACTCATAAAATGGGAGTTTCATAGTTGAGGCTATAATGCGTGCAAGTGAAGTTTTGCCGCATCCTGAGGGTCCAAAGAAAAAAGCGTGTCCCAAAGCCTCTTTTTCGCAAAGCACTCTCAATGGTGCAGCAGGCGCACTCAAATGCTCCTGCCCAACCATCGCATCAAAAGATTTTGGGCGTAAAAGATAGGTAAAATCAGCCAAAACTAGCCTCTCTTTCTCTCTTTAAACGCTGGCTTTTTTGCACCTTTGTGAGGCTCTTTTGAGAAATCTTTTTTAAAATCTTTTTTACCATCTTTGTTGAAATCTTTTTTAAACTCTTTCTTTGGAGCGTTCTCTTTTTTGGCAGGTGCTTTTTGGCTCTCTTTTGGAGGACGAGGTTTTTTTGTCTCTTTTGCCTGCTCTTTTTGTTCCTCTTTTAAGAACTTTGCAAGTGCGGAGTACTCACTGCGTGTTAAAAAGCGCACTTTGCCCTCTGGGAGATTGTTGAGTTCTATCTCTGCAAAACTTACTCTCTTTAGGTCAACAACTTCTGCTTTAAAGTGGGCAAAAAAGCGTCTAAGTTCACGGTTTTGTCCCTCGCTGATAGCTACTTTAAGCGTGGAGTAGTTGGGTTGGTTTTTTTGGATTTTATAGCCGATAAAAGGCTTAAACTCCATCTGCGTTATCTTTGAGTGGCTGTGTCCGCCCGCTGAGGCATCTTCAAGCATCATCCCTTTTAGCATCGCTTCTTCTATCTGCGGTGTTATCTCGCCTCTTATCTTTATCTTGTAGATGCGCTCTAAGTCCGATTCCATCAGTGCAGAGGCAACTCTTGAGGTATCGGTAAGTAGCAACAACCCCTCAGAAGCAAAGTCAAGTCTGCCAACTGGAACGTAGTGTTTGTACTCTTTTGGGAGTGTGTCATAGATGGTGCGTCTGCCTTTTGGGTCTGTTTTTGTGACAAGTTCGCCTTTTGGTTTGTTATAGACGATGACGGTGTATTTGTCTCGTGGGGTTACCTGCTTACCGCTGACATAAACATCCGATATGCCCTCTGTTACGTCTGTTGCTGGGTTTGTCTGTATCTCTCCATCGACTCTGACATATCCTGCTTGAATAGTCTTGTCCGCTTCTCTTCTTGAGTAGCTTGCGTGGTGTGCGATATATTTGTTAAGTCTCATGAGATTCCTTTTTCTATGAGTGTGTGGATATGAAGCACCCCTTGCACTCTTTTTTTGCTATCAGTTACAACCAAAAGCTGTATCTTCATCTCCTCTATCATCACAAGTGCTTCACTTGCAAGGAGGTTTTCATCTTCTATGGTTTTTGGGTTTTTAGTGGCGTACTTCCAAACGCTCTCTTGCAGGGAAAAATCCTCGCTCATCAAAGCTCTTCTGATGTCGCCGTCACTCACAAGTGCTAAAAGTCTCTCTTCCTCATCGACAACCAAAACAGTCCCAAGTCTGCCCTCGCTAATTTTGACTATGGCATCTTTTACTTTTGTGTCTGCGCCAATGAGCGGCAAATCTTTTGTGCGCATCAAATCTTTGACTTTTACAAAAAGCTGTTTTCCTAAAGCTCCCCCTGGGTGAAAGGAGGCAAAATCACTTTTTTGAAAATTTTTTGCTCTCATGAGACACACCGCAAGAGCGTCGCCAAGAGCGAGTGTGAGTGTTGTGGAGCTTGTAGGAGCGATGTTGAGCGGACACGCCTCTTTTTGGACGACTACATCTATGACCAAATCGCTGTATCTTCCAAGCGTTGAGTTTTTATCTCTTGTCATGCCGATAAGCGGGGTGTTAAATCTTTTGATATGCGGCAAGATAGAGCTAAGCTCTTCACTCTCCCCGCTGTAGCTGATGGCAAGGACAACATCCTCTTTGCCAATCATCCCAAGGTCGCCATGAAGTGCTTCTGTGGGGTGGAGGAAAAAACTAGGCGTTCCAGTTGAAGCAAAAGTAGCCGCCATCTTTGCACCGATAAGTCCTGATTTGCCCACGCCTGTAACGATAAGCTTGCCTTTGCATGCAAGAACCATCTCCACTGCTTTGTCAAAAACATCGTCGATATTTTTGGCACTCTCAATGAGTGTTTGCGCTTCTGTTTGTAGTGTTTGTTGTGCGATTTCTTTGTAATTCATGGTGCAATTATACCCTAAGCGGGTATAAATTGCATCCGAATTAGTTGATGTCAGGCTTTGGAGTTTTAGAAGTAGATGCTGGAAGTTGTGGAAGAACGAGAGGCTCTTTTTTGCCCTCAAGCGCTTTTAAAAACTCCTCAATAGAAGCAGCTTCTACATCTGTGATAGAAGCACCGAGTTGGATGCGTCCCATCTCTTTGATAGCATCTTTAAGCTCCCAGATTTGACCATTGTGGAAGTATGGCGCTGTTTGTGTGATGTTTCTGAGTGTTGGCACTTTTACCATACCGTTTTTGTCGCCCTTAAAGTCACCTACATCTTGAAACTTGTATGTCCCTGTGATGTTAAACGCGTTCATTTCACCGCCTAAAGCGATACCGTTATGACATGTTGCACACCCTTTGTCGATGAAAGTTTTAAGACCCTCTTGCTGTGCTTTGCCCAGCGCATTTTTCTTGCCGTTTAAAAAGGCATCATACGCCGATGGAGTAACAAGCGTTCTCTCAAATGTTGCGATAGTGTCTGCTACTTTTTCAAAAGTGATTGCTACGTCTTTCCCGTACGCTTTTTGAAATTCTGCAACATACTGTGGCATAGAAGTAACCGTTGCTACGACATGCTCAGGAGTTGCCGACATCTCAGGTGCTGCTTGGATAGGACCTTGTGCTTGCGCCTCTAAGTGTGGGTCACGTCCATCCCAAAACTGTGAGTTAAAGAAAACAGAGTTGTAAACTGTCGGTGAGTTTAGGTGGTGTGGGTTTGGGGTCCACTTATGTCCGATTGCCGCAGCGATGCCGTCATCTCCGCCTTCGCTTAGGTTGTGACAACTGTTACAGCTGATGAAGCCGCTCTTTGAGAGACGTGGGTCAAAGTAAAGCTTTTTACCGAGTTCCACTTTCTCTTTTGTGATAAGATTTTTTGGATTGTCTATAAGCTTGTTAAGCTCTTTTTTATCGCTTGGGATTGGCTTTAAACCAGCTTTTTTCGCATCTGTAAGCTAAAAGAGAAGATGCCGCAATAGCAACCGTTATTATCGTTTTAGTGTACATGGTTAACTCCTTTTGAATTATGTCACAAATCTTACATTTTTGTTGCTTAATAAAATATAACGTATCAATATTATAGTTATAAAAATTCTGTATAACCCCTAAATCAGATGATTGTATTTATTTAAAGATAAGATATAATAACTGCTAGAATTTTTTAAAGGAAAAACATATGAGAGACAAACTGGGAAAATATGTAAGCAGTATCAATACACTCAAAGTCGAAGAGAGAGCACTTTACTACAATACACTTATTTTGGCAGAAGAGGGCGCTGGCAAGACAAATTTGGCGTGTCGCATACGTAACTTTGTGATAGATAGCAATGTCGCAACACTCTATCTTGACTTCTCTAACTCAGAGGAACATGAGATAGAGTATCGCTACAAAGATGAGCATTTTAACTATATAAAATTTGATGAGAGTGATGCTTTTCAAGAGAAGTTCAACGCTCTTGTAGAGGCAAAAAAACATATCTATATGGCGGTTGATCCGAACTTTTTCTCGAACAAAAAAGATATCACGAGTAAGCTTACTCTTACGTTGCAGCATAAAGGGTTATTGGCAAACTACTACTATTTTTTCCATGACATCGAAAATTTAAACGGTTTTTATACACGATTTGAGGACTTTTTGCTCTATATGCTTAACTTCTTGAACCTCAAAAAGTATGGTTTGACTTTCTTGGCACAACCGCACTCTACGTTTGAAAACCCACAAATCAAGCTTCTTTTCACATTCTTGTATCTTGGAAAGTGCTCAAACTTGGAGTACTTCAACACAGCAAGTCTTAAAAAGATGCCAAAAAACCAATTTTTTTATCAGTACAGAACAAACTACCAAACACTTCTTTTTAACGATATAAAGAGCAATGTTGTCGAGATTGACGAATATACATTTGACATATAACGATGCAAAGAGTTTTTGATGAGGTCGCATCTTTAGATAAAAGGTGTTACGAGGAGTTTTTTTTAAGCGAAGATATCTTGATGGAGCATGCCGCAAATGGCATG
>DKFQ01000129.1:274-24310 GCA_002452425.1 Sulfurimonas sp. UBA6792 | reverse complement strand
ACTTTTAGAATAAGACCTAGCCCTGACGGCACTCTTTTTAATATCATAGTATGCGCAGAAAGTAAGGTTATAGACGAACATTCATTATGAAAAGAAAAAGTAATATTTTAAAATTCTCCAGAGATGGTTTTGCTATGATAATGGCTATACTCGTTATCATTATAATTTCTACGATATTGACACTTGCCTTGTCACTCACAGCACAAACATCTAAGAGTAGCGTTGATTTATATGTATATGAAAAAGCAAATCTTCTTGCACGTGCCGCTGGAGAATATGCAAGACTAAGAATCGGTCAAGAGGCTTTTTGTGGTTATGTAGGTACAAACGGTGTTCCAATCGTTGAGGATACTTACTACACTATAACCATAGATGTAAACTACGCATATGATAACTCTGTTGCAACATGTAATGCGGCTCTTACCCACACAGCCACCGCTCAAGACATGCGTTTTGGAGCAGCTTTAATTGACATAACAGTTGAAGTAAATGATGCTAGTATCACTAGTGAGCCTATAAGAATCTTTAGAAGAAAATTGGTTGAATTATAAACATCTAGTGCTTTCTCGCTTCCATGCTCCTGCGAGGAAGTGTGTACTTTGTGTCGCTACTATAGTCTGCATTCCCACGGAAACCATGGGAACGAGAGAAAAGTGAAGAGCTACTTAAACAACTGAGAGTGAGTTCCTATCCTTACTAGATAGATGATTTCCTCTGTTGTTTTATAAATAACAAGCAAGTCTCCACTTACGTGAAACTCCCTATAGTTGCTATACTCTCCCTTTAAAGCGTGATCTAGTGCTTCAGGTGGTAACGATTGGTTTGAGAGGATTTTCCCCAAATATACTACATATTTTGAGTAGTGTTCATTTGAAAAACTAATTTTTTGTAAATCTTTTATAAATGCCTTACTTCTCTCTAGTTTTTTATACATTGCTTCATTTCCAAGAGATGCTCTTCTACTGATAGAGGCTCAGTCTGCTTCTTTTCTACTTCATCCATAGCTTTTAGAGTTTCATCATTTGGTATCTTCACCTCAAAAGGTAGTCCTTTGTTGAGCTTAACTTGATTTAAAAAAAGATTTACAGCTTCACCCAAAGTAAGACCCAGCCTAGCAAATATCTCTTGTGCCTCTTGTTTTATATCTTTATCTAGTTTTATACTTGTAGTTTGTTTCATAAAAATGCTCCTTTATATAATACTATTGTATTACAAAAAGAGCTCTCTGTCAAGATGTTGACTATTGCGTTTTTGATGGTATAATCATTTTCTACCTACAACTAAAGGATTTCTCATGAATATATCACTAACTGGACGTCATATAGAACTTACAGATGCTATCAAAGCGCATATGCACGCCTCTATCGAAACACTTAGCAAATACCATATGGACATCATCTCGGTGAGCATCATCGCTTCGGCACAGACCAAAAAGGGCAAAGAGAGCTCAAGAGTAGAGTTTGTTATCAACCTTGCGCACAAAAACTCTATTGTTATAGAGCAAAGCGATCAAGACCTTTATGCAGCCATAGACCTAGCGACTTCAAGAGCACAAAAAGCGATGCGCCGTATGCATGACAAAGAGAGTGAACACCACAAAGACGGCATCAACGAAGCAAAAATCCAAGCGAGTGAGAGCATCGACCTCCACGAACTAAGTGAAGCAATGGAAGATGAGATAGTCCCAGTAGCACTAGAACTCTACAAACCACGAGAAGTAGAAGATGTCCTAAATGACCTAAAAGAGAACAAAAAACTCTTTGAAATCTTCATAGACAACGACGGTAAAACAAGGGTTCTTTACAAGAGAAACGACGGGAAGTTTGGGCTTTACTAAAATGTACTATGGTATAATCACCCCATGACATTACAAGAGCGCAAAGATAAAGCTGACATCATTGCAAAAGAGGCAGATTTAGTATATAAAAAGTCATTTCTGCTACTTGCGGCAAGTGGTGGAGTTGGTGGCTATGCCATCACTCAAAGCGGACTTTTTTCTTTTGCACTCTTTGGTATTTTTGGCTTTTTTTTACTGGGTATTGCAATAAACTATTTTGAGTTAAATAAATTAAAAAATGAGATAAAGGAGTGTAAAAATGGATAATGTATCTATTTTTGTCTTTACAGTTATTACGGCAATTGTAGTTGGGTATTTGGCACACAAAAACCATTGGAAAATTGCTGATTATTTTTAATAGCACAAATCCCTCTTTAACTATCTCCTAATTTTCCGCCAAGTCCACAAACGCAAATTTGCTTCCGCACTTTTTCTAAACTTGAAGTTTGGATTTTAAAAGTAATAGTGACTCATCAGGGGTAATCAGCCCCTGACGCTCAACACAATGGAGTTGGAAACCAAAACCAAAGTATGAGTAAAATCACTATTACACGATGTAGCATATAACTTTCCTTTAAAAGGAAGCTCCCGCCCACCCCAACCTTGCCAAAAAAAAGACAAAAAAAAAGGCTAAGACCAAAAAGCCTTAGCCTGATTTCGCTTCCTCGTTCCGTGATTAAGAGAACCTGAAAGTCATACGTACATCGACAAAAGAAGTATATCATAGAACAATAAAAAAATGCTTATTATTTCAAATCCATCTTCACCTCTTTAACTATCTCCTCATCTTCCGCCAAATCCACCCACTCAAACTCGCTTCCGCTTTGGTTGTGTCCTTTGAGCAAATCGCCGCTTTTTCTAAACTTTAGGTCAAGATTTGCGATGTCAAATCCGCTCTTAGTTTGGATAAACATATCTAGTCGCTGTGAAGCATTTTGGTTGGTGTATAAAAAACAGTAGCCTTTTAGTCCTGTGCGGCTGACACGTCCACGGAGCTGATGCAGGGTGGAGAGACCTAGCCTCTCGGCTCCGACTATGACAACAGTGCTAAGACGTGGGAGTGAAATGCCGACCTCTACCACTGTGGTTGCTATAAGGATGTCGCCTTTGTGGCTGAACTCTTGTAAAATCTCCTCTTTTTCTTTGTCCTTGCCATGTGTCACATAGACACGCTCAAACCGCTTCTCCCAAAATCCTCTTGCCTCTTCTATGCTTTGATACTCCAAAACCTCACTCTGCTCCACTAGCGGATATACAAGCAAAACTTGATTGCCTTGCGTTATTTCATTTTTTATGTGTTCTAAAAGCTCTTTAAAATCATTTTTGCGTATCACTTGGCTTGTGATGTCTTTTTTAAAAGGGGTGGTTGTGATGAGCGAAACATCTATGTGTGCTGTCTCTATCATCGCCTGTGTTCGTGGGATGGGGGTAGCGGAGAACTGTAAAAAATGGGGCTTCTTTTCGCCGCTGCTTACCAACTTTTCCAGCAAATTTCTCTGTGCTGTTCCAAATCTATGCTGTTCATCCACCATCACAAGAGAGGCTTTTGGTAGTTCTCTGTAAAGCAGAGCATGTGTCCCGATGAGAAAATCATACGCACTCAAATCTATCGCTTTTGTTTTATTGGTCACAAGTGCGATTTTAAGTGATGGCAGGTATTTTTTCGCCTCTTCAAAGAGCTGGTTTGCCAAAATGGTAGTGGGAGCCATAAGGATGGAGCGTTCTTGGTGCATCATAAAAGCCGATGCAAGGATAACCATAGTCTTGCCGCTTCCCACATCGCCGACTATCATGCGCCTTGCGGCAACATCTTTGGCAAAATCTGCTTTTATATCGTCTATGGATTTAGACTGTTCATCACTCAACACAAAGGGCAAACTCTGCGCCCACTCTTTGTAGCAACGAGTGGGGGATGAGTGTGTTTGAAAATATCTTCTTGTTTTTGCAAGCTGTTTCATATAGAGAAAAAGTTCTGTATATTTGAGTGCATGAAGAGTTTTTGGGTCTAGATTTTTGAGTTCTGGAGCTTTTAATGTTGGAAAATGAAGAGCTAAAAGTGCCTCCGCCACCTCCTCTTTTAGCCCCTCTTCAAGCAGATTTTCTTTGGTGAGCAGTGTTTGGATAAGACGGAGCATCACATCGCTTCTCAGAGGAGATTTGTACTTTGGCGTAATCGCTCCGATGTTTGTTACTTTTTTGGGCATGTTGATGGTGCATTGACCGCTTTTGCACTCTATCATGCCATAGTAACAGTCCCTCTCGCCAACTCTAAACTGATGCAACATGTAGGGTTTTGGGCGAAAAAGCACACCTGTGATGCTATGACCGAAATTGTGAGCAAAAAATGTAACTTGAAGCGAATTTGGAGCTTTATAAACAGACTCTACCGTCGCATCTATGAGTTGCATGGTGTGCGGATGAAGTTTGTCGAAAAGTCTCAAATCTTCATAGGATGATGGGGTAAAAAGAGCAAGTTCGCTACAACTGCCGATGCCTAACTTTTGAAACTTTTGCTCTTGCTCTTTTGAGAGTTTCATAGCTATTTGCCCGAACTATCTTCTAGTTTTTTTACTCTTGTATGCAGACCGCCAACCATAAAAACCAGTATAACAATAATAAGAGTAAGTAAAATATCTGCTAAATTTTCCATCATTTTTTCCTTTTTTTGTTATAATTACCAAAGGAGAGCTAGAGGGGCGAACCTCTAACTCAACTCCTTGATGAGTTTTACTATGATGTAAATGATAGTTAAAACTCTCAGGACGTAGTTAAGATACTGCATCTTAACCTCCTTTTGGTATTTGTCCCACCTTTTGGGTGGCGACAACAACATTATAGAAAAAATCCAAAAACTTCTTTAAAAATATGACAAATTGTCATATAATTTACTTTGTGACTATCGCGAAACTCATCTCTAAAATCTCTTTGTGCGCTTTTATAAACTCGTTGAGTTCCTCAAGCTTGAGGTTTTTGATGCGTTCTAACTCCTCTTGTGCATAGCCGAGCTTGTGTCCGTTATAGTACTCCATAAAAGTTCTGTTGAGGCGTTGGCTCATGGTCTCTACCCTTAAAGGCTCACTTCCAAGCAAAAACTTTTTAGTCTGCTCAAGTTCCTCTTTTTTTACACCGTTTTTTACAAACTCTGCCATAACTTCTTTGACTGTTTTTTTCGCATCTTCAAGTGATTCGAGTTTGGTTTGCAGATGTCCGCTGAGAAAACTGCTTGATTTGGTCACATCCATTCTTGCATATGCAGAGTAAGCAAGTCCTTTTTTGACACGCACCTCTTCCATCAGTCTTGAACCAAAACCGCCCGCTCCTAAGATAAAAGTAGCAACTTTTGCCTTGTAGTAATCATCAGAACCGATGGTTACATTGTATGGCGAACCAAAGTAAACATACGCTTGTTGTGTCTCTTTTTGGATAGTTTTTTCTTTTGGCTCACGAGTAACTTCATAGCGTTTTACTTCGCCATTTTCTCCGAGGGGAATAGACTTTAAGATTTTTGCTACTTTTGGCTTTATCTCATCAACCTCGGCATCACCGCCAAAAGCAACGATAAGTTTTGAAGAGACAAGATTTGCTTTTATAAACGCTTCCACATCCTTAAGTTCTATGCTCTTTACGCTCTGTGTCGTCCCCGAAGATGGATTTGCAAGCACACTGCCCTCAAACAAAATAGCATTTAATTCATTCGAAGCGATATAGTCAAAATCACTCTCTTTGTTTGCCAACGAGCCAAGCGTTGTCGTTTTTACCTTTTCTATAACATCTTTTGTAAGGTTTGGCTCTTTTAAGAGCATCTCAAAATAGCCAAGCCCCTCGTCAAGCTCCTCTTTAAGACATCCAAGCTCCAAAACCAATGTCTCTTTGCCTATAGAAGCCGAGATGTGAATCGCTTTGCTCTCTAACGCCTCTGCAAATGCACTTGAACCTAATGTTTTTGTCCCCTCATTTAGCACTTTTGCGCTTAGTTTTGCCAAGCCGGCTTTCGTCGTATCTGTAACACTGCCGCTGTTTTTAAAGATAAACTGCATAGTTACAAGCGGCAATCTTTTGTCTTGTTCAAAAATAAGCGGAACGCTCACATTTTTTGTTTGTATCTCATCTATCGTTGCTGCCATAAGTATATTTCCTAAAAATAGTAATGTTAGAATTATTTTTTTCATCTATGCAAATTTCTCTAAAATCTCATAAGCGGTATTACGCACGGCAGGAGTCTCGCCTATATCTCGTATGAGGTGTATCATCTCGCTCTTTGCCATCTTATACGCCGCACCGGCAGAACTTACGACATTCTCTTCCATCATGGTTGAGCCTAAGTCATTTGCGCCAAACATAAGTGCCATCTGCCCAATGTAAGGACCTTGCGTTACCCATGAACTTTGGATATTTGGGACATTATCTAGGTAAAGTCTCGCAACGGCAAGAAGTCTTAGATAGCGGTTAGAGGATGGTTTTTCCATATCTGGGATAAGGCGTAGAAGTTCTGTGTTGTCGCTCTGAAAACTCCACATAATGAACGCTCTAAAACCACCTGTTTCATCTTGAAGCTTTCTTATCATATCAAAATGTTCTATGATGTCTTCGTCGCTCTCAACCGTTCCATACATCATGGTAGCTGTGGACATGATGCCTAGTTTGTGGGCTTTTCTGTGTATATCTATCCAAACTTCGCTATCGATTTTTTTGGGTGCGATGATGTCACGAACTTTGTCAGAGAGTATCTCTGCTCCCGCCCCTGGGATAGAAGCCAGACCTTTTGCATGCAGTCTCTCCAAAACCTCTTCCACGCTTATATGAGAGACTTTGGCGATAAAATCTATCTCGATGGAGGAGAAACCATGAATGGTAATTGTGGGATATTTGGTATGGATATGTCCGACCAAATCTTCATACCACTCAATTTTGAGTTTCGGATGCACTCCGCCTTGAAAAAGTATCTGTGTTCCGCCTATCTCAAGCAGCTCGTCTATCTTCGCATCTATCTCGTCAAATGTAAGCACATAAGCATCTGCATCTTTTTCATGTCTGTAAAATGCGCAAAACTTGCAGTCCACCCAACAGATGTTGGTGTAGTTGATGTTTCTGTCCACCACAAAAGTGGTAACACCATCAGGATGCAGCTCTTTTTTGCGAGCCGTCGCCATGCGTCCAAGCTCTTTTAAATCCGCATGTTTTATGAGATGAAGAGCCTCTTCTTTTGTTAATCTTTTCATTTTTTACTTATCTTTAGAGATTGCGTCAAGAACACCATTTATAAACTTTGGAGACTGTTCGGTTCCAAACGCTTTTGTGATTTCAACCGCTTCGTTGATAACTACCGCTGAGTCAAGTTCGCCAAAAAGTATCTCATAAGTTGCAAGTCTAAGAGTTGCTCTCTCGATAGCTCCTAGTCTCTCAAAATCCCACTCTTTTAAGTGTTTGACGATAGCTTCATCAACGGGAGTGATATTTTGCATGACGCCCTCATAAAGAGTGAGTGCGAAATCTTTTTGTTTGTTACGAATCTTTTTCTCTTCTAGTATCTCATCTGTATGCTCTGCAATGTTTCCATTACCCAAATCAAATGCGTACAATAAGCTTACAACTGCCATTCTGGCTTGATGTCTTGTCGCCATTATAGGTTCTCGTAAAGATCTAAAAGTTCGATTACGACAGTCATTGCTTCAAACCCTTTGTTACCCGCTTTTGTGCCTGCTCTCTCGATAGCTTGTTCAATCGTATCGGTCGTTAAAAGTCCAAAAGAGACAGGTTTTTTGTATTTTAAACTCACAGTTGCGATTCCCTTTGTTGCCTCTGCGCTAACATAGTCAAAATGAGGAGTAGAGCCTCTTATAACCGCACCTAAAGCACATACTGCGTCATATTTACCGCTATTTAAAAGCTGATCAATTACCATCGGAAGCTCAAACGCCCCTGGAGCCAAAACATGTGTCAAGTCCGCATCATCTCCGCCGTGTCTTGCAAACGCATCTTTTGCACCCTCGACAAGTCTATCAACAATAAAGTGATTCCATCTCGTACTAACTATGGCAACTCTCTTGCCGTTTACTACTTTTAATTTGCCTTCGATTAAATTCATCTATTTTCTCCTTAAATTTTGTTTTGAATTTCTAATTCTAATAATGCTAACATAATCATCAAAAACTTTATATTGTATCAAATAGTTTTCAAAAATTAGCACTCTGCAATCTCTGTTAAACCCTTTGTGTCTGCATTCAATCCCGATAAATGGGTTACTTTGCAAAAGAGTAATAAACTCTTTTATTTTATAGATATATGCAACAGCAACACTCTGTTTATCTTGGAATATATTTGCAAAAATAGCATCCAAATCACCTTTAGCTTTTTGAGTGTATCTAATTTGAAGCATATTTTTTAAAAAGCTCTTCCCAGATTTCATCATGAGACTGTTCGCACATTCCCGAGGCAACTCCTTCATCAAAATCAGCCTCAAAACAAGACCAATCCTCGTCCGCACTCTGGCTTCTAAAACCGTCAAAACTAAGCTTGATAAACTCAAAAAACTTCTCTTTGTTGCTATGAAACTCATCTAAAAAAATATGTTCAATCTGTTTATCTTCGATAGTCAAAGTAATCATCTTTAAATCTCCCTAATTTTTTTAATCTTAGCAACAAGAGCTTCTAGTTCATCCAGTTTTATCATATTTGGACCATCGCTTAGAGCTATGCTTGGGTCAAAATGTGTTTCAAAAAAGAAACCGTCCACGCCAACTGCTGCCGCCGCACTTGCAAGGTAAGGCACCATCGTTCTGTCTCCGCCTGTTTTTCCGCCTAATGCTCCGGGCATTTGAACGGAGTGGGTTGCATCAAAGATAGTCGGTGCAAACTCTCTCATGATAACGAGAGAACGCATATCGACGACTATGTTTCCATAGCCAAAAGAGCTTCCTCGCTCACAGAGATAAACTCCGTGTTTTTTAGAAGCCTCATAGCTTACCTCATCACAACCGCGGGTTTTAAGCACTTTTGCTACAGAGTAGCGCATGTCAGGCGGGTTGATAAACTGCCCTTTTTTGATATTTACCTCTTTTGTAGTCTTTGCACACGCTACAAGCAAGTCGGTTTGACGACATAAAAATGCGGGGATTTGGAGCATATCGACAACTTCAGCAACAGCGGCAACTTGATGCGACTCATGCACATCCGTAACTACTTTGTAGCCGAAATCGTTTTTGACTTTTTCTAAAATCCTAAGCCCCTCTTCCATGCCCAAACCACGAAAACTATCAAGTGATGTGCGATTTGCTTTGTCAAAAGAGGATTTAAAGTAAAAATCAATTGTCGGGTCATTTTGATAAACCTCTAAAGCTTTGGCGATTTTAAAAATGTTCTCTTCACTCTCAATAACGCAAGGACCTGCAAGTAGTTTCATCTGTTTGCCTTTAACCCAAATTATGCAATAGAAATTCATTACCTAGCACCAATCATTTAGCTTATGGCATTTACAAAAATCCATCAATTAACCTTTAGGTTAACCTCAAAATTTTTGCAAACACCCTAAACTAAAGCATTAGCACTATTTAATAAACTTCTATTGCACAATTTGGGTTTAAAAAATAAGAAGTGATTATAGCATAATGAATTTAATCTAAAATCATTTCGCTTTTGCCACCATAATCCCTGCCGCAACTATCAAAACTATACCGCATGTTGTTATAAAACTAGGAAGCGCATCGCCAAGAAACAGACCTACAACTATGGCAAAAACGATGTTTGAGTAGCTTACCGCTCCCACGATTCCGGCTTTTGTCTCGCCGTATGCTTTTGTCATATAGTATTGGGAGAGTGTACCCAAAACCCCAAGAGAGACAACATAAAACCAGACGATTCCGCTAGGCATAACAAACTTGCCGAGCATAAAATCAAGCTCTTCTACATAAAAATAGTGTGAAAAAACAAAGAGCAAAATCGGTCCAAGCGTGCCGACAAGCGTAAAAGAGAGAACTATCATGTTTGTGTCATAGTAGTTTTTGAGTTCACGGATGGAGGTATAGGCGAGTGCTGCACCAATACCGCTTAAAACACCTAAAATATCATATTTGCTAAAACCGATTCCTGTGGGTTTGGCGATAAGTATAATTCCTAAAAAACCTATAAATACCGCAATCCAAGCGTTTAAAGAGAGCTTCTCATGAAGAAAAAACCATGCAAAAACGGCGGTAAAAATGGGAGCGGTTTTTGAGTAGGTTACAGCGTCCCCAAGCGGGATGTGTGCAATATTGTAAAAGTATGCCAAAAGTGCCAAAAAGCCCATCAGCCCTCTAAAAAAGAGCAAAAAAGGCTTGCCGCCCTTGCTTGTCATAGGCGTTTTATAAAGTGCGTAGCCTATAAAAACGACACCGAAAACATTTCTAAAAAAAACCACTTCAAGAGAACTCATATGCTCTGAAGCAAGTTTTGCAAATGCACCCATTATGGCAAAAATAAAGGAGGCAAGAAGCATATACTTCACACCTTTGTTCAATTCTTTTATCTGTTTCATCCCTAAAAGTATAGCAACCTTTTTAAATTTGTTATAATAGCTTATCTAGCAGGAGGGTTTCATGTTGCTACGCACTGCATTTATCTGTTCTCTTCTTCTCTTTTGTGCTTCGTTATATGCGCAAGATGAGGAATCTAAAGGTGGCTTTGTCGATTATATAGATAAAAAACAGGAGATTTTTTCAAACAGCGTTATTGATTTTTTTGGCGATGTCGATGAAACTCTCAGCGATTGGATAAATGAGCCCAGAGAGCCTCTCTCATCTGATGCACTTGAAAAAAAACTCAATGAAGATTTTTTAAATGCAGGCGAATCGGTAGATCTCTTCTTTAAAAATGAAAAGTATATGGATGAAACACAGAGAGGTTTTCTTCGTATTCGCCTTGGCTCACTTTTTCAAACAAAAGAGTCTGCTGACTTTAACTACAAAATCAGAGCGCATACACCGCTAAGTAGAACAAAAAGAGATTTTCAGCTCTACATTGATGATGTTGAGCAGAGCTACTTTGACGATGGTGACCTTCGCACAAAAGAGAAGAGCAAAAATGAGGCTGGTGTGCGTTATTTTGCCCCTGTTTATAAAGATATAAAATCTCACTACTCCATAGGAATGAGCAGTCTAACAGGCTACGCAAGAGCAAGATACGCAACAGATTTTGCTCTTGGCTCATGGCGCGTTGAGCCTACGCAGCAGTTCAAATACTCTCTAAAGTCAGATTGGAGCGAGGAGACAAATGTCTATTTCGATAAAGAGCTCGAAAAAAACGCTCTTTTTCGTACAACCTTGCATCGTAAAACTCAGTCCCATGTTGATGGTTTTGACTACGCCCTCGCACTCTCCTACTATCTTACACTCTCAAAAAGAAAAGGTTTTAGTTATACACAGCAATTTTGGGGAAACTCAAAATACTCTTGCGAAGAACATCTCCAGCCCTATAATGGCATAAGCAACTACTCTGGATTTTTCTCTTGGCGTCAAAATATCTTTCGTAAATGGATAACGTATGAGGTGCAACCGGGGGTTAGTTTTCATAGACAGTACGACTATGAGCCAAACTATGCCGTGCATTTTTATGTAGATTTTTACTTTGGAAATATTGATTCGTTATAATTCCATATTATATTTATAGTAAATTTTTGATATAATTCGCAGATATGGTGTCATATGGAGACTACATGAAAACAGTGTTGCTTTTTTTTCTCTTGACTAGCTCCTTTTTTGCGCGCGAGAGCATAACGCGTTATGATGTTTTTGCAACGCTCTTTGGGAAAGTAGGCTATTGTGACGTTCTTATCAAAGAGGATGGTAGCACCTATGAAGTTAAAGTCACTGCACAAACCATAGATGTTGCGGCACTTCTTCTCAAAGAGAGAGTGGAGACGTTTGAGAGCAGAGGTAGCATCAAAAATGGCAAGTACATCCCAAATATTTTTATAAAAACTAAAAAAACAACCAGAAGAACGAGAGTGCAAACCTATACATTCAACCATGAAAAAAAAGAGGTTTTGCTCATAGAAGAAAAGGTAAAGGTTGTCAACAAAACACGTTTTGACTCTCAAGATTTCAAGTTTGTTACAAGAGAAGTGGAAGAAAAATCCCGTAAAGAGGAGCTTCTTGACCCATTTTTGGCTGATGACACGCTTAGCATCTACCTCAACAGCAGATATGGATGCGATGGCGCACAAAAGAAACATCAGATTTTTGCCATCGGGGCGCACAATGACAAAAACAAAATTTACTACGAGTGTCTTACAGACAAGACAAAAGCAGCCGCACAACAGAAGTTTGGAAGTAATGCACACATCATTTACAACCTCCACGTAGAGCCATTTGACAAAGACGACAAAGTGGTTGATACTCTTTTTGTCTATGATAAAGACGGTCTCTTGCAAGAGGGGTTGATGGATGAAATCTTCTGGGTTGGCAGCATGCGGGCTGTGCGAGTCAGTCATAAAATAGTAAATTAATCAAAGGAAAAACATGGGAAACATTATTTTATTTGCGCTTTTAGGGCTCTTTTTTTACTGGATTTTTAAAAGTTACTCGAAGTACAACGCTTACTCAAAAGAGGCGTTTAAAAACTTCTCTCTCTCCAAAGAGTCTCTTCAAAAGAGTGAACTTGGGCTTTTTGTAGCACTCGTAGCAAAGGTTGCAAAAGCTGATGGAAGAGTTGATGCGCTTGAAGCACAGCTCGTTGGAATTATGTTTGATGATATCTCAGCACTCTTTCCAGAACCGCAAAAAACTAAAGAGCTTTTAAAAGAGATTTTTAGCGAAGAGAAAGAGAGAAGCGACAATCTTGAAACGGTCGCACAAACACTTGCACAACTTACAAAAAGAAACCAAGCACAACAACACCATTTTATGGGATTTTTGATTCAGCTTGCCTTTGTGGACGGTACGGTGAGCAAAAGCGAAGAGAAGATGCTCTCAGTTATCGCCGAGGCTTTTGCGCTTGATCCAAAAGTCTATCATGCCATGTTTGATCAGTTTGAGAAGATGATGCACAACATCACACCAAAAGCAAATATAAACGATGCCTATAAACTCTTAGGAGTTAAAGAGAGTGACGATATGGAGACTATCAAAAAGGCTTATAGAAAACTCATCAGAGAGTATCATCCTGATATCGTCAAATCACAGGGCAGAGATGAAGCTTATATGCAAGAAGCAACTGCAAAAACACAAGAGATTAACCAAGCGTATGAGATGATTAAAGCACATAGGAGAGAGTCGTGAAATACTTTTGGCTTCTCTTTTTTACTCTTGCTTCTCTTCATGCCAGCAGTGCAGGAGAACTCTACTTTAGCGGTAACTGTATCACTTGCCACCACCCAACAAAAACCATCTCTGCCCCATCGGTTGTAGAGTTTAAAAAAAGGTATAGCAACGCATTTTCAGATAAAAAAGAGTTTGTAAACTATATGTCGAAATGGGTTTTAAAACCCACAGAAAAAGGCTCGCTTATGCATGATGCCATCCAAAAACACGGGCTTATGCCAGAGCTTGGGTTTGACGAGGAGACGCTTAGAGAAATAGCTGCTTATATCTACGATACAGACTTTACAAAAAAGGGAGAACTTGACTACTGGAGCAGATAGTCTCTCTCCCAAAAAAAGTCTATCCAGTCATCTGCTTCATTGACCCAAAAATCAGGCTCATAAACAGAGGTTTTTTTATAAAAGAGCGTTGCCGATTTGAACTCTATGTCTGTAAATTGAGTTGTAAAATGCTCCATCACGGCTCTTAGAGTCTCTCCGCTGTCGGAGATATCATCAAGCACCAAAACACGCTTTGCATTTTCAAAAGCACAACTGCCAAAGAGTGTGATTTTCTCTCTTTTTTGGCTCTTATCGTAAAGCTCTGTTCTTATGCTCTGCACCGCTCTTATCTGTAAACCCTCGGCAACCACGTGAGAGAGCGTGAGCCCGCCGCGTGCTATGGCGACTATGGCATCAAAATGCTCTTCTCTCAACTTAACAAGAAGCTTGTTTGTATCGTTTCTAAAAGATTCATAACTGTAGTATTTCATGCAGGTATTATACATAAATATTAAGACGAAAATTGCTACAATCACTTAAGAAAAACAAAGGAAACAAGATGATGACTAAAACTATTTTATCTATTGTATTTGCCGGTCTATTTGGGCTTGCAATGAGTGGTTGTTCCAAAGATGTGGAAGTAGCAAAAAGCGTTGAAGAGTTTGGATGCAAGCAAGAGGGAGTGACTGCGCCACAATGGACGTGTATCCCACAATCACAAGAGTATTATGCAGGTGTTGGTATTGCTGAGAAGAGTGCCGCTGGGATGGATCACATGAGAAGAGTAGCGATGGCAAACGGGCGCTCCGACCTTGCACAACAGATAGAAACTCTAGTAAAAGACAAAGTAAGTCTATACACAGGCACAACAGGCGTTAGTGCGACAGAGACTGTTGACAAAACTACCGAGAGCGTCACAAAACAGGTAGCAAAAGTAAATCTAAAAGACTCAAAAGCAGTTGACATGTGGACTGCTCCCTCAGGTGCTATCTTTATGCTTGTTACAGTCTCTAAAAGCGAGACAAATAAACAGATTAAGAACAATATCCGCACGAGTTTCAACAACGACCAAGCTCTTTGGCAGCAGTTCAAAGCAAAAAATGCCCTAGAAGAGCTTGAAAAAGAGTTTGAAGATAAGTAGAGACCAGGTCGTGTACCCTCTCTTTTCTCTTTTCTTTGTAGCTCTTTTCCTCCTTAGCGGATGCTCGCAAAAAGAGGTTGTTGTCATCGATGTGCAGCCAGTCGAACAAGAAGTAAAAGTAGAGATACTTCCCACTGAAAAAATCGATGAAGAGGCAGTTTTACGCACAGCTTTAGTTGCGAGTGCACTGCAACATCTTGAGAGGAAAAGCGGCAAAGATTGTTCAGGATTTGTGGAGCTCGTTAATTTTCAAAACAATGAACCTTACTATAAAGCAAGCCATCTCTCACAGCACTATGACAATGCTAGACGCTCCAAAGCCATATTTAACATTATGATGGCGCAAGAGAGAGTTTTTGACAAAGATGCCCCAAAAATCGGCGATTTGGTTTTTTTCGAGGATACTTTGCAAAAATCTAAACGCAAAGTTGGCTCTTATAATATCACGCATATTGGGATTGTGACGCAACTTGATGAGGATGGAACCATCCATTTTATTCATAACATCCAAGGAAAAAACAGAGTTGATCAGCTCAATATGCGCTTTTCTCAGCATCCTATTATCTCTGGGAAAAATGTCAACAGCTATCTTAAGAGATGTGACTCTAGTACGCCAAAGCACAAGTGTTTAAGCGCCTACTATTTTAGTGCCTTTGCAACACCGCTCTTCAACCAGCTCATAACGCTAAGCCAAAACTAGCTTACTTTTAGATACAATTACATAACAAACTTCTCCATTTAAAATAATTTAAGGTAATACATGAAAAAAATCGCCATCATCGGTCGTCCAAATGTCGGAAAAAGCTCACTTTTTAACAGGCTTATGAAAAAAAGAGATGCCATCACCTCCGATATTGCCGGAACAACAAGGGATGTCAAGAGACGCCATGTAGTTATCGTTGACAAAGAGGCTCTTCTTTTAGATACGGGCGGTCTTGACAAAGGGTGTGAACTTTTCGACAAAATCAAAGAAAAATCGCTTGAAGCCGCACATAAAGCTGACATCATTCTCTACATGGTTGATGGAAAAAGCATTCCCGAAGATGAAGATAAAAAACTTTTTTATGAACTCCAAACACTAGGCAAAGAGGTTGCTCTTGTCGTCAACAAAATCGACAACGACAAGATGAAAGAGAACCTTTGGGATTTTTACGAGTTTGGAACTGATGCTATTTTTGGCATCTCCGTCTCGCACAACAGAAGCGTCAATGCTCTTTTAGAGTGGATTTACGACAGATTGCCGGATGAAGATATCATCAAAGAAGAAGCAGAAGAAGAGAGTGAGGACGACGATATCAACATCATTCAAGAGGATGTGAGTGAGTATGATTTTGACGATGAAGCAGAGTTTGACGAAGAAGAAGAGGATGACAACTTTTTCTATACAGACGAGGATGAAGAGGAAGAGGAGTTTACAGACGACTCCATCTTTGCACAAAACGACAAAATCAAAGAGTACAACCCTGAAGATATCAACCATATCAAAATCTCCATCATCGGGCGTACCAATGTTGGCAAAAGCTCACTTCTCAACGCACTTTTAGGCGAAGAACGCTCTGTTGTAAGCAGTGTTGCAGGAACGACGATAGACCCGATTGACGAGAGTATCGAGTACAAAGACAAACAGCTTACTTTTGTTGACACGGCAGGTCTTAGACGCCGTGGCAAGATTGTAGGAATCGAGAAATTTGCGCTTATGCGTACAAAAGAGATGCTTGAAAACTCCAACATGGCGCTTGTTGTTTTAGATGCAAGCGAGCCTTTTTTAGACCTTGACGAGAAAATCGCAGGTTTGGTTGACAGCAACCGTCTTGCGTGCATTATCGTACTCAACAAATGGGATATCGCAAAAAGAGAAGAGTATGACAACATCATCAAAGAGGTGCGTGACAGATTTAAGTTTTTAGCTTATGCACCCATCATTACCCTCTCTGCAAAGTCGCACAGACGTGTTGACAAGCTCTTTGATATGATTTTGGAGATAAACGATAACTACTCACAGCATATCAAAACATCAGAGCTTAATGTTGTGCTAGAGCGTGCGCTTATTCGCCATCAGCTCCCAAGTATGCGTGGGCAGGTTATCCGTATCTACTATGCAACGCAGTACGACATCAGACCGCCAAAAATCGCTATCATCATGAACAAACCAAGAGGTCTTCACTTTACCTATAGACGATACCTCACCAACAAACTAAGAGAAGCCTTCAACTTTAGCGGAACGCCTGTTTTATTTAAAGCCAAAAAACGCGGAGAGAAGTAAAAGCTTATGGGGAGCAGACTCAAGCCTCTTTTGTTTCTGTTTCTTGCTCTGAACTTTCTGTTTCTCTTTTACTATCAAGCTTTTATTTATAGAGCTTTTTTCAACTCCGATGCAGCCATCGCAAATATCTTAGCACAAGAGATTATCGAGCAAGGTTCCTACTATCCACAAAGTTGGTGGTATGTCAACGGCGATATTTGGACTTTTTTCAAACATACCCTCGCCATCATTTTCACTCTTTTGGGATTACACGCCTACGATGTCCATACGTTTACTGTCATCTCCTTTTTCCTTTTTTCGCTCTGGTTCACCTCTGTTTATCTCACAAAAATCGGCGTAGCTACAGAGGGTATCCTTATAGCGCTCCTTGGTATCTCAACACTCTCCTCACCCATGTATCTACGTGAAGTGCTTGGAGAGAGTGCCTACATATGGTACTTTAGCGCTATGCTAGGATATCTTTATGCGTTTGCTCTGTTACAAAAAAGAGAAAAAACTCTTCTGGCTGCTTTTTTGATTCTCTCTATCAGCCTCTTTTTTGTTGCGGAAAACCCGAGCAGATTTGCTATCTACTTTCTCGCACCGCTCTTTGCACCGTTTGTTCTTTTTCATGAGCATATAGAGATAAAATATAAAAAATTTCTGCTCTATCTTTTTGCAGGTTTGGCACTTGGAGTTGTTTACAGATATTTTATACTTCAGCATATTCAGATACATACAGGGGCTGAAAAAACGTTTCTTATCCCATTTGAAGAGCTGCCGCAACATATCTGGAGATCTTTTGGCGGACTCCTTCATTTTTATGGAGCTCTATGGGAAGACAAAACCCCTTTTATCTCCTTTGATGGCGTAGTTACGTTACTTAAACTTCTTTGTGCGGTTGTCATCTTTTTTGCTCCAATTTTCTATGGTCTTAAAAACAGAGACGCTCTTGCGCCGTTTGAGCGCTACACCATCTCGCTTGGATATAGCGGTTTTTTTATCATTTTTGGGATTTACTCTCTTACTTCTTTACACGTCGATGGACTTTATGCCGCAAAAGAAAATATTAGATATATAATTCCATTTGTGTTGCTAATCTCCGTAACCAACGGCATACTTTGGAAGTTTTTTTCAAAAAGAGTGAAATTTTTACTTCTGTTTTCGATACTTTTATCCTATCTATCTATCCAAAACACACTTCAAAGAGATGTTGCGGACAGGATTATCCATGAGAGAGAAGAGGTTATACAAACACTGCTTGATAACGGTGCTAAAAAAGGGTATGCGCCCTACTGGCATTCTCATATTTTTACGGTTTTGAGCGATAACAAAGTAGAGATAAGACCTCTTGAAGACCAAAACTATACAAGAGAAGCGGGAACTTGGCTCTCAAGCTCTGCTTGGTATGACAAAACAGATAAAGGCGGCTCTTTTATCCTCATGCCTAGCGAGAAGATAGAACCATTTGAGAGAGCAACAAAAGAGTACAACCTAAGCGAGCCGACCAAAACAATCACGCTGAAGAGATATAAAATCTATCTCTTTGATACAAACCCAATTACTAAATAAAGGTTTTAACATTATGCAAATAAGCGTAATATCGCCTATCTATGGATGCAGAGAATCCATTCAAGAACTCTATGAACAACTCACTTCTGTGCTACAAAAAATCTGTAGCAGCTATGAAATCATCTTTGTAAATGACAACTGCCCTCAAAACTCATGGGAAGTAGTCTCAGAAATCGCAAAAAATGATAAAAATGTAAAAGCCATCAAACTCTCAAGAAACTTTGGACAGCACTATGCCATCACGGCAGGACTGGACCACTGCAGCGGAGCACATGTAGTAGTTATGGATTGCGACTTGCAAGACAGACCTTATGAGATAGAAAAACTCTACAAAAAAGCCCTAGAGGGTTATGATATCGTGCATGGAAGAAGAGTAGAGAGACAAGACAGCTTTTTTAAGACATTTACATCAAAGCTCTTTTATAAAACTTTGGAGTATTTTACAGACACTGAGCATGACCATACCATCGGAAACTTTGGGGTTTATTCAAGAAAAGTGGTAGAAACCATCAAAGGGTTCAAAGAGAAAAGTAGAGATTTTTTACTGCTTGTTAAAATTGTCGGATTTAAAAAGATAGAGATTGATGTCGAGCATGACGAGAGGGTTTACGGCACATCGTCATATACTCTCTCAAAGATGATAAATCTAGCCATCGACTCCATCGTATCGCACTCAAACAAACCGCTTAAACTCATCATCCAGTTGGGGCTTTTTGTCTCTATATTATCCCTTTTTACTGCATTGGGGCTCACGGTTGCCCACTTTACAAGCGGCTTTAGCGTCGAGGGATGGACAAGTTTAATGGTCTCTATGTTTTTTCTCTTTGGATTGCTTTTTGGTATATTGGGCATAGTGGGGCTATATATCGGTAAAATCTTTGATCAGGTAAAAGACCGCCCGCTCTACATTATAGATGAGATAATCAATTGAAAAAAGTCGCGATTTTACAATCAAACTATATACCTTGGAAAGGGTATTTTGACATGATAAATATGGTGGATGAGTTTGTTCTTTACGACTGCGTCCAATACACAAAAAACGACTGGCGCAACAGAAATCAGATAAAAACACCTAACGGTGTGCAGTGGCTAACCATCCCATGCCGTTTTGAGTCCATGAACCAAAAGATAAACGAAACAAAAGTAAGCGACAAACTCTGGGCGAGCAAGCATTTTAAGACAATCGTTCAAAACTACTCAAAAGCAAAATACTTTAAAGAGTACAAAGAGCTTTTTGAAAACCTTTACAAAGAGGTTGCCGATGAAGAGCTTCTAAGCGTCATAAACTACAAGTTTCTAGTAGCTATCAATGAGATTTTAGGCATCAAAACAAAAATCTCAAAATGTGAAGATTTTACGCTTATAGAGGGGCAAACTTCAAAGTTGGTTCAAATCTGCAAAGATGCAGGTGCAACGCACTACCTCAGCGGTCCCTCTGCTAAAGATTATCTTGATGAGAGTTTGTTTGAAGAAGCAGACATAAAAGTAGAGTGGATGGGTTATAGCGGTTATGGTGAATATGAACAACTCTTCGCACCCTTTGTTCACGGCGTAAGCATAATCGATTTGATTTTTAATGAGGGCAGAAATGCACCAAAATATATGAATAGTTTTAAGGAAAACAGATGATACACTTTAACAAACCACCGCTTACAGGCAATGAAGAACGCTATGTTTTAGAAGCGATGAAAAGCAGCAAAATCTCAGGGGATGGCGCATTTACAAAGAGATGTCACAAGTGGTTTGAAGAGAGACTTGGATGCAAAAAAGCACTTCTCACGACTAGTTGCACCCATGCGCTTGAGATGGCGGCACTTCTGCTTGACATCAAAGAGGGCGACGAGGTTATCATGCCATCCTATACTTTTGTGAGTACCGCAAACGCTTTTGTGCTAAGAGGTGCGACTATCGTATTTGTCGATATCCGCCCCGACACGCTCAACATAGATGAGACAAAGATAGAAAATGCCATAACGGCAAAAACAAAAGTTATAGTGCCTGTTCACTATGCGGGTGTTGCGTGTGAGATGGATACCATCATGGAAATCGCTTCAAGACACAACTTGTTTGTGGTAGAAGATGCGGCACAGGGGATGATGAGCAGTTACAAGGGCAAAGCACTCGGAACTATCGGGCATTTTGGCGCATTTAGTTTTCATGAGACCAAAAACTACACAAGTGCGGGCGAGGGAGGACTTCTTATCATCAATGATGAAAAGTTTGTCCAAAGAGCCGAAATCATACGGGAAAAAGGGACAAACAGAAGCCTCTTCTTCCGTGGCATGGTTGACAAATACTCATGGGTTGATGTAGGAAGCAGTTATCTTCCAAACGACATAAGTGCCGCTTACCTCTGGGGCGGACTTGAGAAGGCTGATGCTATAAACGAAAATCGCCTCAACTCGTGGAAGAGCTACTATGAAAAACTAAGTTTTTTACAAAACGAGGGCTTTATCGAGTTGCCGATAGTGCCTGATAGTTGTATCCAAAACGCCCATATGTTCTACTTCAAAGTAAAAGACTTAGAAGAGCGAACGGCTCTTTTGGATGCGTTTAAAAAAGAGGATATCGGAGCGGTTTTCCACTATGTACCTCTGCACTCCGCACCGGCAGGAGTGAAATACGGCAGATTTAACGGGGTCGATGAGTTTACTACAAAAGAGAGCGAGAGACTTGTGCGACTTCCGATGTACTTTGGGTTAAGTAGCGACGAGAGAGACGCCGTTTGTAGTGTCATAAAATCTTTTTACGGTAAGTAATTATGGGATATGTATATATTTTTGGAACTATATTTTTTACGGTTTATGGACAGCTTATCATCAAAATGCGCATCGGCAACTACGGTTCACTGCCTGCCGAGACGATGGAGAAGCTCTTTTTTTTACTCAAGCTTTTTTTAGACCCCTTTATCTTTAGCGGGTTTATCAGCGCATTTTTGGCTTCCATGTGTTGGATGGCGGCTATGACAAAGTTTGAGCTTAGCTATGCTTACCCTTTTATGGGGCTAACTTTTGTTATCGTGTTTTTATATTCTGTATTTTTTTTGGGAGAGAGTTTTAGTTTTTACAAACTTTTGGGATTAACGCTTATCGTTGCAGGGATTATCATAACTTCAAGAGCGTCATGATAGTACATACTTCATCGGAAGTGGGACTTTAGTCCCGCCAAAAAAAGCACTATTTTATACTAATTCTAAGCGAGGCTAAAGCCTCACTTCCAAATGTGCTTAACATCAATCAAAACGGTTTCATAATGACCATTGCCACAATTATGAGCAGTAAAATCGTCGGAACTTCATTGTAAGCTCTGAAAAACTTGCCGCTTTTTGTGCATTTGTCCTCTAAAAACTTCATGCGGAAATGACCAAGCGAGAAGAAGTACGCCATCAAAATCGCAACAAACAAAATCTTTGTATGCAACCAGCCGTTACCCTTAAACCCTAGCTCAAATGCGAGATAAAAACCGCTAAGCAAAGTTGCCCACATAGCAGGCATCCCGATATACTTATAAATCTTCATCTCCATCACTTTTACAACCTTGACAAATCCCTCATTATCGGCATTTTCTGCATGATAGACAAAGAGGCGAGGCATATAAAAAAGTACTGCGTACCACGAAATAAACGAAAGTATATGAAACCATAAAATCCAGTCGTACATACTACTCGCTCACCACTTCTATCTCTCTTAGAGATGTTGCATGGTGCGAAATCACCTTATCATGAAGTCTTCTAAGTGCTTTTGATGCTCTGTCTATCGCCAAGTCTATCGCCGTATCTAAATTATCATCTGCCTGATTAATAACCACCGGTTGTGCATGCGCTATATGGATATCAAACTCCACCAAAATCCCTTTTTTCTCTTTGTTGAGATTAACATTTACTGTTGTTATATCTAATGAGTATTTTTTAAAAGCCACAACCGCCGCCTCTATATGCGCCCTTGTGTTGGCATGAAGCGTAATATCTTTTGCGTGAATTTGTACATTCATCTTCTATCCTTTGTATCTCTAAGATAGCCTTATGGTAGCGAAATAAAGTTAAAAAAAAGTATAATACCGCCTTAAATATTGAGAATGAACTTCCTACAAAACTAAAAACACGCTCACTAAGGCTTCACTTTGTTGCAGAATCGTTCGCTTAGTTTTTAGTTTTGTAGGAAGTTTTTTATTGGAGTAATTGTATGAGAGTTTTAACAGGGATTCAGCCATCTGGAGATTTGCATATCGGAAACTATTTTGGTTCTATCAAACAGATGGTAGAGGCACAAGCACAAAACCAAACTTTTGCATTCATAGCAAACTACCACGCACAAACAAGTGTGAGCGATGGCAAAAGGCTAGCAGAGCTTACCATGCAGTGCGCAACCGACTTTTTAGCCCTTGGTATCGACCCGCAAAAGTCTGTTTTTTGGGTGCAGTCCGATGTAAAAGAGGTACTTGAACTCTACTGGGTTTTGTCATCTTTTACACCTATGGGGCTTTTAGAGCGGGCGCACAGCTACAAAGACAAAATGGCAAAAGGCATCGCCGCAAACCACTCGCTCTTCTCCTACCCTGTTTTGATGGCGGCGGACATTCTGCTCTTTGGTTCAGAAGTCGTTCCAGTCGGAAAAGACCAGATTCAGCATGTCGAGATAGCAAGAGATATCGCCATAAAGTTTAACAACCAGTATGGAGACATCCTAACTATCCCGCAGTTCAAAGTTCAAGAAGAGGTTCAAACCGTACCTGGGATTGATGGACAAAAGATGTCTAAAAGTTATGGCAACATCGTCAATATCTTTGGAGAAGAGAAATCACAACTCAAAACCATCAAAAAAATCGTAACTCAAAATGTAGCGATGGAAGAGCCAAAAGAGTTTGAAACATGCAATGTTTACAACATGGCAAAACTCTTTTTGGAGGGCGAAAACCTCATAGCACTTCAAGAGCGATACAAAAGAGGCGGAGAAGGACATGGTCACTTTAAAGTCTATCTTGCGGAAGTAATGTGGGAGTATTTTAAAGATTTCAGACAAAAAAGAGAGTACTTCGAAACCCACCAAGACGAAGTCAGAGAAATTTTACAAGCGGGAGCCGCAAAAGCAAGAGAAGCCGCACTCCCTACGATTGAAAAGATTAGAAGTGTAACGGGGATAAAGTACTAATGTCCGATATAAAAGAGTTTTTGACAAACGACCACAGAGCATGCGATGAGGCATTTGCGGCGATGGAAGATGCCGTTGCGGTAAAAAGCAGTGATGCAGAGCGGTTGTATGAGAACTTCTCCAACGACCTCACAAATCACTTTAGCATGGAAGAGATAGTTCTTTTTCCTATGCTTGGGCAAGCAAGCAGCGAGGCAAGCAGCGCAACAAAAGCGATGGAGATGGAGCACGAACAGATGCGTTCACTTCTCTCAAAGATGCGCAAAGCAGTAGAGAAGATGGACAAAGAGAACTTTTTTTCACTCTCCGAAACCCTGATGATACTTATGCAACAGCACAATATGAAAGAGGAACAACTTCTCTACACACTAGCACAACAGCACCTCGCAGAGGACGCAGACTATATCATCAGACAGATGCGTTCAGTTATCTATTAGCCAACCAAACCATCAGCCCCTTTTGGGCGTGAAGTCTGTTCTCTGCTTCATCAAAGACGATTTTTGAGTGTTTTTCAAAAACGCTCTCGCTTACTTCATAGCCTCTGTA
>DKFQ01000129.1:0-254 GCA_002452425.1 Sulfurimonas sp. UBA6792 | reverse complement strand
ACCATAAAGCCTTTAAATGCTTGGATGCGTTGCTCTTTTTCGTCCTCTTGTCCCATGGAGACCCATGTATCTGTTGTGACGACCGTTGCGCCTTTTATCGCCTCTTTTGGGTCATTCATGGTTTTTATGACCGCACCGCTTGTTTTGGCTATTTCAAGTGCATCTTGAAGTATCTTTGCATCTACCTCGTAGCCCTTTGGCGTGGCGATTCTAAGTTCAAAACCCAGCTTTGCGGCAAGCATCATCCATGAGTG
>DKFQ01000148.1:5825-8090 GCA_002452425.1 Sulfurimonas sp. UBA6792 | reverse complement strand
AAAAAGCCAAGAACAGGCATAAAAAGAAGTAGCAAAATCATAATCGCATAGGGAGCCTCTTTGATGCCAAGCTCCGTATAAAGCGAGGATGGAAGGTTGCCAAATAGTGCAAACATGCCAAAGAGCATCGCACCCACCATAGCGATATTTTTGTAGATGTCGCCATGCGCAAAGTGTCCCAGCTCATGCCCCAAAACAGCCAAAAGCTCTTTGGTGGTCAGTTTTTCTATAAGCGTATCAAAAAGCACCACTCTTTTTGTCTTGCCAAGTCCGCCAAAATAGGCATTTAACCTCGCATCTCTCTTGCTAGCATCGCTCATAAAAACGCCGGAACTTACAAAACCTGTTCTGTCCATCAACTCTTTTATCTGCGCATCAAGCTCCTCATTTTGAAGAGGTGTAAGTTTGTCGAAAAAGAGCGCACGAAAGGTTGGAAAGAGCATATTGACAAGGATAACAACACCAAAGATAAAGAGAAAACTCCAGAGCCACCAAAGTGTAAAACTTGAGATGATGGCATAAACACCCCAAACGACAAGTGAGCCAAAAAGAAGCGTCATGGCAAAAGATATCGCCGTATCTTTAATCCACTGCTTCATAGTTGATTTGTTGAAACCAAACTGTGCGTCAAGTACAAACTTCTCATAATAGCCAAAAGGAAGCGAAACAAGAGAGTTTATAACCAAAAAGCCCATTACAACAGAGACACTTAAAAGTGTCTCACTCTCAAAAGAGAAGCTGTTCTCTAAAAACTTTATCCCAAAACCGACCCAAAACAAAAAAGCGATATACTCCACAAATGTCGAAGCTATGCTCATCTTCTCTTTAGCGATAGCGTAGTTTCCAGCCTTTATAAACTCACTCTCACTAAGAAGAACTGCTTTGCCTCGTTTTGCTTGGTTTACATAACCTATCTGCATCACGCTGATATAGATAGTCAGAAGCACAAAAAGCGTATAGATTCCTACAATACTCATTACCATAAAACTGCCTTTAGGGTTTAAATTTTTCGCAATTCTAGCATTTATAAAATATAGTCAACCACTTTTGACTCCAAAGTCACAGACTTTATAAACTCTACCACTTTGAGGTGTTCTGGGTCGATAGCGTAAGCATAAAGGTCTTCTTTGGTCTCAAAAGTGGAGTATAAAGAGAGATCAAACGCCCTCTCGGAGTTTGTAAAATTTACCCCTACTTCCATCGATTTGAGCGATGGTACAAGTGCTACAAGTGCATTTAGCCTCACTGCAACCGCTTGGATATTTGCCTCTTTATTCTCTTCTTTAAATCTAAACATAACAATATGAACTACCATACAAAACTCCTTTTTTGCGAAATTTTAGCTAAAAATTGTTAAGGAGACTTCTACTTCCAAAAAAACTCCGCCATAAAGACCACAAGCAAAATGCCCGCTATATTGAGTACAAATCCGTACTTTGCCATATCGCTTACCTTGAGCGTTCCAGAACTCATAGCGATGGCATTTGGCGGGGTGGCTATGGGTAGCATAAAGGCGTAACTAGCACATACCGTTGCTACTGTCATAAAGAGTTTTGCATCCAAACCACACTGCTGCGAGAGAGCATAAATGATGGGCAACATAACAGAGATAAGAGCAGTGTTGGATGTTATCTCGGTTGTAAACGTGACAAGAACAGCAACGGCTAAAAGTATCAAAATGGGTTCAAGTTCCATTAGAGCAACAAGGTAGGAAGCAACACTGTCTGCCAAACCTGTGGCACTAAAAGCAGAGGCTATGGAAAATCCTGCCCCAAATAAAAACATAATGCGAAATGGAATCTTTGCTTTGTCGTCCATCCAGTCAAGCGTGTGAAACGGCGGCACAAACAACAAAAGACCAAACCCAAGCAAGATGACGGTTTCACTCCATCCAAGCCCATTCCAATAGGGTTTAAAAGGAGCGTTGAGCAGAAGAAGCAAAACTGCTCCCCCTATAAGCAAGAGTACTTTTTTTTGCTCTTTTGTGAGTTTTTTGCTCTCATTTTCTACCTTTATCGCAACTTCATCTACGCCGATACTAAGCAAAAAAGCAGCAACAAAAAACATGGCAAAAACCAGAGGCAACATCATCCAGCTCCACTCCATAAAAGAGAACAGCTCCATCCCTTTTTCTTGCATAAATCCAAGCAAAATAAGATTTGGAGGCGTTCCGATGGGCGTTAAAATACCGCCGATACTCGCACCATAGGCGATGGAGAGGGCAAAACGCATCTTGAGTTTTGGATTTTGCGTAAGGTAGAGTGC
>DKFQ01000148.1:0-5689 GCA_002452425.1 Sulfurimonas sp. UBA6792 | reverse complement strand
CCCAAAAAAAGAAAAATAATGGGATTTGCATAGTTTTGTGTAGTTTGCGATACAGAGAGGATAGAAAAAGAGGGAAACAGGATGATGGGAAGCAAAGAGACCACACCAAGAGGCAATCCTTCATTTGTCCAAAGTGTCACCAAAAAAGCAATTACCCCTAAAAGGAGTGACTGCATGGGAGAAAAAAGCATAAACGCCGCCGCAAAAATTCCAAATGCCACCAAAAACGCTACGGCTAGTTTTTTATAAATCACGCTACTTTCGCCCATTTTTTCCCTTTTATATGCTTAAAATCTCCCAATGCCCGCCTTTAGCGCCGCCGATTCGTTTAATGATATTTTGCTCTTTTAGTGTTTTGATATGTTTTTCTATCGCCGTTGTGCTTATTCCAAGTTCACTCGCAAGTGCCGTAATTGCAATTTTTGGATTGCCTTGCATAAGCTTTATGATGTTTTTCTGTGTTTCACCCAACTTTTTACCCAACTTTTCACCCAACCTATTAGGTAAACTTTTTTTAGTATTAAAATAAAACTCCACCCACAAACCATTTAGCCATCTAAACTGTGGTGTGATTCCATTAAATTTTCGTGATTCATCAACTATCTTTTCTATCCCTCTTCCCCAAGATTCTATATAACCTGCCAAGAAAAAAGGAGCGGCAATAGCAGGGTTATGAGGTTCTGAGTTATGCTTTTGCATCAAGGTATCTAGCGTCCAGTGTGGCGGTAAATCTCCCGCATTCCACATAAGCAATTTATCATCATATACACTTATTTGAATAGTTTGTTGCGAGCTATAATCTTTATGAACTACCGCATTGATAAGAGCTTCCCTAAAGGCTAGTTCAGAGATAGGAAAACTCTCAACCCTTTGCACCCCTTCATAAGAGATGATAGCTTTTAGATACTTTGTAAATATAAGCTCCATAGCTTTATCTACTTGCTCAAAAAGATTTCCCTCTATAACATCTTGATAAACTAAATCGCTATTTGATTTAAAATATCCTATTTTTATGGTGCTTCCGGTTACATACTTTTGAGGCTCTTTTGCAAAAAGAAGTGTTGCTGCTCGTTTTAGATAATCACCCTCTTTGAGATGAAGTTTATCCACTAGCACCTCATCACTCTCTTTTAAAAGTTCAGCATCGATTCTCTTCTTTTTTTCTGCTTTATCTCTAAAAAGTCTAAATGCAAAAGGGTCTAAATCATCAAATCCAAAATAAGGCACAGGCACACCGTCCCATTTTTTACCTTGACGGGAGAGTAAAAATTTATCAAGCGCAGCACCTTTTAGCTCTTGTGTACTGCTTCCGCTTCTGTAATAGTACGAACCTCTGTAGCTTATAGGGTATGGGTATTTATCTGTGATGATTTCAAGGTACTCTTTATCTTCATCTTGCACAAGATTGACATCTACTAAAATGCCCAAAATATCTCGCACTTTGTTTGGTATATCTTCTAGGAGTTTTTTTGCATTATCAATGCCGACGATTTTTCCATCATCATCTACACCGATATAGAGCTTCCCGCCGTCACTATTACCAAATGCACTAAGCCACTTGATATACTCATCTTTCCAGATTTGTTTAAATTCGATGTTTTGTGATTCGTTAAGGTTTAGATTCATATTCACTGCTTATGTATTAATATCATCGTGTATAAGTAAATTCAGTAAAATTTATTTATCTTATCTTTTTTTCCATATATAAGCTCTTAAAAAACTTGCACTCTTTTAATAATAGTATGTTATAATCCTAATTATTCAAATTTATAAAAGGTGTTGTCATGAAAAAAATTGTAAGTTTATCTTTGATTATAGGCACTCTTGTTTTAGCGTCTGCTTCAGATGCGGAGATAGAGGCTTTGGCGGTTGCGAAATGTGGTGAGTGTCATCTTATGGGTGAGATAACAAAAGAGAAATTAAGTAATATGAAAGCGCCTCCTTACTGGGCGATTGCTAAAAAGGCAAGAGAGAAGTACGAAAAAGAGGAAGATAAGATCAAATATATCGTTGACTACGCTTTTTCTCCGACAGAAGACAAGATGCTTTTTCCAAAAGAGACAAAAGAGAAGTTTGGTGTAATGCCTTCACTTAAAGGCAAAGTAACCCAAGAGGAAATCAGACAGATTTCAACTTACATTTTAGAGAAAAAGTTTTAATTAGCAAGAAAATTGCGGAGGCTTATGCGCGGGTCTAAGCCTTCAAGCATATTGTAAACTTCTCGTGCGATTGGAAGATACAAATCTTTATCTTTAGCTATTTTATGAAGTGCATAAGCAGTTCCTACGCCCTCGGCGACCTCTCCTAGCTCTTTGACTATCTGTTCTTTAGATTTGCCCTCTGCGATGCCAAGCCCCACACGAAAGTTTCTGCTCATAGTCGATGATGCAGTCAAGAAAAGGTCTCCTGCTCCGCTAAGTCCTATAAATGTTTCATCTTTTGCTCCATAAGAGAGACCAAAACGGTGCATCTCTACAAGCCCTCTTGCGATAAGTGAAGCCGCGGCATTTTTACCAAGCCCTAAACCTTCACAAATGCCCGCTGCTATGGCGATAACGTTTTTGTACGCCCCCGCCACCTCAGCACCAACAACATCTGTAGAGGTGTAAGTTTTGATGAAAGATGGGAAAAAGGAGGCAAAAGTTTTGCTTAACTCCTCGTTTTTGGCATTGACCACGAGTGCGGTTGGGAGTGAGCGCATAACCTCTGCGGCAAAAGAGGGACCTGACAAAAAAGCGATGTTGTTTTGTGGAACATAGGCATCATAAATCTCATTTAAAAATCTTCCAGAACTCGCCTCTATCCCTTTTGCCGCAACCAATATTTTGTGATTGTTATAGACAAAATTGTCCCTTAGCCACGATGCGATTTGCTGTGCAGGAATGGCGATAACGAGATACTCCAACTTTAAAATCTCATCCAATGAAACAAAGTTCTTTAGCTCTCTGGGTCTCCTTGAAGTTATATATACTTCACACTTCTCACTCAGCGCAAAAGCCAAAGCGCTTCCCCATTTTCCAGCTCCAATCACTCCTACTTTAGTCACATCTGCTCCCTGTCATCTCTTCAAACTCTTTGATATCTTTTGCATATCCCACGACGATAAAAACATCATCTTTATCGATGATATGATGCTTTATTTTGTACGAATAGATAAATTCACTGCTCATATCTTTGTGCACAAGTGCCAAAACTACCACACCATACTTGATGCTCCAGTCTATCTCAGAAATCTCTTTACCCACATAAATATTTCCCTCGTTCATTTTGACTTGCGCTATTTTGAGTGTACTATTTTGAAATAAAATATTATGAAAAACTTCCTTAACTATGGGTTTTTGAAGCATCTCAGCAATCATTTCAGCGGTTGTTTGCACAAGTGGTATCACCTTGTTAGCACCCGCCATTTGGAGTTTACTTGCAGTTTGTTTGTTGTTTGAGAGTGCTATGATGTTAAGGTTTTCAAAAGAGGAGCGTAGCGAAATCGTTAAAAAGATATTTTCCGCGCTATCTTCTAAAACACAAAATGCGATGGAGTTTTCTCTATCGGTATCTTCATCGATATTGCTCCAGTTATCGCTCAAATCAAAACTCTTTATCTCTACATCATGGCTATTTTTGAGTGCGTCCACCTCACTGCCAAGAGCATAAATAGTGACTTTTTCGTATCCACTCTTAAGATTTTTAGCAATCTCCAAAGCGTAATCGTTATATCCAAAAATCAAGGCTGCTTTTTTCATCGTCTTATCTTCTTGTGTAGATATTTTTCAAACTCTCCCATAAAAGCGTTATTTCCTATGAAAAGCAGGTAGTCACCACTCTCAAGCATCGTCTCTTCTAGGGGGTTAAAGAAAAATCTCTTTGTATTTTTTTTATAGATTCCAAGCAAGATAATTCTAAATTTGGCGCAGTTTAACTCACTCACATAGAGGATATTTTGGCTCATTCTCTCATCCACCAAAATCTCTTCTACGTCCACACCATAGTAGTCATTGCGAAGCGCATGAATCACCTCAAAAGCAACAGGTCGTCCTGTAAGCTCTTTTGCAATCATGCCCACCAATCCTTTTGGATAAAAAATCTCATTTGCACCCGCAAAAATGAGCTTTTTTCGGTTCGCATCATCCATAAGCAGAGAGATGATATTGACATCCTTGCTGATGGAGCGTACAGTCAGTGTCGTATAAACATTTTCTATGTCGCTCTCTCTTAGACAAAGAATCGTCTTGACTTGCAGGTTGATATCTATGCCGAGCTTTTCGTAACTCTCCACGTCCCCTGGGTCATAGTTTATGGCTATAAGCCCATCTTTTTTCGCATTTTCTACTCTTTGGGCATCTTCATCCAAAACGATAACACCGTACTTTGTATTTTTGAGTTTTTTTACAACCTCTTGCGCCACACTCTCATAGCCGCAGATAAGATAAAAATGTTTCAATCCTCGGATAGTGTCCACTGTTCGTATCTCGCGTACCTCATCTAGTTTTTCGGTAAAAGCGGAGACAACGATGGATGTTGTAAATGCCAAAACAGAGATACCAGCGATGATGACAAAGATAGCAACCATCCTCCCCTCAGTCGTTACAGCGACTATATCGCCATACCCAACCGTCGCTATGGTTACTATAGACCAGTAAAGCGCATCAAAAAGAGTGTTGATGGGAGATTTTGGGTTTTGGGCTTCCATGACATAGACAAGTACGGAAGAGACGAAAATAACGATAGAGGAGAAGATGAAAAGGATGAAAAATTCAAATTTTTTCGTAGCAAGGACGGAAGCAAAAGCTTGAAAACTTTTTGTATAGCGAAAGAGTTTAAAAACTCTAAAAACAACAAAGAGGCGCAACAGCCTAAGTTCATGGAAAAGTGGCAAGATGGCTAGTAAATCTATAATCGCTTTTATAGACAACACAAACCGAAGCTTCTCTTTTGCAGCACTTAAGAGCGCTTTGTAAAGATAAAACTTCCTGCCCAGCGCAACAGCATGTTCACTCTTTTTGATAATCATATCACTGACACTGCTGCTTATCCAAAACCTTAGAACATACTCAACAAGAAATATTATGGAGATAACATAGATGTTAAAAATCTTGAGGTAGATATTTATCTCGGATTTTACTTCAACTATCAAAATGGCAACGCTTGAGAAGATAAGCGCTATCATAAAGATATCAAAGTGTTTTTTGTAGGGGTATTTGTCGTTTTCTAAGACATCATAAAAGAAACGTTTTTGACGCTGGTAGGCTATGGACGCGTTTAAAAAGTAGGCAAAATCGACCACTAACCTTGTAAAAAAATTCATCTACCCCAGCTTTGCTTTTAGTATCTCGTTGACTGCTGCAGGGTTTGCACTCCCTTTAGACGCTTTCATCACTTGACCGACAAAGAACCCAAAAAGCTGCTCTTTGCCATTTTTGTACTCTGTCACTTTATCAGCATTGGCAGCGATAACCGTATCGCAAATCGCTTCAAGAGCACCAGTGTCGCTTACCTGCTTAAGCCCCAGTGCCTCAATAGTAGCATCGACGTCGCCGCCTTTTTCCATAAGAGCGTCAAGCACCTCTTTTGCCGCTTTGCCGCTTATAGTGCCATCCTCAATTCTCTTAACCAAAAGAGCGAGTTTTTTCGCTTCAACCGGAGAGTTTGAGATATTTACCTCTCCTTTAAATCTTGCAAGAAGCTCGACGGT
>DKFQ01000031.1 GCA_002452425.1 Sulfurimonas sp. UBA6792 | reverse complement strand
GAGAGCTTCTTTTTTCTCCCTTTGCATGCGCAGGAGTTTTTACGCAAGAGCAACAACTCTATTAGTTGGGTTCCTTTTGAAAATCTCTACCAAAAAACTATAGTACGGTTTTTGAACTATAAAAAAATCACGCTTCTGCTCTTTCTCGTTCTTGTGCCGCTTGCAACTTTTTACACGATGAAATCTATGAAGTTTCAGTTTTTTCCAAATTTTGATGGAAACTATCTCTATATCTCTGGCAAACTTGACATTAACACGCCGCTTGAAAACAGTTATCAAGTCTCTAAAGAGATAGAAGCCGAGCTGATGAAGCACGCTGAGGAGTTTTCACTTAAAGCCATCTCCTCTGTTGTGGGATACAGACGCAGTCTCTCTGGCGATACACAAAGAAACAACGGCGTTTTTATGATAACGATGGAGCTCTATGACAGAGAAGAGACTAACTGGGTCGATAAGTACATCAATCCAGTGCTTAATTTTAGTTTTGCGTTTAATAATCCTGAAAATATCCGTAAAAAACAGACTTTTGAACTCTCCCCTCGTGCCAAAGAGATTATTGCGCCTTTTAAAGAGAAGTATAACATGGAGGATTTGGGTGTTATGGAGGATAAGTCAGGGCTTATTAAAAGTGATATTCAGATAAATCTCTCAGGAAGCAATGATGCAACACTGCAAGAAGGGATCAAAAAGCTAGAAGAGCAGCTCTCTCAAATCAAAAATGTGCGAGATTTTAGTGATAACATCAAGTATGGAAAGATGGAGTATATCATTAAAATCAACTCTTATGGCGAGAGTTTGGGCTTAAGTGAGGGAGTTGTTGCTAAAACTTTAAGTGCTTACTTTTTAGAAAAAAAACAGGCGACTACTTTTAATGATTTGGGAGTTATGGATATCAAAACACAAGAGAGCGCAAAAGACAGTATCGCTACTTTTTTAGATTTTAGCATAGCTCTGCAAGATGGAAGGTATGTCAAACTCTCAGATATCGCAGAGATTTCGCAAGTGAGAGATTATGAGAAAATCGATAAACTCAATGGAAATATCATAAAAACTGTCTATGCAAATATCGATAAAAGAAAGATTACCTCACAAGAGGTGCTAGATATGCTTGAGCCCACACTTCAAGAGATAAGAGACTCAGGCGTGGATGTGGCGCTTCTTGGAGAAAAAGAGAAAAACCAACAGCTCAAAGCAGAGATGCAAACCGCGGTGTTACTTGCACTCTTTTTGATTTTTTTAACACTCTTGCTTATTTTTCCAAAAATAAAGTATGTCCTCATGGTCATGAGCGTTATCCCGCTTTCGATTTTAGGTGCACTTTTGGGACATAAACTGCTTGGTATCAACCTCACGATGCCCTCTATCATAGGTATTTTGGGCTTAGCGGGTGTTGTTATCAATGATGGGATTATTATGCTTGATTTTCTTCACGGAACGCATAAGCTAGAGGAGTTCTTACAAAGAGCAAAACTGAGACTTCGTCCGATTATGATTACTTCTATAACAACTTTTTTAGGGCTTTTTACGCTTATCTTTTATGCAAGTGGTCAGGCGGTGATTTTGCAGCCTATCGCCATCTCTATAGGCTTTGGGCTTGTGTGGGGAACGTTGCTAAACCTTATCTATCTCCCAACGCTTTACGCGCTGGTCAATAAAATAGAGATCAAGTAGATTACTTAGGAGAGTAGGGCAAGATAGGAAGTTTGAGGTGTTTAGCGTAAACAATCCCGCTTTTGATATTGACGACTTCGTATCCCATCTTCTGTGAAAGGAAGGCTGCTAAAATCCTTGTTCTACTGCCTGTACGGCAGATGATAGCAAAGCGTTTTTTTGTATCAACTGCTTGGTTGAGTTTGTTTAGAAAATCTTGAAGGTCATAGTTGCCTCTTTCATCAAAAAGCATGATAGGAATAGAGCCTTGCAAAAGTCCTGTTTCCTTCCACTCCGCGGGTGTTCTTATGTCCACGATAGCCATTTTTGAGTCAAGAAGTTGCTGTGAAGCCTCTTCATTGATAACGGTTGCAAAAAGCGAGACACTAAGCAGTAAAAAAGATAGTATAATTTTTTTCAATACATCTCTCCATAATTTATGATTAAGTGTATAATTATATCAACAAATAAATAATAGGTTTAAGAGTGGCATCACAAAAAGCAATAGACAATGCAATGAGACTTCGTTACTTGCGCGCTATCGAGAGATTTCACAAGAGTATTACCTCTTATCTCACAAGCACGGCAGATCTTACAAAAGAGGGATATGTTAAAAAAATAGAGAGTGCTTTGAAGCTGCTTTTAAAAGTTGAAGAGATAGTACTTTATAAAGGTGATTTGCAAGAGTTGCAAAAACTTGTTCAAAAGATGATTGCTTATAGAGAGAGTGAGAAGGAGATAGGGGAGATTAAGGAAGATATTTTATATCTCTCCAACCAACTTGAAAAAACAAAAAATGCAAGACGTTATAAAAAAGAGAAGCACTCCCGCTCCATCTATGAGGAGTGGGAATAGTAACCTACTTAGACTCTTGAAGCATTTTATCTAAGAGTTCAAAAAGTTCTTCAGAAGCTTTTTCCATATGGTCAAAGTTGTCAATAATATTTTGCGCATTGTTAAGGGTCGTCACCTCTGCATTATGCTCAAGATACGCTAAGTTTGCGTTTGCATTGCGGTGTACTATCTCATGCGGCGCTGCTAGTTTGCCAAACGATGTTGTTTGAGAAAATCTTCTCTTTCCCTCAGCATCATGCCACGCACCGAGTTCACACTCATGCGTGTTTTGCTGTTCGAACATTTTATGAAGCGAGATGATAGAGTTGTAAACACGTGATTTGTATAAGATATGTTCAAGTTTTGCAAGAACGACAAAGACGCTGTTTTCCATCGTGTAGGAGTAGTCAACCATCTTTGAAGAGTTGTCGCTGAGTGCGATGAGAGTATCTTCAAATCCATTCATCTTTTGTGTTGAGTCTTCAACTGTTACTTTCATACTTTCAGAACTTGTTTGAATCTCATTCATATCTTGTTGGAGAGATTTGATAGAGACAGAGATTTCGCCTGTTGCTTTATGGGTTCTCTCTGCAAGCTTACGTACTTCATCGGCAACAACTGCAAATCCTCTTCCATGCTCTCCAGCGCGTGCTGCTTCGATGGCTGCATTGAGCGCAAGAAGGTTCGTTTGGTCTGCGATGTCTGTGATGAGTTGGATAACTGAGGTAATCTCATTTGCTTGATTTGCTATCTCAGAGATGCTGTGGTTGTTACTGTTGACTTGCTCTGTGAGTGCGTTGAGCTCTCTTGTGATGTCTGAAATATCATTACGTGAGTTCATTGCAAGCTCAGAAGCACTTTTTGTTGCAGAAGTTATCGTTTTTAGGTCGTTGATATTTGAGCTCAAATCAGAGATAATAAGCGAGAGTGACTCTGAAACATTGACACTTTTTGTACTGATTTTTGAGTTGAAAACATCGCGCTGTGCTTTTGCATTTTGTGTCTTCATAAAATCGATGCTTTTTCTCACGCTCTCTATCGCATCGACAAATTCGCCACCCATGCCTTCTGAAGAGATATTGTGTGAAAAGACACCTTTAGATGCATCTGTAATGGTTGTGTTGATTTCACGGATAAGATCTTTTGTATGCCCGATAAGCTTAGAGAGTTCGTACCCCATAATCCCGAGTTCCGTCTCTTTGTCTGTTGCCGCTGCTTTTTGGCTAAAATCACCTTTGGCAACATGGCTTATGATGGATGTGAAGTCGTTAATCCCTGAAGTTATCGATTTTCTAATGACAGTTGCCAAGATAAGTACAACAAGACCTACAATAATACCTGCGATGAGTGCGAGATACTTGAAAAAGTTTATCTCTTTGCCAAGAGCAAAAGAGTCCTCTTCAAGCTCTTTTGATTTTAGATCGACAAGCTTTTTAAAAGAGTCTCTTGAAGTGTTTGCATAAGGAGTGAGCTCTTTGGAGTAGTTTGCATAAATGCGAGTTTTATCTTCTTCTATGGTTGCCGGAGTCAATTTTTTCATCATCGCAAGCGTGTTGTTTAAAAAGAGCATCGTGGAGTTTTTTGCCTCTTGAACCATTCCTAAAGAGTTCTCTTTTTCCATTAGCTTCTCTAATGTTACAAAACCACTCTCCACTTCGTGAATCGTTTTTTCAAGATTTTCTATATTTTTGTCGTAACTGCCACCCAGCATAATGTCTCTTGAGAGTCTGCTGACGTAATTGAGATTTTTTTCAATCTTCAGTGTGGTCAAACCACCTATCATTGAGTTTTCATGCAAATGCTCATACTTTGAGTCAATATGCCCCATCGCTATAAAAATGGATACCGCAGCGGAGAAGACAGAGATTGTCACCATAGCGATGAAATAATTCATCTTCTTGTAAATACTTAGTTTTTGAAACATCCAAAACCTTTAATTCTTATTTGCTTGAATCATAGCATATTTTTTTCAAGAATATTATGAATTTATCTTATAAATTCAAATTTATAAATACATAAATTGCGAGAGAAGAATGATGATAACGACGAGGCTAAATGGAAAAAAATGGCTCTTAAATACCCAAGGATTTATTTTGAAAAGTTTTTGGTTGATGCCTCTTAAACCCAGCCATAATCCAAAAAATGCTTTGATAGAAAGAAGTGTCTGAAAGTAGGAGAGTGCGCCATTTTCTATCTTGCCAAAAGCTTGTGAAAAAAGGTAAAGCCCACTAGCAACAGCTACCATAAGAGCGTAAGGTACGACTTTTCTAACATGCATCATAATGGCTTCTCTTGCCTTTGTGTGCTCTGCATCGCTAAGCGTTTGGTTCATTTTAGAGAGAAAAAGAACATCGACAAATAAAAAACCGCCATAGATAAAGACTGAAAAGATATGAATAGTATGGATAAATGTGTACGTGATGGGAAATCCTTTTTTATGGAATTTTAACATATACATAAAACAATCAATTTGTTTTATGTCAAAATTATGTAAAATGACATCTTTTACAAAAAAACAGGATGCAAAAATGGGCATAGCAGAAGAAGAGATAAAAAAATTTGAACAAAACAGAGGGTCGAATGAGAGTGTTTTTTATCAGGCTATGGAGGAGATTGTTTACTCGATTGCTCCGCTTTTAGAGTCTGATGCGCGCTATCAAAAATACGCGATTTTAGAGAGACTTGTCATACCTGATAGGATCATCAAGTTTAAAGTGACATGGCTCAACGACAAAAATGAGATAGAGGTAAATACTGGCTACCGTGTGCAGTTTAACAACACACTCGGACCCTACAAAGGGGGACTTCGTTTTCACCCAAGTGTGAATGAGGGCGTTTTAAAATTTTTAGGTTTTGAGCAGATTTTTAAAAATGCGCTCACAGGACTTCCTATAGGCGGTGCTAAAGGAGGAAGTGATTTCAACCCTAAAGGCAGAAGCGAGTTTGAGATTATGCGTTTTTGTGCTGCATATATGCATGAACTTTACAAATACATAGGCGCTAGAATCGATGTTCCCGCGGGGGACATAGGGGTGGGTGGCAGAGAGATAGGCTATCTTTTTGGCGCGTATAAAAAAATCACTGCTTCGTATGATGGTATCTTAACAGGAAAGCCTTTTATGTTTGGCGGCTCTCTTATGAGACCAGAGGCTACGGGGTATGGTGTTGTTTACTTTACGCAAGCGATGCTTGAGATGCAAAAAAAAGAGTCTCTTGCGGGAAAAATCTGTACAGTGAGCGGTGCGGGCAATGTAGCGCTGCATACTATAGAAAAACTGTATCAAGAGGGAGCTATCCCAGTGAGTTGTAGTGATTCTAATGGTATGATCTATGACCAACGTGGCGTAGATTTGGCACTGCTTAAAGAGCTGAAGATGAATCAGAGAAGCTCACTGCAGCGGTATGTTGAGGTACACCCAGAGGCAAAATATATCACTGCTTTAGAGTATCCACAAGGGCAGCATCCTGTATGGAACATCCCTTGTTATGGGGCATTTCCTTGTGCAACACAAAATGAACTTTCTGAGGCAGATGCACAAAATCTCATAGCCAATGGATGCGTTTGCGTAGCTGAGGGAGCAAATATGCCCTCTACGCCAGAAGCAATCGCACTCTTTTTAAGCCAGCAAATCTCTTTTGCTCCAGCCAAAGCTGCCAATGCGGGTGGCGTGGCTGTAAGTGAGTTTGAGATGAGCCAAAATGCTTCTATGCAGCGATGGAGTTTTGAAGATGTTGATGCAAAGCTTAAAGAGACGATGCAGCAAATCTGCAAAAGAGTTGCGCTTACGGCAAAAGAGTACGGTGTTGAGGGGAACTATGTTGATGGCGCAAACATAGCAGGATTTAAAAGAGTGGCTGATGCGATGATTGCGGAGGGGATATAAAAATACCAAATAATACTAGATTTATACTTTTTAGATAAAATCACACTAAAATCTGATAGTACGCACTAAAGCGGACGAGTTCGTTTTAGTGCGTAACATTAGTAAAATTACATATAAAGAAAATAAAAAAATGCAAAATACCAAAGCAAGAACCAATATTTATGCGCTTCTCTCTCGTGTGCTGTTGCAAGAACTCGATGAGGGGATGCTTCAAACAATCAGAAATGATGCAAATATTTTAGACTTCTTCCCAACACTTAAAGAGTGGAGTTTTTTTGTAGAGCTTGGCAATAAAGAGCTTTTAGAGGAGTACTTAAACCCAGATTTTGTCAATCTCTCTCTCTTGCACTTGATTCCTTACGAAACTTTTTATACGCGAGAAGACCAAAAAATCGAAACAGGCGGGGCAAACCCAGTTACAGATATCTACAGTGCTTATAATTTTATGGTGGATTATGAAGCGGCGCGTACGATTTCTGCGGATCATATCGGAGTTGAGTTGGAGTTTATGCACCACTTAGTTGAGGCTGAGATAAAAGCACTTGAAGACAATGACATGGAAGCGGCAAAAGCGCTCAGAGGCATAGAGATGGAGTTTTTAAACAAACATCTTCTCAAATGGGCACCGATGTATCTTGTCAATGTAAAGTATGAGGCAAGAACCCCTCTGTACTATGACGCGGCAGATATGGCGTTGGAATTTTTACTGAGTGATAATGAGTATCTTGCAAGTGAGCTTGGCGCGTAGATGATACAGCTTAAAGCTAGCCGTTGTGTACGTTCTCTTTCCAAAGAGAGTGAGTGCAACAAGTGTGAAGTTATCTGCCCCACAGGTGCTATTGTTGTAGGGAGTAATCCTCTTCCTTCCATCAACTTTTCTGCGTGTGTGGGATGTGGCGCATGTGATGCGGTATGTCCCAACGAAGCGCTTTTTTTGGATGATTTTAGCGCTACGGAACTTTTTTTTGATTTTGTAGAAGATAAAGAAAATATTATCTCTTGTCACAAAAATGTTCCATGTATTGCCGCGCTCAACATTGAAAATATCATAGCTATGGTTCTTTTGAAAAAAGAGATACTTTTTGATATGGGACACTGTGAGGGGTGTGCAATTGCCCATAAGTGCGAGCCGCAAATCCGAAAAAACCATGAAGAGGCATCTTATATCCTAGAAGCGATGGAGAGTGATGCGATTATCAAACTTGAAAATATCAAGTATGAGAAAGAGGAGCAAGAAACAAGCACTTCAAGAAGAGAGTTTTTCTCTAAAGCCAACCTTAAGGGTGTTCTTAAGACAAAACATGCGTTTGAAAAAGAGATTCAAAAAGCAACCGATGAGCTTGTGGAGCATACACTGCAAAAAAGTGATATAGCACTTTTAAAGCAAAAGCGCATCACCGAGAGACGTAAACTCTTCTTTACAGCGCTAAAGAGGGTGCAAAAGCCATCCGTTTATCATGTTATAGAGTCTGATGAGCTTACATTTACTTCTATGAAGATTCTTGATGGTGAAGCATGTACGGCATGTCAGATGTGTTATAGAGTTTGCCCAACAGGGGCGCTTAGTTCGGACATAAAAAACTCTAAGATAGATTTTGACCCATTTTTGTGTATAAAGTGCCATATTTGTCATGATGTTTGTGAACCAGATGCTATTAAGCTCTCCCCAAGCTATCGCGTCAAAGAGTTTTTTGAGCCTGCTGTGCAAAATCTTATTACTTTTAGGGTGCGACGATGTGGCGAGTGCGATATGATTTTTAGTACAAACTCTAATGACAAACTCTGCTACAGATGCAAAGCAGAAGAGGAAGAGGCACGAGAACTTTGGGGAATAAGGAGTTATCATGATGAATAATGCAAACGAGATATCACATCACACGATGCTTTATGGGTTTATAGGCGAAAATGCGGGGCAAAGCAGTCTCTGCGCCACGATGAACAAACTTT
>DKFQ01000133.1 GCA_002452425.1 Sulfurimonas sp. UBA6792 | reverse complement strand
TCAGAGTAAATATCGAAAAACAGACGATTCGCAACGACATCAAAGTAACGGCTTCTTTTGGTTTGACAAAATACCAAGAGGCTGAAGAGACAAAAGAGACGTTTAAGAGAGTGGATGATGCTCTTTATGAAGCCAAGAGGGCGGGACGAAATAGGGTTGTTGTAAAGTAAGTGTGTTGTGTGTTTAAGAGCGGGGCTAAAGCCCCACGTCCGTATTTTGGAAGTGGGGCTTTAGCCCTGTCCCGTAGTTTTGTATATCTTTTGGAAGTGGGGCTTTAGCCCTGTCCCGTAGTTGCTATAGTTACTATTATACATTGAACCTAAAGTGCATGATATCACCATCTTGCACGATGTACTCTTTACCCTCAAGACGCATCTTTCCTGCCTCTTTTGCCTTGTTTTCGCCGCCGCACGCTACAAAGTCGTTATATGCGATAACCTCTGCACGGATAAACCCTTTTTCAAAGTCATTATGGATAACCGCCGCTGCTTTTGGAGCGGTTGTGTTTTTGCGGATAGTCCATGCACGAACCTCTTTTACGCCTGCTGTAAAGTAGCTCATAAGTCCTAGTTTGTCAAAACCTTTTTGGATAATCTGCTCAAGCCCAGACTCTTCTACGCCAAGAGAGCTTAAAAACTCAGCCGCTTCTTCATCTTCTAGCCCTACAAGCTCCTCTTCTACTTTAGCGCAAAGTTTGATGAGTTCGCAGTTGTTTTTTGCCGCATGCTCTTTGAGTTTGAGAACAAAATCGCTATCTTCAAGCAGACCGTCTTCATCCACATTTGCACCGTACATAATCTCTTTTCCAGTGAGCATACGCACTTCATGGTTGAGTTGTTTGTACTCTTCCGTATCGGCTTTTGGGAAGTTTCTCGCCAGATTTCCATCTGCTAAAAACTCTGAAAGCTCTTCTGCAAGCACAAGCACGGCAGCAGCATTTTTGTCTGTTTTTGCCTGCTTTTTAAGTCTATCCATTCTGTTTTGTAACACTTCGATGTCTGCTAGGATGAGTTCACCTTCGATGATTGCAACATCTCTAAGCGGGTCGATGCTAGCTTCGGTGTGGACGATGTTGTCATCTTCAAAACAGCGCACGATATGCAAAATAACCTCTGTTTCACGAATGTTTGATAAAAACTTGTTGCCAAGACCCTCGCCCTTGCTCGCACCCTTTACAAGTCCTGCAATGTCAACAAAGTCAACTGTTGAGTATTGGATACGCTCAGGATTGACTATCTTTGCAAGCTCTGCAAGTCTTATGTCTGGGACTGGAACTACTGCTTTGTTTGGTTCGATGGTACAAAAGGGATAGTTTGCCGCTTCTGCATTTTGTGCTTTTGTGAGTGCGTTGAAAGTTGTTGATTTACCGACATTTGGAAGTCCTACAAGACCGATACCTAAACCCATAATTGACCTTTTTTGCTATAAAAATAATTGCGCAATGATAGCAAAAGGTTGCTTAGAACAGAGCTAAAGAGGATTTTCTTGATACAAATCAACACAGTAGCTTAAAAAAATGTGATAAAAAAAGAGTATTTTATCTTGCTAAGTTCAATATTTGTGTATAGTGCATAATAATTTATTTGACAGAGAAGAGCGTGCCCCATAAAAATATGATACAAGAGAATTTCCTAGAGCTTATCTCGAAGCATCTTCCAGATATGTTGTGGGCAAAGGACTTGGAGGGGCGCTATCTTTTTGCAAATTATGCTATTTGTAAAAATCTTTTGATGGCAGAGACCAAAGAGGTGCTTGGCAAAACAGATGTCTATTTTGCTCTAAGGGAGCGTGGTAAGCATCCAGACAATCCAGAGTGGCATACTTTTGGGGAGCTCTGTCACAACAGTGATGCAATCGTGCTTGAGTATATGGAACCGATGGAGTTTGAGGAGTATGGAAACATCCGCGGAGAGCTTACCTACTTAGAGGTTCATAAAGCGCCGCTTTTTGATAAAGATGGCGTACTCATAGGCACTATCGGGACGGGGCGTGACATCACTGCACAAAAAAAGACAGAAGAGACGCTACTAGCGATGAACAGCCTTATTAACAGTGGTCCAGTCGTCCTTTTTGAGTGGTCGATGCAAGAGGGGTGGCCCATCAAGCATGTCTCTAAAAATGTTTTTCCTCTTTTGGGCGTAGAGTATGGAGACATTATGCGAGCACATATGCCTTTTACTCAGTTTGTGCATCCTGATGACCTTACAAAATTAGCAGAGGATGTAAGTGCACATTTTGCGAAGCAGTCACTCTCTTTTGCACAAGATTATCGCATCGTAAAACCGAACAATGAGGTGGTTTGGGTAAGAGACTTTACGGTGGTAGAGTATGAAAACAGTGGCGCTGTAAAGTCTATCAAAGGCTATCTTCTTGATAACACCGCAAAGATAAAAGCGCATGAAGAGATAAATAGGCTCAACTTCACCGACACGCTTACAGGGCTTCCTAACCGTCAAAAAATCCAGCTTGATTTAAGTACCGACTCTTTTCATGGTTGTGTTGTGTTTAACATAGACAAGTTTAGAGAGATAAATGACCTCTTTGGTATAAAATCTGGAGATAGCATCCTCGTTCAAGTTGCACAGTGGTTTAGAGATATGCATATCGACGCCTACCGCATAGGAGGTGATGAGTTTGCAATGCTTTTTGTGGAAGAGAAAAAGTTTGAAGAGGT
>DKFQ01000158.1 GCA_002452425.1 Sulfurimonas sp. UBA6792 | reverse complement strand
GCACAGCTAAGAGCAAAAGTGCTCCTTAACCAAGAGAGATTTAAACCTTTTTATAGCGGGGCATTGTCTGTTTTTGAGTCTCCAAAGAGCAACTATCGCTCACGAAGTGAGTTTAAGATATGGCATGAGGGAGATGAAAAACTCTACTATACGATGAACAACAAAGAGAAGAGTGGTGTTGTTTTTATTGACGAGTGTCCGCAGGTAAGTAAGTCTATCTCTGCTCTTATGCCAAAACTCTTAAGAGCGATTCAAGAAAACAAAATCGATTTTAAACTCTTTGGCGTCGATTTTTTAAGTTCAAATAATGGTGAAATCGTGATTTCGCTTCTCTACCACAGAACACTCGATGCCGCTTGGAGCCAGAGCGCAGCAAAAATCGCCAAAGAGCTTGACATATACATTATCGGTCGTAGCCGAGGTCAAAAAGTGGTTATCGGGCAGGATTATGTAACAGAGGTTTTAAATGTTGCAGATGAGGAGTTTAGGTTTCAGTACATAGAAAACAGCTTTACACAGCCAAACTCTCGGGTAAACGAGCAGATGATTGGTTGGGTTTTAAAAAATCTTGCAGATACATCAAGCGACTTGTTGGAGCTCTACTGCGGTGCGGGCAATTTTACGATTCCTTTTGCGAAAAAATTTCGTAAAGTTTTGGCAACAGAGATTTCCAAAGCATCCATCAACGCCGCAAAAACAAATATGCTCTTAAACAGTGTAAAGAACATAGAGTTTGTACGCATGAGCGTTGAAGAGTTTGTGCAAGCGCTTGATGGTGTGAGAGTCTTTAACAGAATGAAAGAGATAGAGATAGCCTCTTATGAGATTCATACTATTTTTGTTGACCCGCCACGAAGCGGGATGGATGAAGATACCTGCAAGTTCGCCGCGCGATATGAGAACATCATCTACATCTCCTGCAACCCTGAAACACTTGCAAGAGATTTGGCTCTTTTATGCCAAACACACACGGTTTGTGATATGGCGTTGTTTGACCAGTTTCCTTATACGCACCATGCAGAAATGGGCGTTAAGCTTGTTAGAAATAGCGTGCTATAATGCGGCAATTTATGCGTCATAGCAGCAAAAAGTAGAAATATGAAAAAAATATTGATTATCAGTGAAGGCGAAACTGCCGAGCATTTTATAAATAGAGTGATTGATGCCTATACAAGTGAAAATATCTACTACATAGTGCAAACAAAAGCCAAAAAATTTCCAAATGCCAACCCTTCACGTTTTAAGTTTTATGAGTTTGATCCTACAAGTTTTTATAAGCTCTCAAACCTTCTTAAGATGGAGTTTGCGCAAGTTATGATACTTATGGACAATCCTATGGATGTCGAAAATACCATCAAAAATATCAGAGCCATCAAAAAGCAGCTTCGCATCATCGTGCTAAACAAATGGAAACTCAAAAATGAGGATTCCAACATAGTTATGATTAACTCAAAACAGATTCTCTCCTCAAGAATGCTTGATTATCTTCCAAATGTTCCTGTTATCGCCCAAAACGTCGGTATCGGCGAGGGTGAAATTATGGAAGTTCTCGTTCCTTTTGGAAGCTCTTTTGTCTATAAGCATATCGGCGTTATAGAGCAAAAAGAGTGGCGCATTGTTGCTATTTACAGAAACAGAAAGCTCATCATGCCAAATCGCCGCAGGATGATTCAGCCAAACGACCTTTTGGTTATGGTTGGTGATCCTGAAGTTCTAAAATCAGTCTATAGAGCCATCAAAAGAGAGCTTGGGCAGTTTCCAGAACCTTTTGGATCAAACATCTATATGTACTTAGATATGGATTTGCTCAACCATAAAAAAATGGAAAAGTTTGTCTCAAGGGCTATTTTTGCGCATCAAAAATTTGGACGCACACTTATCATCAAGGTTGTCAATCCGAGCAATTTTGAACTACTTTGGAAAATCAAAGAGTACCGCTCACCAAATGTTATCATAGATATAAACTACGATCCAAAAGGACTAGAGAGTGCCTTTTTTAACGATATAAAAAACTACCATGTCGGGCTTGTTATCGTTCCAAATGAGCTTTTTGAAAATCATAAAATGCGCTCAATGCTTTATGATGCGCATGTACCTATCCTTAAAATTGCAGAAAAAAACCTCTCTTTAGTTAAAGATGCTTCTATCATACTAGGAGACAACCGTGATTTGGAGAAGATTTCATCAACGATTTTTGACATTTCAGAGAAGATGAACTTAAACATAGAGCTTTATAACTACACCAACGAAGCACAAGATGCAAAAGAGCAGGTTGTAGAGCACTACACTAACCTCTCCACTATTTTTTCTAAGAGTGTAAAAATTGTCAAAGATGGTGAAAACCCGATTAAAAAACTTAAACGCAAAGATGATTTTATTCAGATTTTGCCTTTTACAAAAAAGTTGACACTTAAAAATTTCTACTCCATTTTCTCTACCGACAGCGAAAGACTTTATCACAAGCTTGAGAGCCACCACCAGATATTTATCCCTGTGCAGATTTAGGAACTCTTTTTGCTTGATGGTGGTAAATCATCAAGGGATAGGTGTTAGTGAAGAGAGCTGTTTGGTTGTTACTACTTTTGGCAGTTGTTGCGCATGCCGCCACAAATATGTGGATTCGTACGGGTGAGGCTTATGGCATAGAACCAAGACTTCTTTATGCAATCTCAAAAGTTGAGAGTGGCGTTCGTCCGCTTATCATCTCGGTAAACTACAAAAAACTGACAAAACCACAAGAACAGAAGCTCTACACGATGCTTCAAAGCAGAAATATCTCTTATAAAAAATATTCAAAAGTAGTAGAAATTGATAGTAAAAACAGTGTTACAGCAAGAGGTGTTATCGAGTTTTTAGACCAAAATAGTTATCCGAGTTTTGACATCGGGTTGATGCAGATAAACAATGTGCACAAAGAGAAACTCGCAAAAATGAAAATCCCGCTTTATGCACTCTTAAATGAGAATACAAATCTGAGTGTTGCTGCAGATATTTTATGGGAATGTTACAAAAAACATCGTTCCAATGACAGAGCCATCAATGCCTACAACGGTGCGATAGTAGGAAATTCATACTACACAAAAGTATCTGCGGAGTTGCGTAAACTTCTGCTTTTACATGAAAATGGTTCTAAACGTCTTTTTTATCGCGTCATTTAAGCGGCTAAAGCAATAATTCTAGCCATATTTAGCCACTTTTTAGCGTTTTTGAAGTATTATAAATCCATTTTTAAAATTTATATTTTGGATAGAGAATGCAAGTGCATATTGAACTTAAAAAAGTTGTTGATGACTCCTACGACATAACCATAGACACCCTCCCAAAACTACATTTCGATACAAAAGTTGCGGTTGTAACAAACACAACAGTCTCTGCTTTGCACTTAGAGTATCTTCTTGGCAAAATCAGCGCAAAAGAGCTTTATGTTGTCACACTGCAAGACGGAGAAGAGTACAAAAACCAAGAGAGCATCGATGCTATTTTGGACTCACT
>DKFQ01000096.1 GCA_002452425.1 Sulfurimonas sp. UBA6792 | reverse complement strand
ACTACTACTCTGATGTTGACCATCCAATGGATACAAAGTATAGAGTTATTCCTACATCAGGACCTATGACAAACAAATATAAAACAAACCATTTAAAAACATCTATGCAGGGTGTAAAGCTTAAAAATAGTTTTGAGCTAGAGAGTTATAAATTTTTACTCGGACTCGATGGAAGCAGAAGAACATGGGAAGGTCAATCATACTCTACAAATTTTTCTACAGGTGTGAATAGTGGTTATGAAGTAAGTCTTACTCCAACCAAAACAGAAAACAAAGCCATTTTCGCAAAAGCAGAGAAGAGTTTTGGAGACCTTAAAATTGAAACGGGTGCAAGGTTTGACACTACAGAGATCGATCCAGATGATTTGACAGAAAATGGAAATGAGTACACAGCCTTAAGCGCAAATATCATAGCTACTTATAAACTTGATGCAAAAAACAGCATCTTTGTAGGTTTTGGCTCTTCTGCGCGTGTTCCAGATGCTAGAGAACTCTATCCAACAGTTGACAACATTACAGGAAACCAAAACCTCAAACAGACAAAAAACAGAGAGTTTGACTTGGGGTATGAAGCAGCATATGAGAGCTTTACATTTAAAGCAAAAACATTCTACTCGATGCTTGAGGACTACATCTATCTCAAACATACGTCACCGACGGCTTACACTTTCGAAAATATCGATGGTACAGTCTATGGTGTAGAGTTGAGCGGCTCTTACTTTGCGACAGACGATATCACACTTGACGCAAGTGCATCTTACAAACGAGGCAAAAAAGCTTCTACTTCTACACAGCCAGACAGAGACCTCGCAGATATGGCTCCATTAAGAGGTAAGGTAGGAGTAAACTATGAGTATAAAAAAGATTCTCAAGCAACACTCGAGATGCAAGCATCCGACAAATGGGATGATATCGATAGTGATAGCGGAGAGCAAGAGCTAAGTGGTTGGAGTATTTACAATGCAAAAATCAAACATGCTATCGACAAAACAACAACGCTTACAGTAGGGGTTAACAATATTTTTGACACAACGTACATTGAGAGCAACTCTTATGTTGACTTAATTTTACTAAATTCAAGTGGCGCAACAATGCTTCTCAATGAACCAGGAAGATATTTCTACACAAACTTAACTTTCAAGTTTTAAAAACGCTTCAGCCTGACTTTGTGTCAGGTTGACTTTTTGATTGAAAAAGATTATAATTTTTGCGCGATTATCACTTTTCTATTAAGACAATGGAGCGGTAAAAATAAGGTCAGAGGAAGTCATGAGCCTCTGACCTTTTTTTTTGCCCTCCAAAGTCTTAATAAGGGGGTTCTTTATGGATAAGCTGATAATCGCCATTTTGCTTATGTGCATCTTCGCACCGTTACTTAGGTAACGCCAAGGGGTCTTTGCCCCTTGCCCCCATAAAAGCATTTTTTTAGTCCAATCTGGCTAAAATCTCTTCATGATAAAAAGATACCCAACCAAAAAAATATTTGTCGGCAGTGTTGCAATTGGCGGTGATACGCCTATCAGTGTGCAGTCTATGACATTTTCAAAAACTGCTGATGTAGAGAGTACAGTGGAGCAGATAAAACGCCTCCACTTTGCGGGGTGTGACATTGTGCGTGTTGCTGTTCCTGAGATGGAAGATGCGCTCGCACTCAAAAGTATCAAAGAGCAGATTTCCCTCCCTCTTGTTGCAGATATCCACTTTAACCACCGTTTGGCACTCGTGGCGGCAGAAGTAGTTGACTGCATCCGCATCAACCCTGGCAATATCGGTTCAAAAGAGCGTGTAAAAGAGGTAGTCAAAGCGTGTCAAGCACGTAACATCCCCATCCGAATCGGTGTAAATGCAGGAAGTTTGGAAAAAGAGTTTTTAAATAAGTACGGGCAGACTTCCGAGGGGATGGTAGCTTCTGCGGAGTATAACATCAAGTTTTTGGAGGATTTGGGGTTTGATGACATCAAAATCTCCCTCAAAGCGAGTGATGTCCAAAGAACAGTTGACGCATACCGCATGTTGCGCCCAAAAAACAGCTACCCATTTCATCTAGGCGTGACAGAAGCGGGAACACGTTTTCATGCAACCGTCAAAAGCTCTATCGGGCTTGGCGCACTTCTGCTTGATGGCATCGGCGACACCATGCGTGTGAGTATCACAGGAGAGCTTGAGGAAGAGATAAAAGTAGGACGTGCCATCCTCAAAGACAGCGGTGCGGCAAAAGATGGGCTCAACATCATCTCCTGCCCTACATGCGGACGCATCGAAGCGGATTTGGTCACTGCCGTTGGCGAGATAGAAGAGAGAACTGCACACATCAAAGCACCATTAAACGTCTCGGTCATGGGATGCGTCGTCAATGCCATCGGCGAAGCCGCACATGCGGATGTCGCCATTGCATATGGAAAAGGCAAAGGTCTTGTCATGGTCAAAGGCGAAGTAGTCGCAAATCTTGATGAGGACAAACTTGTCGATAGATTTGTAGAAGAGGTCGAAAAAATGGCAAGAGAGCTGAACTAATGCAGGAAAATCTTTACAATCTCGCTTTTGAGCGAAGCATCTTAAGCTCCATTATTTTTGAGCCAAGCCAGTTTGACGAGCTAAGTTCACAGCTCAAAAAAGATGATTTTTATCTTCCAGCACACCAAGATATCTTTCATGCCATGACATTTCTTTTGCAAAAAGACCAGCCCATCGATGAGGAGTTTATCAAAAAAGAGCTCATCCGAATGAAGAAGTTTGATGAGAGTGTGATGCTAGAAATCCTCTCTGCAAACCCCATCTCCAACACAAAAGCCTATGTCGATGAGATAAAAGACAAATCCCTCAAACGCCACCTCCTAACCCTCACCACAGAGATAAAAAGAGTGACGGTCGAAGAAGAACTCTCAAGTGCGGAAGTTATCGACATCGTTGAGAAAAAACTCTATGAGATAACCCAAAACAGCCAAACAAGCGACTTCAAAGACTCTCCAAAGATGACGTTTGACACGATGGAGTACATCAAAGAGATGAAAGCCCGTGGCAACAGCGTTTTAGTCGGTGTTGACACAGGTTTTCACGAACTCAACAAGATGACAACGGGTTTTGGTAAAGGAGATTTGGTTATCGTTGCGGCTCGTCCTGCGATGGGAAAAACCTCTTTCATTCTCAACACCGTCAACAACCTCATCGTTCAGGGCAAAGGGGTGGCATTTTTCTCGCTTGAGATGCCAGCAGAGCAGTTGATGCTCAGACTTTTGTCTATACAAACTTCCATACCGCTTCAAAAACTGCGTGTAGGAGATATGAATGATGAGCAGTGGAGTTCGCTAAATGGCGCAATTGACAGGATGAATAGCGCAAAACTCTATGTCGATGACCATGGAAGCCTTAACATCAACCAGCTCCGTTCCAAACTGCGTAAGCTCAAAAATAAGCACCCAGAAATCGAGATAGCCGTTATCGACTACTTACAGATTATGCAAGGTATCGGTACCCAAGACAGACACCTGCAAGTTTCAGATATCTCTCGTGGACTTAAAATGCTTGCCCGTGAGCTAAGTATGCCCATCGTCGCCCTCTCGCAGCTCAACCGTGGGCTTGAGAGCAGAAACGACAAACGCCCGATGCTCAGCGACATCCGTGAATCAGGCTCTATCGAGCAGGATGCGGACATTATCCTCTTTGTTTACCGTGACGATGTTTACCTCTACAAAGAGGAAAAGGAGCGTGAAAAAGCGGCAAAAGCAGAGGGTAAAGAGTTTACTCCGACTTACATAGAGCGTGATGAAGAGGATGCGGAGATTATTATCGGCAAGCAGAGAAACGGTCCTACTGGGCATGTGAAGCTTATTTTTCACAAAAAACTCACCCGTTTTGTCGATGCAACACCACACTTCCGCTCTGTTGAAACCGTCTTTGAAAATGTGGATACCCGCTCCGCCAATATCGGCTTTGGCAACGACACCATCTCAATGCCTCCTCTGTAAATGATAGAGAGGGTTTCGCTTTTCACATCGTGGCGGGACATCTCTTTTTTTCTTTTTACTTCCCTTTTTATCCTTTTTTTCTCCCTTTTTTTTGAGTACCAAAACTACAAAGAGTTTACCCGTTTTGACTCAGCACTTGTGGAAGCCACAGTGCTAAAACAGTATGAGAAGCAAAATGGCAAGAGAACATACCAAGTGCTTAAACTCAAAGACAGTGACGGTATCACATTTTACACAACCGCAAAAAAATCGCTTCAAGATATGAAAAACAGCCGCCTCAAGATGGAGATTTGGGCAAAAGAACTCACTTTTCTTACGTACCTTACATCGTTTTACGCCACAAGCAAAATCCTTGAGATACAAGAAAACAACACCACAAAAGAGAGAGTAAATACGCTTATCGCCGCATCACATGAAGACAAAAAAATGGGCAATATCTATCAAGCACTCTATACCGCCGAGGAGGTTGATCAAAAGACGCAAAATGCTTTTTCCAACCTTGGAGTATCACATATCGTCGCTATCAGCGGGTTTCATCTTAGCATATTAAGTGC
>DKFQ01000055.1:536-3172 GCA_002452425.1 Sulfurimonas sp. UBA6792 | reverse complement strand
AGCCTTTGCGGGGCTAAAGCCCCACCTCCACAAGGCGTGGCAAATGTGCTCTTAAATCACCCATACGCTCTTGCTTATCTTTTGAAAAAACTATAAAATAGAGTCATTTTAAAAGAAGAGGTATCGTTATGAGACTCTTAATCATTGGCGGCGGTATCGCCGCAGTCTATTTGGCAAATAGAGCAAAAAAAATCGATGCGTCACTTGATGTTGTAATGCTTAGCGATGAGGCGTACGCACCTTATGACAGAATCCATCTCTGCTCTCTAGTCGATGAGAGCGCAACACTGCAAAAGATATCACTTCAACTTGACCCAAGAGTACATCTGGAGTTAAACCAGAAAATCATAAAAATAGATAAAGAAAAAAAGAGAGTTTTCTCCAAAGATGCGATGTTTCATTATGACAAACTCGTCATTGCAACAGGCTCACTGCCAAACACTCCATTTGATATAAGCCAAATCAAAAACGCCGCTGTTTTTAGAAGTGCGGAGGATGCCAAAGCTATCAAAGAGGGCATAAAAGGCAGAGAGGTCGTTGTCGTCGGGGCAGGACCAATCGCACTGGAACTTCTGGAGCGACTAAACAAAATGGAGGATGTGCGCAAAGTCACGCTGCTTGTGCGTTCAAGCTTTTTATACGATAAAAATCTCTCGCACGAATCCATAAAGCTCATCGAGAAGAGCTACACAAAAGATAAGAAGATAACCATATCTTACGAAGATGAAATCATAGAGACCGTGGTTGAAGATGGCGAGATAAAGAGGCTAAAGAGTAAAAAACTGGAGATTGAGAACCCTTTTGTGGTTTTTGGTATAGGGATAAAGCCAAATATTGAGAGTTTTAGGGATGTTTTGGAGTGTAACAGAGGGATTTTGACAAATCTTTTTATGCAGTGCGAAGATGATATCTACGCTATCGGAGAGTGTGCGGAGGTGAGAGAGCTTGGCTTTGTGGCGGGACATGTAGAGGCTTGCGTGGATGAGGCGGAGTGCGCGGCGGCGCATTTGTTGCTTGGAGAGCCAAAGGAGTTCACACGCAAAACAACGGTTGATATGCTCAAAGTGGGTGAGTTTAACCTTGTAGATGTGACTTCCGCAAAGTTCTCAAATGAGTATGAGAAGGTTGTTATAAGTAGCCAAAACAGCGTGGATGAGTACTTTTTGAGAGATAAAAAACTGCTTCGCTATGTCGGCATAAACTCAAATGCAGATATTGCCTCTATGCAAACTCTTATGCAAAATGAGAGTGAAGTTGCTATAGATGAGTTGCGTAAAAACAGAGTTGATGAAGCAAGAGGTAAGCTTGTTTGCAGTTGCACGGGTGCTTATCATAATGATTTGGTTGCTCTGGTTGTGCAAAACGGTGTGAGCTCGTTTGCGGATTTGGCACACTTTTCACAAGCGGGCAGGGTTTGCGGCAGGTGCAGGGGCGAGGTGATAAAAATCATAGAGGAGTCACAGCATCTCATAGGCCCTAGCATGGTTCAAAGAAGCCCCAAAGATGTAGAAGTAGAAAAAAAAGTGCAAGAAGCTCAAAAAAGAGTCGATAAATTTAACAAACTTCATCCAAAAAACCGGCTTGATGAGAGCAACCTTGAAGCGGCAATGGAGTCTTTGGAGATAAAAAATGATGAGGTCAACAGATGGGTAAGTATGGTTACGGCGAATATGCAGCTGCATCCAAAGTTTGAAGAAGTGGTGCAAAAAGGGGTAAAGACGCTAAACAAGATACCCATTGTCTGGCTTGAACTCTCGGATTGTAGCGGAAACTCTGAGGCTTTTATAAAATCGGCAAATCCTTCCATTGAGGATTTGATATTTGACTACATTTCGCTTGACTATCACGAACTTTTGATGAGTGCAAGCGGTGATGAGAGCGAGAGTGCGCTTGAAGATATCATCAAAAACCAAAGGGGCGAATATGTGCTTATCGTAGAGGGTGCCGTGCCTCTGGGGCTGGATGGAAAGTACCTGAGAATCGGCTCAAAGGGCGAGACGGGTATAGAACTCTTAAAAAGATGCGCAAAAGATGCCTCCCTTGTCGTTGCCGTGGGAAGTTGTGCGTTTGATGGCGGAGTGGTGGCTGCTGTGCCAAACCCTACGGGTGCGGTCGGGGTCGCCGATGCGCTTGAGAGGGATGATGTCATAAACATATCCGGATGCCCAACAAACCCTGTAAACATAGTCGGCACGCTGCTTTACTATATGATGTTTGAGGAGATGCCTCCGCTTGATGAGTTTAACAGACCTCTTTGGGCGTATGAGGGTAGGATTCATGAAAACTGCGAGAGACGAGGACACTTCGATGCGGGTGAGTTTGTCAAAGAGTGGGGCGATGAGGGGGCAAAAAAAGGGTGGTGTCTTTTTGAGATGGGATGCAAGGGCGCTTACGCAAATGCAAACTGCCCTACGATGAAGTTTAACAAAGGTACGAGTTGGCCCGTTCAAGCAGGGCATGGGTGTATGGCATGTACAGAAAAAGGTTTTTTCGACAAATACGCAAATGAGAGAGTTTACCATGAAAAAAATAGTCATTGACCCCATCACTCGCATAGAGGGGCATTTGAGGGTTGAAGTTGAAGTCGATGAGGATGGAGTTGTAAGAGAAGCGTATGCAAGCGGGCAGCTTTTTCG
>DKFQ01000055.1:0-520 GCA_002452425.1 Sulfurimonas sp. UBA6792 | reverse complement strand
GGGCTTTTAGCAGGAAGGATTTGCGGAGTTTGTACAAACTCGCATTTTCGTGCCGCGGTGAGCAGTGTCGAGGATGCTTACGGCATAGAACTGCCAAAAAATGCGCAAATCGTAAGAGACTTGATGGCTATGGCGCTCTTTATCCAAGACCATGTTGTGCATTTTTACCATCTGCACTCTTTGGACTTTGTGGATGTGACAAGTGCGCTTCAAGCCGATGCCGCCCTTGCCGTAGAAGAGGCAAAAAAGTACGCAAAAACCCCGTATGAGAGTTCGTTTTCTCACTATGAGGCAGTTTTGCAAAAGCTTCAAAACTTTGTAAAAGCAGGCAGACTAGGACCATTTTCAAACGGATACTGGGGGCATAGTGCCTACAAACTCACCCCCGAACAAAATCTCATCTTACTCTCGCATTACTTAGAGGCACTCAAGTTTCAAACGCAGTTGAGCAAAGCGGTGGCGATATTTGGCGGCAAAACACCGCATCCACAAAGCATAGTTGTCGGCGGAGTGACAAGCG
>DKFQ01000056.1:6068-13670 GCA_002452425.1 Sulfurimonas sp. UBA6792 | reverse complement strand
AAAGTTGTTGCTTTTGACACCTCTAAGTTTGACAGAGCGCTTAAAGTCCCGCACATGGGATGGAACAGAATGTTTACTAAAGAACATCCGCTTTTTAAGGGGCTTGACGAGGAGCATTACCTCTATTTTGTCCACTCTTACCATGCAGTTTGTGCAAACGAAGAAGACGCAATAGGCAAAACTGTTTACGGGTATGAGTTTGCTTCCGCAGTTGCGCATAAAAACGTTATGGGCATTCAGCCACACCCAGAAAAAAGCCATCAAAACGGGCTAAAAATACTTGAAAATTTTACAAAACTATAGGAAAAAATATGACGTTATATCCAGCGATTGATTTAAAAGACGGCAAGGCAGTTAGACTTACAAAAGGGCTTATGGAGAGTGCGAAAATCTACTCAGATGAACCTTGGATGCTTGTAAAAAAGTTTGAAGAGATGGGTGCTGAGTGGGTGCATCTTGTTGACTTAAACGGCGCTTTTGCGGGAGAGCCAAAAAACTTGGAGCAGATTGTCAAAATAAGAGAAAACTGCAATGTCAAACTAGAACTTGGTGGCGGCATAAGAGATGAAGCAACTATCCAAAAAATGGTAGAAATCGGTATAAATCGCATTATTTTAGGCTCTATCGCAGTAAAAAACCCTGCATTTGTCAAGGAGATGGCAGCAAAATATCCTATCGCCGTGGGCATTGATGCGATTGATGGATTTGTGGCTGTTGAGGGGTGGGGTGAAGTGAGCAAGATGCGCGCAACCGACCTTGCACGCGAGTTTGCTGATGCGGGAGTTGAGGCGATTATCTGTACAGATGTCTCACGTGATGGAACTCTTGGCGGTGTAAATGTCGAATTTACACTAGAGATTGCACAAGCAAGTGGCATCACAACGATAGCAAGCGGCGGTGTCAAAGATGAGAGCGATATAGAGGCACTCATAAAGACCAATGCTATAGGCGGAGTTATTATTGGCAAGGCTTACTACGAGGGAACACTCGACCTTGCAAAAATGTTTCAGCGTCTGAGCTTAATGGCAAAATAAATAAAATTTAGGTATCATTATTGCTTAAAAAATTGCAAATATTTAGAGAAAAGGATTTCATTTGAAATTACTTGTTGTTGATGATAGCTCTACAATGCGCCGTATTATAAAAAATACTTTGCAGAGACTTGGGCATAAAGATATATTTGAAGGTGGAGATGGCGTGGAGGGGTGGAATACACTCAACACAAATCCCGATATCGATATGTTGATTACTGACTGGAATATGCCAGAGATGAATGGGTTAGAACTTGTAAAAAAAGTACGCGCAGATGAGCGATTCAAAGACCTCCCTATCATCATGGTAACAACAGAGGGTGGTAAAGCCGAGGTTATCACTGCACTCAAAGCAGGGGTAAACAACTACATAGTAAAGCCATTTACTCCACAAGTTCTTAAAGAAAAACTTGGTGCAGTTATGGGCATAGAGGTGTAATGCAAGACTATTATTTTGAACTTGTTGTTAACGTCTCCTCTCATCACGCCCTTTTCTCAGATTTTTTAGCAGATACATTACCAGTTGGATTTGAAGAGACGGATGATGGGTTTATCATCCGAAGCGAAGAGGAACTTGACACCATCATATGGGGATTAGAGCAGTTTAGAGAAGCTTTGCAAAAAGCAACCGGCGAGAGCATAGAGCTTGAGTGCAAGCAGGAAAAACTCAAAAACAGTGACTGGGTGAAGGTGTATCAAGAGAGCATACAGCCTCTTGTTATCGATAAATTTTATATTCATCCTACATGGGATGCTCCAAACCCAGAACTTATAAACATCGCCATAGATCCAGCGCTTGCGTTTGGTACAGGACATCACCCAACTACTGCTTCTGCACTTAGAGCGATAGCTAAGCATGTTAAAAAAGGCGACAGAGTACTAGATGTCGGTTGTGGAAGCGGGATTCTCGGGGTAGCAGCCCTCAAGCTTGGCGCACTGGTTGATGCATGTGACACAGATAGCGCGTGCATACAAAACAGTGAGTTAAACTCTGATTTAAACGAAGTAAAGTTTGAAAATTTATGGGAAGGCTCTTGTGGTTTGGCATCAGATAAGTATGATGTAGTCGTTGCCAACATCGTGGCTGATGTCTTGATATTTATAGCAAATGATTTGAAAAGTGTTGTAAAAGAGAGCGGAATCCTTATCTTATCTGGTATTTTAGAGAAGTACGAATCAAAAGTTTTGAAGTTTTATGAAAATTTTGAAGTTCTTGAAAAAATTGCTCAAGATGAGTGGGTAACGCTTATCCTCAAAGAAGGTAAAAAATAGAGATGCAAAACAGTAACAATAACAATAATGACAATAATTTTTTTAACAAAAATCCACTTATAACTTTTGCGATTTTTTCAGTTGTTATCATTTTGCTTTTTAAAACACTCATCGGGGAAAATAGTGCCTCAGATGCAGCAGTGGCAACAACAAGCAAAAAAGCAAAACAGATAAGCTACTCTGAGCTTAAATCGCTTATAGAAGCAAAAGATGTGAGTAAAGTAGAGATTGGGCAGAGTTACATCAAAGCCTACTCCCCAGATGCTACAACCCTCTATACAACACGCATCGTTCCAAGTGATGCGACGCTAACGCAAGAGCTTGATAAGCAGGGCATAGAGTACACAGGCTTTAGTGAAACAAACTGGTTTACAGAGATGTTTGGCTGGCTCTTTCCATTTCTCATTATTATCGCAATATGGATGTTTTTTGCCGGACGTATGCAAAAAAGCATGGGCAGCGGCATTTTAGGTATGGGCGGTTCGAGAAAAATGATAAACTCAGAGAAGCCAAAAACAAAGTTTGATGATGTTGCAGGCGTTGAAGAGGCAAAAGAGGAAGTTCAAGAGATAGTTGACTTTTTAAAATACCCAGGGCGTTATGTCGAAATCGGTGCGAAGATTCCAAAGGGTGTTTTGCTCGTTGGAAGCCCTGGAACTGGAAAGACTCTTTTGGCAAAAGCAGTTGCAGGTGAAGCGGATGTTCCGTTTTTCTCGGTAACTGGTTCTAGTTTTATCGAGATGTTTGTCGGCGTTGGAGCGGCTCGTGTACGTGACCTTTTTGAGCAGGCAAAAAAGGATGCACCAAGTATCATCTTTATCGATGAGATTGATGCTATAGGTAAAAGTCGTGCAGCCGGTGCAAACATGGGTGGAAATGACGAGAGAGAGCAGACACTCAATCAGCTTTTAGCGGAGATGGATGGATTTGGAACAGATACGCCGGTTATTATTCTAGCGGCAACAAATAGACCTGAGATACTTGACCAAGCGCTTTTAAGACCGGGGCGTTTTGACAGACAGGTGCTTGTTGACAAACCAGACTTTGAGGGGCGTATAAAAATCCTAAAAGTACACGTTAAGGGCGTGAAGATGGGCGATGATGTTGACCTTGAAGAGGTTGCACGCCTAACAGCAGGTTTGGCAGGGGCAGATTTGGCAAATGTCGTCAATGAAGCAGCTCTTTTGGCAGGAAGAAAGAGCCAGAAAACAGTAACGCAAAAAGATCTTTATGAGTCAGTAGAGCGTGCTTTGGCAGGACTTGCTAAAAAATCTCGCCGTATCAACCCTAAAGAGAAGAAGATTGTTGCCTACCATGAAAGTGGACATGCTCTCTTAGCAGAGACGACAGTCGGTGCAAAGAAAGTTTCAAAGGTATCTATTGTTCCTCGTGGACTCGCGGCACTCGGATACACGCTTAACACGCCTGAGGAAAATAAATTTATGATGCAGCAGCATGAGTTGTGGGCAGAGGTGGACGTACTTCTTGGCGGACGTGCGGCTGAAGAGGTCTTTATAAAAGAGATTTCTACCGGTGCAGGCAATGACCTTGAACGCGCGACAGATATCATCAAATCTATGGTTCAGACGTATGGTATGAGTGATGTTGCGGGGCTTATGGTGCTAGAGAAGAGCAGACACTCTTTCCTTGGAGGCTATGGACAATCACCAAGAGAGTATAGTGACAAGATGGCTGAAGAGATGGATACTTTTATCAAATCGTCACTTCAAGCACGCTATAAGATAGTCGTAGAGAGACTTCAAGAGTACAAAGGTGCGATTGAAGAGATAGTAAGACTTCTCTATAAAAAAGAGAACATTACAGGCGAAGAGGTGCGAGATATCATTATCAAGTTTGAAAAAGAGAATGGGTTGACCTCAAAAGTCAATGTCGTTGTAGATGACATAGAAGAGGAGCTCAAAACTGACGCAGCAATGGCTCAAGAGGCACAGCGAGGAGAGGCAGATGAAAAATAATCTTTTTCCTATCGCCAAAGAGGGGTGGAACTGGATTTTTGGTGCAGTTGTCACGTTTTTGGTTGCTGCATTTTTAGATTTTGATTTTTTAGAGTTTTTCTCATTTGTAGCAACGCTCTTTTTTCTTTTTGTATTTAGAAATCCTGAGAGGGAGTATCTTCTTTATCAAGAAGAGAGCGTCGTCGCACCTGTAGATGGCACTGTGGCTTCTATCGAAGAGGTTGCAGAGGGATATAAAGTTGTTATAGAGGGGAGTTATTTTAATGTCTCTTTGTTGCGTGCTCCCTTTTCTGCAACGCTTGAAAATATCGCAGTAAGAAGAGGTGCAAGACTATCTAGTCTATCTCCACTTTCTCAAGACCTCAATGAGCAAGTAGAAATGCTCTTTAGTGATAAAAAATCTTTAAACAAGATGAAAATAGTCCATATGCTCAAGCAGAGTTTTGCTCCGATTGCTATCAATGTGGCAGAAAATCAGAGTGTGATGCAAGGCTCTCGTTATGGGGTGATGGTTAATGGTACTACAACGCTTTATCTGCCAACAAATTTTAGATTAAACGTAAGTGTTGGAAGTGAACTTGTTGCTTCTGAGACACTTGTAGGTTATTTTACGCTCTAAAAAAAAGATTTTCAACTCCCCTTTGGGGTGAAAATTTCTGCTTCTATTGACTCTTTACATTTCTCTCAAACATCACTTTATCTGTATCGATAGTAAAATCAAAATATTCTGAGAGGAAAGTGCTTTTGTTGATTCGTGAGAGCTGAATAACTGCTCCTTTGTTGTTCTTTGCTTCTAGGTAGAGAAGTCCAAGGGCATATCTGCTCTCTAAAAAGTTGCTATCTTTCATCTTGGAGAGTTCTAAAAGTGCAATCGCATTTTCATGATGGTTGGCTGCTATGGAAGCGGCTGCCCCGAGAAAAAGAGTGTGAGAGTCTCTTATTTTATGGTTATCGATGAGGTCATTGTAGAGCGAGTAGGACTCTTCAAAAGCACCATCATAAAGTGAAGCAAGAGCAAGTGCACCTGTAATTTCATCAGTTTGTGAGGTTGTCGATGCCAACGCCTCTTTGAGCTGTTCTCTTAGAAAGTAGAGCTTTCCTGTGATAAGGTTTTGTTGTGTGTAGAGGTACCTTGTGATATGCGCTCCAAAGTAGAGATCTTCAAAAGAGAATTGCTGTGCCTTGAGATAGTTGATGACCTCAAGAGCATATTTTTTCTCTTCTAGGGTGTTTAAATATGCATCGATATGCATCAGATGAGGGAGTATCTCATTTGGAAGAAGCGTGGTAAGTTTTGTTGCAGATTTTTGTGCAACAATGCTGTTTTTTTGTTTAAGCGCAATGATGACATCGAGTGCAAGATGGAGAGGTTTTTGTTGGTACTCTTTTTCCAGCCAATCAGAAGCCGCCAAAAAATTATCCTCCGAAATAAAGAGAAGTGTTTTGTAAAGCTCTAGCTCTTCACTCGGGGCTTCATGGGCAAGTTCTTCTTTGAGGATGGAGAGAAGCTTTGCGCTCTCTTTGTCTGTGAGCTGTGAACACATCACGGCATAGATACCAGAGATGTAGTTTTTTGCATCGAGATTGTAGGAGCGTAAAAAATGTTTGTGTGCATCGACAAAGTTGCCCATTTGTGCGTAAGTAAGTCCAAGATTGTAGTGCAGTGCTGAGTGTTTTGGCTGAATCTCTACAAGTTTGAGGAGCATATCGTTTGCTTCTCTGAGTTGAAAAGAGAGAGCTTTTTTAATCGCTTGCGTGATGCCTATGTTGACGTTAGAGGTAGATGCTCCTTTTTCAAGATACTCTTTTGCGGAGTCAATATTGTCTATGAAAATAGTAGCGTTTCCCTTACGGATGTAACTTATGGTCTGATTTGCATTGAAAATTTTATAGGGAGAGAAGTAAAATATCTTTTGATAGTTTGTTGCTGCAGAGCTACTTACAAAGTCCCTATAGTGCTTTTGTGCTTCGTCTGGATTAAAGAGCGAATCTTTTAGTTTTACTTTGATTGGGTAGGGCTTATAGACCTCCTCACCAAATATATCTGTCGCATTTTCTATCTCTTTTGCCGCCTCTTGCATTTGTCCAGATTTAATGTTGATAAGCCCTAGTGCAAGTTGCGCCTTCATGGGCTCTACACCCTGCTTGATGGCGTTTTGAAAATGTTTTTTTGCAAGTGTTAAATCGCCAACTCTTGCATAGAGTGTTCCTAGACTAAAATCATTTTCAGCAGAGTTGCTTTTCTCAAGGCTCTCAATAGCTTTAATATTGTTCTCAAAAAGTGCATTTATCTTTGCACTTAGGCTATTTTGAGTGTTGGCGTACTCTGCTGTTGTTGGGTTATTGAGTGCGCTGAGTGCTTCTAAATAGTTTTGATTATAGTAGTTTATAAGTGTGTAGTAGTAGGAGTAGAGTGGTGAGGATCTCTCTTGCGGCAGATAGGCATGGGCTAAGTCGATATAGTAGCGAAAGCTCTTTGTATCGCCAAGATGTAGTGAGCAAACAGCAGCATTAATGGCGCTTACGCATCTTTTTTCATTGTTTTGTATCGCTTTTTGGAAGGAGGCGAGAGCAGTTTCATATTGCGCCTCTTTGATTTGTGCAACACCTAAGTTGTAGGCAGATACTGCTTCGCTGTAGTGCGCTATCTTTTCATAGAGTGAGAGTGCTTCGCTTTTAGAGCCTGTTGAGTAGAGATAATCGGCTTTGGCGATGAGATTTTCTATCTTGCTGAGTTCAACGGGTTCTTCGGTTGGTTTGTCTAGTTTTTCTTCGATGTTTTGCGTAGAGATTTCTTCACTCTCTGGAGAGGATTTTTGAAGCAAAAAATAGAGAGTTACACCGACAACAACAAGGAGCACAGAAGCACCACCAGCGATAAGGAGCATCTTTTTTTTGTTTAGAGGAGAAGAGTCTTTTGGTGTTGCTTGCGACGCTGCATCACTACTCTCGTTGGTAGCGGCATCAGCGTCCTCAATGATTATAATCTCTTCTTCTAGTCCACTTGCCATTTATTACCTTAGGATTATTTGTTACTTAGAGCAAAAACGATGCCATATTTAGTTGATATAAGGTTCTAGCACCTTAGGTATGGTGATGCTTCCGTCTTCGTTTTGAAAGTTCTCCATAATGGCAACAAGCGTTCTGCCCACCGCCAAAGAAGAGCCGTTGAGTGTGTGGACAAAAGAGTTTTTATCTCCGTCTTTAAATCTGATTTTTGCACGTCTTGCTTGAAACTCTCTGGTGTTTGATACCGAACTTATCTCTCTGTAGCAGTTTTGCCCCGGAAGCCAAACTTCCAAATCAACTGTTTTTGCCGCACC
>DKFQ01000056.1:0-6043 GCA_002452425.1 Sulfurimonas sp. UBA6792 | reverse complement strand
GAAGCAGTTTGTACCATCTCTTCAAAAACTCTATCACTATCTTCAGGTTTTGTTATACTTACAAGTTCGACTTTATGAAACTGATGCTGGCGAATCATCCCTCTTGTGTCACGCCCTGCCGCACCCGCCTCTTTACGAAAGCATGAGGTGTAGGCAGTCATCTTGATGGGGAGTTTTTCAGATGGTAAAATTTCATCTTGGTAGAGGTTGGTAACGGGAACTTCCGCCGTTGGAATCAAGAAAAGCTCTTGGTCTTGAACCTTGTAGAGGTCGTCTTCAAATTTTGGAAGCTGTCCCGTTCCCTCTAACGCTGCTCTGTTAACTAAAGCAGGCACACTTACCTCTTCAAACCCTCTTTTGGAGTTGAAGTTCAGCATAAAGTTTATAAGAGCGCGCTCTAGCTTCGCACCCATACCAAAAGAGACGCTAAAGCGGCTAGTTGCAAGTTTTACGCCTCGCTCAAAATCTATCCAGCCGTTTTGTTCGGCTAGTTCCCAATGCTCTTTTGGCGTAAAATCAAAAGTGCGCGGTGTGAGAACTCTTTTTATCTCTACATTGTCGCTGTCGTCTTTACCCTCTGGAACATCATCATCGGGGATATTTGGAATGGACATCGCAAGAGCTTCCATCTCCTCTTGTCTCACCCTTTGAACTTCAAGTGCCTCAGTGATTTTGATTTTGTTTGCATCCACTTTTTCTTTGAGTTCACTTACGTCTTTGCCCTCTTTTTTATAGACACCAAACTCTTTACTCATCGCATTTTGCGCTGCTTGAAGTGTCTCGTAAGCTGCTTTTGCGCTTTTGAGCTCTTCGTTTTTTTTCTTTAAAGTATCAAGCAGTTCAATGCTCACACCCTTGCGCATAAGTTTGTCACTTACGCTTTGAAAATCTTTTTGAAGTAGTTTTAAATCGATCATAGTTATCCTAAAAAAATAAGTTGGATATTATAGCAAAATAAACCATCTCGTTGTAATGACTATGATAAAATACGCGAAGCAAAACAAAGGATAGAGAGGGATGCAAAACTCTGATAATTTAGAAGTAAGCCTTGATATTGTAGCAAAAAAAGAGTACTGCAAAAAACTCTATGCAGGCTTTATGGAGGCACAAGCGCTGGCAAATATCGGGCATTGGGAGCTTGATTTGGTTGCAAATACGCTCTACTGGTCTGATGAGGTTTACCGCATCTTTGGGCTTGAACCTCAAGAGTTTGACGCTACTTATGAGGCTTTTTTACAACACACCTATCCTGAGGATCGCACAAAAGTAAATGATGCCTACACGCATTCTCTCCAGCAGAAACAGGGGTACTATATAGAGCACCGTATCGTGCGTAAAGATGGGAGTGTGGGGTTTGTCGAAGAGCGATGTGAACATGAGTTTAACGCAGATGGAGAGGCGATTCGCTCTATTGGCACGGTGCATGATGTCACAGAGAAAATGATGACGCAAAATGAGCTCTATTTGGCGGCGGCACTTTTTAAGAAGATGAATGATGGAGTAATGATTACCGATGCGATGCAAAGAATCATTACCATCAATGCTGCTTTTAGCAAAATCTCTGGATATGAGCTTAAAGAGATAGTAGGCAAAACACCCCATGTGATGAGTTCAGGTTGGCATGATAAACATTTTTATGAAGAGTTATGGCAGGCCATCAACACCAGTGGACAGTGGAGTGGCGAGCTCATCGATAGGCGAAAAAATGGTGAACTCTACACAGCACATCTCAATATCATTGCGATACATAACACACGTGGGGAGCTGACCAACTATATCTCTATCGTCAATGACATCAGTGAAAAGAAGCAAAAAGAGACGCTCATCCATAACCTTGCCTACTTTGACCCTCTCACGGAGCTTCCAAATAGAGTTTTGTTTCAAGAACGTGTAAGTAGAAAAATTCCTTCACTCAAGAAAAACGGCAAAAAAATGGCGATATTTTTTATAGATATGGATAATTTCAAAAATATCAACGATACGTATGGACACTTTACAGGAGATCGCTTTTTGATTGAGGTTGCAAGGCTTATCAAAAGCTTACTTCATGAACAAGACACTTTAGCGCGTCTTGGCGGTGATGAGTTTACTGTTATCATGGAAGATATCGACTCACTTGTAGATGTCGCATCTGTCGCACAAAAGATTATCGATACCTTTGATAAGCCTATCAAGATAGAAAATAGAGAGTTTTACACGGGTGCAAGCCTTGGAATCAGCATCTATCCGGATGATGGGAAAAACTATGAAGAGCTGGTAAAAGCGGCAGATACTGCGATGTATCAGGTAAAAGAGTCTGGTAAGAAAGGGTACAAGTTTTATACGCGGCTTATGAATGAAAAAATCACACAGCGCGTGCTTATCGAAAATGATTTACGGGGTGCTATCGCCAGAGAAGAGCTCTTTTTGGAGTACCAACCAAAGGTTAACATTGCGACAAAAAGCGTCTATGGAATGGAGGCACTTGTTCGTTGGAATCATCCCAAAATAGGGCTTGTGCGTCCAGATCAGTTTATCGGGATTGCGGAGGAGAGCGACCAGATACTCCCACTTGGTCTATGGGTAGCGCAAGAGGCAATGCGCCAGACAAAAATACTCCATGATGCAGGGATGCAACTTGTTGTCTCTATCAATGTATCGAGTAAACAGCTAGAAGACCCCTCTTTTGTCGATACGATTTGCGCTCTTGCGCATGATATAGGGATAGATAAAAGCTACGTAGAGCTTGAAATCACTGAATCACACATCATGAAAAATGTTGACTATGCTCTTGAGGTTTTAAATGTTCTGGATAAGCGAGGTTTCCTTCTTTCTATCGATGACTTTGGAACAGGCTACTCTTCACTCAACTATCTTAAAAAACTGTCAACAAAAACCATCAAAATAGACCGAAGTTTTGTACTTGATATCGACAAAAATCCTGATGACCGCTCTATCGTTGCGGCGATTATCGCTATGGCGACATCTTTAGGAAAAGATGTTATTGCTGAGGGTTCTGAAACAAGAGCGCACATAGAAGCATTGCGGTCGCTAGAGTGCGCTAAAGTGCAAGGCTACTTCTTTAGTAAACCACTTAAAATAGAGCTGTTTAAAGAGTTCGTAACCAACTTTAAGTGTGATGCGACTTAAAAAAATTATGAGAGCAAATCTTTTGCAAGTTGAAACTGGTTTGCAGTCATAAGATGAATCTTTGGATGGAGGGCTCTTAACTCTAAAAGGAGATTTTTGCTTAGCTCAAAACCGACACGGTACTCCTCTTCCACTCCTTTTTCGTTTGCCTCTCTAAGTGCCTCTATCCAGCTCTCTGGTACGTTGATACCGGGGACGTGAGCAGATAAAAACTGTGCAGTTCTTAGTTTTGTAATTGGGAAGATGCCAAAGATAAGCTCTGTGGAGTTTGGTTTGAGCTCTGATTTGAGTTCAAGCAGAAGCTTCGCACTCTCTATATCATAGATGGGTTGTGTGATGATGCCAAGAGCGCCATGTTTTATCTTTTTTTGCATCTTTTTTTGCAGAGTTTTTGGGTTTTTGGCGTAAGAGTTGATAACTGCAAAAGGGTAAATTTCGCGTGGTTTGTGCGCAAAAGGTTTACCCGCATAGTTGATGCCGCTGTTAAAGCAGGAGATGATGTCAAGAAGCAGTGAACTGTCAGACTCAAAAACCCCTTTTGTGTGTGGTTGGTCTGAGATGGTGGCAGGATCACCCGTGAGTGCTAAAATGGCTCTAACGTCCACCTCATTTGCTCCAAGCAGGTCTGACTGGAGTGCGATTTTGTTTCTATCACGCATACTCATAGTCGCAATGACGGGTTTTTGAAATCTATCTTGTAGCATCTTTGCCGCAAAAAGAGAGTTGTACTTGAGTTTTGCAAGAGGGTTGTCTGTCGTGGTAAAGCCATCTACGAGTTTATCAAGCCCAAGTTCCGCTATCTTTTCTACGATAGGTGCAAAAAGAGGAGAGTGTGCAGGAGTAGTTTCTAGCGTTATGTAGGTGTCATTTTTGAGCTTATCTATGAGTTTATCAAACAAAAGGAATCCTAAATGGGTATAATTGCGAAATTATAACAGATAGGGAACGAATATATGTTGAAATTGGCTGTTTTTGATTTTGATTCTACGCTTATGGATGGCGAGACGATAGATTTTTTTGCAGATGAGCTAGGACTTAAAGAGCAGGTAAGCAAAATCACTGAAGCCGCTATGAATGGCAAACTTGATTTTTTTGAATCACTCCAGCAAAGAGTAGGGCTTCTCAAGGGACTAGAGTATAGCGTCGTTGAGCGAATAAGCCACAATCTCCCTTATATGAACGGGGCGGTGGAGACCATAACCGAACTCAAAAAAATGGGCATGAAAGTGGTCTGTTTCAGCGGCGGATTTAGAAGTGCAACCGGATATGCAAAAAACATCTTGGGGTACGATGCAGACTTCTCAAACGTACTCCATCACAAAAATCAAATCCTTACCGGACTTGTCGGCGGTGATATGATGTTTAACTACTCCAAAGGGGATATGCTCATTCGTCTGCAGGGACTTCTTGGAGTAAAAGAGGAAGAGACACTGGTGTGTGGCGATGGGGCAAATGACCTCTCAATGTTTGCACATGCGGGGACAAGAGTTGCTTTTTGCGCGAAAGAGATTTTACGCAAAGAGGCAAATATAGTAGTCGAGACAAAAGACTTAACGCAGATATTAGGAAAAATAACATGTTAGAAAACAGCATCTGGAAACAGTATAACGATACAAATAGTTTTAGAGAACTTATAGCAAAATTTTGCAGACTTAGCGAGGGCGACCTGATAGAAGATGATAAAGCACTCTATAACGCCCTTAAGGCAAAACTGACAAAAAAAGAGCTTAGACTTTTTGCCATGGATAGCGCAAACGCTTCTGATGAGACAATGAAATCAGAGTTTTCGCTCAATGATGAAGAGTTGGAAAAAGCAAAGTTTAAACTCTACAAAAAACTCAAACAAGATAAAGTACGATTTAGCTTTCGTGCTTCAAGCATAGAGGATTTTGAGTAACCTATCGAAGAAGTATCTTAAAGGATACTCTTCTTGATTTTTCTCTATCTTCACTCTCTTTGGTTGTTACCTTTTTAGAAAAGCTAAGACCGCTTCCTTTTAAAATCTCACTTAACCACTTTTGTCTCTCTTGATTTTGTAAGCCAAAGAGATAACTCATTGTAGAAAAGGAGCGTTTCATGGAGAGGTCTGCGTTGTTAAGATACCTTTGTGAAAAATCAGTCGCACCCCATTCGCTTGATGTGTGTCCGCTTACTTCTAAGGTTGTTACAAGTTGCTTGTTTTTCTCTAAAAAAGAGAGAAGTTTCGCACCAAACTTTTGCAAAAACTCTTTTTGTTTTGCACTAAGCACAAATTCTCCTTTCTCAAAATAGAGATTTTTATCGATAATGTCTATACTCAAATCTTTATGCAAGGCAATTTTTTTTGCGTCAATCTCCTCTTTGAAGAGCTTTTGGAGTTGCGTATAGAGGTCTGAGCCATTTGGCACTGCCGCTGCTTGAGTGACCTCTTTTTTCGTCACTTTTACCATCTTCAAGTCTTGACCCAGCTTCACAACCCACATATCACTCTCTTGCGAGGGAGTGTTTGTATGAACTCCTACGGCTGCAATTTGTGAGTTGTGTAGGAGTGTGAGTGCATGAAAAGCATCATAAGTATCTGAGCCGTAGTGCTCTTGGTTTACTAAGCTCAGTTTACTATCTAAGAGCATTGCAAGTGCGTCTGTGTTGTAACCGTCCTTTACCGACCCTACACCAAAAAGCTTCCCCTCCGCAGACTCTTGTATATCATACAAAACCGATGCATAGGTTGTTGCAACTGTTTTGTCTAGCAAAATATTTTGGTGCAAATCGACTTTGACTAGGCGTATCTGCTCTTTGCCCATATCGTTTGGGTGGGAGAGAGATAGAACGAAACTATTATCTCTAAGTTTTGCTATCTTATGCGCACTGCTCCTATTTTGCCCCTTTATCTCACGGAGCCAAATCTTCTCTCCCTCTTCTGTTATGCGCAAAA
>DKFQ01000082.1 GCA_002452425.1 Sulfurimonas sp. UBA6792 | reverse complement strand
TTATAGAGCTTTTGTGACTCATCACCCGCCTCTATAAAATCATAAACATGAAAAGCAACCGCCATCATCGGTGGAGCCACCTCTTTTTCACGCAGAAGCGGAGGTACACTCAAATCATGGCATGATGCGCATTTTTGCTCTAAAAGAGCTTTTCCATCGAGTTCTTTGGTCGATTGCGGTTTGTCACACGCACTTAAAAAGAGTAGCAAAAGAGGAAGAAAAATTTTTATTATCATAATAAATCCTTTTCAAAATTATAATGCATGTTTATAAAAAAAGATTAATTTCTTATTTTTCTTACCTCTTGAAAATAGGTGTGTCCTAGGTAAATCACAAAAAAGATGGCTGTAAAGAAGATAACAAAAGGAACAAGCGAGAGTAGGTAAAGCCCTACTGTTTTTACTATTATTTTGTTGCCGCTAAAGTAGCCGATTTGTCTGCTCTCCTCTTTTGTGCAGATGGTTGAAGCGACGTCATAGGTGAGCATTTTGTGGAAAAAGTAGTAAAGAGGGATGTTGAGTGCTATGATGTTTAGAAGCGGGATAAAGTAAAGGGGGATGAGCAGAAAGAAGAGAAAAAGCATTGCCGCTGCCCATTTAAGTGCTAAAAATAGAGCCATTATGGGGTTGGAATGTCCTGTCATCGTGACATCTTTATAGTGCCGTGCTTGCAACTCTTTTAAGACAAAAGGTGTCAAAAATCCCATAACGATAACTGCTATAAAAACAGATAGATAGATAGTTAAAAACCCGCCAATGGCATAGATGAGAAAAGTTGCCAACCATGAGGTAAGGGTGTAGCTCATAAGAAACTTGATGATGGAAGAGCCCTCTAGCTGTGCACTCAGGCTTTCTGTATGCGGCACACCGTTTTGCATGGTGGTCTGCGTACTCTCAACTTGCAAAGTTCCAAGCTGCTCCACTCCCATCCCCGCCAATCCAAAAAAGAAGCCGTACATCACCACAAGCGTAATGAGAAAAGGCATGATGGCAAATTTGAGCATTTTTGGAGTAAGAAAATCTTTGATACTTTGTAAAAAAAGCTCTCTCTCGCTCATCTTTTGCTCCAAAGTTTTTGGTTGAGTTTGAGCTCTTCTACAACACCGATGGCTAAATGAAGCGTTTTTACATACTCCATTGCCACTTTGTACTCTAAGAGTGAGCGAAAAACAGAGGGTTCAAAGAGGTCTTTGTCATAGCTTATCGCCATGTAGATATGCGTTCCCACAAAAGAGATATATACGGGATGTGCTGATTTGTGCTTAAAATCTAGCAATTTTTTCATAAGTGCGTGCGAGAGGATGTAGCGTGCCTCTATCTGGTCGTTGGAGTAAACCACAAACTCCTTCTCAAACTCTGGGTCGTCCATCTTGACAAGTTCATCTCTTGCGGCATTGTTTGACTGAAGCCATTGCCCTATAAGCTCTCCAAAAGTGCTTTGCGCGCTATCTGGCAGGACGATAGTCTCACCGCTAAAATGTTTGTTAAAATCCGCAACGATAAAAAGCCCTTGAAAAATGGTACTCCACGTATCTTTACCTTTTGAATTTTGATGTTTTTTTTGGGCGTGGAGGTCTGAAAACTGGATGTTGATACCGTCAATCTGACCTTTTACGTAGTCATTGCCGCTGAGTTTGTCAGGCGAAGAGAAGAGTTTGGAAGCTTCAAAAAGATACTCTGAGATATGTGTTGTGGAAGAGTAGGGCAGACTTGCATCGATGGAGTGAACAAGCGGTTTGATAACGCTCATCTTAAACTCATGCGTGTAGTCATGGAGTAGAAATTTATAAGCAATGCCCCCAAGTGCGATGTAGGCAAAGAGAACAAACTCATAAAAACCTTGAAGAGAGTATGCCGCAACCCCTGCAACAACTGTGAGAAAAATCCCAACCATAATGATGCGGTGACTGAGATTTTTTCTATCCTTTTCCAGTTTTTCAAGTGTGGGATAGAGGGTTTTGTAGTAAAAGTCTGTCAGTTCGCTTATGCTCTTCATCGCTATGCTTAGCTAAATAGCTCTTTTACATTGACATTTTGCCTCTCGCTCACATCAATTTCAAACACCTGTTTTCTTCCATAGTGCATAAGTGACGCCATAAAACTTGTCGGAATCATCTCAATAGCGTTGTTGTAGTCAGTCACGGCTTGGTTGTAAGCGCGTCTAGCCGCCGATATCTGCTCCTCTACCTCATGAAGAGTATGTTGCAGGTGCATCACGTTTTCATTTGCTTTAAGCTCAGGATAAGCCTCAACCGCCACCATGATAGAACCAAGAGCAGAAGTCACTTTTGCATCAAGCGCTATCTTATGCGCATCGCTGAGATTTGGCTTTGTAGCCTCCGAGCGAAGCTTTGTAACCTCTTCAAGAAGCGATTTTTCATGCTCCATATATTTGCTCACACTCGCGACAAGATTTGGGATGAGGTCATAGCGTTTTTTAAGAACCGTATCTACGCTTGCAAAGATATTTTCCACCTGATTTTTCTTGCCTACAAGCGAGTTGTACATCAAAACAAGAACAAGAGCCAAGACGGCGAGAATGATGAGAGAAGTTGACATAAGCAAACCTCCTTATGAAATTTTGCTTACAGTCTAACCAAATTAACTTTAGTTATATCTTTAGCCGCAAGATAGCCGCTTGCCCACGCAAAGGCAAAGTTATAACCGCCTCTTTTTCCCACGACATCAAGCACTTCTCCACAAAAATAGAGATTTTTTTGCTTGAGTGACTCAAAAGTTTTTGGGTTTATCTCTGTTGTGTCCACTCCGCCGCCTGCAACTTCTGCATGACGAAAGCCGTGTGTGTCGGTTACTTCAAAACGCCAGTTTAAGAGTTGGTTTGCTATTTTTTTAGCAAGTTTTATACCGATGGCATCTCCGCATAAAGAAGCTGAAATATTTAGC
>DKFQ01000083.1 GCA_002452425.1 Sulfurimonas sp. UBA6792 | reverse complement strand
GTGATGAGTCACAAAAGCTCTATAAGGCTATCGATTTTGTCGTTGACTACGTCAAAGAGCCAAGCCTTGAGAAGGCTTTTTGCGATAAAGAGAGCCTCAAGAAGTATGGTCTTATGCCCTCGCTTAAGGCAAGCGTGAGCGATGATGAGAGCAGAGCCATAGCAAAGTATATGTTCTCGCACTTTACACCCAAAAAACTCTCCGAGTCAATGGAGGCAAAAACAAAGTATGACGCACTCCCTGAGGGTGAGAAAATCGCGCTCAAATACAACTGTATGGGATGTCATAAAAAAGAAAAAGATCTCGTAGGACCATCACTAAAGAAGATTCAAGAGAAATTTGCAGCAGACAAAAAGGCAATGAAGCAAAGTATCCAAGAGGGAAGTCAAGGAAAGTGGGAAAAACGAGCGGCTATGCCATCTTTTAAACAGATAGAAGCAAAAGAGCTTGAGACATTAGCGGAGTGGATAGTCACACTCCCCTAGTCTTAAAAGTCAAAAATATCAGCTAAAAAGCTCTCTTTTTTCTTTTTATAATAGCCATCGTGTGAGCGTGGCGCATCCTCATAGCGTGGTTTCTCATAGTGGCTTTTTTGCCCATAAGATGGCTGTTGCTCTTTTTGACTATGGCTTTGAGTCGCTGAGCGCTCTATAATCTTGTCAAGTTCTCCTCTATCAAGCCACACACCTCTACATGATGGGCAGTAGTCTATCTCCACACCGCTTCTCTCACTCATCACCAAAGAAACATCTTTACAAACAGGACACTGCATCGTACTCTCCTTTTTTTAAAAAAATTGTAGCAAAGGCGGATAAATAGATGGATTTACACTACTTTTGTATCTGCAAATCATCTATCATTGCGTCAATGAGTTTTGCAAAAAGTGCCTCTTTTTGCTCACCTTTGTAGTCCATATATGCGGAGTAGATTTTTTGCTCTTTGTAAAAAAGTTCTATGGCTACAAGTCCATCAAAACTGTAGTCTGAGGATATTTTTGAGAGTGGGTTAGTGCAGGCTTTTTTATAGTCTCTGTGTTCGGCTCTGAGTCTATACGCAGAGGATGCAACTACAAAGTCTCTTTTTTGCATTATACTCTCTACGCTTTTTTTTGAAAATGCATCGTTAGCGGCAATCTCTATGGAAGGGATATGCACGCCAACTTTGCTTTTATCGTGGATGTTTGTGTAGAGTTTGCCATCACATCCTAAAAAAAGAAGCATAAAAAGAAGCAAAAAAGCTTTTTTCATTACAATTTGGAAATATGCTCCCCAAGCGCTGTTATCTGTGCGTCGCTAAGTTTTGAGACCTGAGAACCCATCAAACCTTTCATCGCACCGCCGTAAGTTCCGTTTTTATACCCTTGAAGTGCATCTACAGTTTTTTGAACACTCCACCCTTTGATCGGCTGTGATTTGCCAAGTGCAGGTTTGGAACCATCCACGCCGTGACACCCTGAGCAAACCTGATAAAGTGCAGCACCATCCACACTCGCCTCTGGAGCTTGCGCAACTGCAGCGACCTCTGTAGAAACCTCTTGTGGCGCCACTGCTACTGCCTCTTTGGGTGTTTCTTGTACAACCTCTTTTGGAGCCTCTTGCACAACAGGAGCTGTTTTTACCTCTTGAGCAACCTGCTCTTTTGGCGTTACCACCTCTTTTTGCGCCACTTGCTCACTCTGTTTTGTATCATCACTACAACCTACCATAAACAACACTGCGGTTGCTAAAAAAACTCTTTTCATTTTTGTTCCTCAATTTTAGATGCATCCATTATAGCCCCATTTAGACTAATCATCACCCTCTCCATCTTTCAAAACCATCGCTCTATAACTCTCATCTTTTGGGACAAGCCCCGCTTCATAAAGAAATTGAGACGGTAAAAAATTTGTCTTTTTGATTTTGTCAAATTTGGCATAGCTGAGATAGAGCGTGTCTTTTGCACGTGTGACTGCTACATAAAAAAGCCGTCTCTCCTCATCCAAAGAGCCGCCACGCTGCATGAGTTTGCGGTTTGGAAAACGTCCGTCCATCAAGTCAACGATGTAAACCTCTTTGTACTCCAAACCTTTGGAAGCATGAACACTCAGCAGGTTTACCCCCTCGCCTTGCGTAAGGTCTGATGAGCCTAAAATCATAGCGTTTAAGAAGCGTTCATGCTCACTGTATGGCACGGAGAGTTCTTCTAGCAAAATCATCTTTCGCTTTATCCGCACCAGTGATTCGGCTTTTTGCTTCTCGTCAATCGTTCCATCCTTAAGCAACGCTCTTTTGCTTGAGAGCTGTTCTGCTATGTAGGTGTAGATGGCGGAATCTGCGATTTTTTTGACGATGGTACGAGGCTGTTTTACACCTTTTAATTCACGAAAAAGAAGATAAAAATCGTGCAAAAATGTCGCACTCTCTTTTGTGAGTTTTGGGTGTTTTAAGATGGGATTTTTCATAAACTTCTCTTCAAAGTTGCATTTTGCAAACTTTGCCACACTTCCAAGCTCCAAAAAATCATCAAAAAGCCCTAGCTGATGGTTGAGTTTTCTCTTCTCAAAAGGGTTGGTTATGGAGACATCCGGAGCGTAAAGTCCATAAAAGATACTCCCATGTCCAAGGCGTTTGAGTGCAATGTATATCTCTTTTGCCATCGCACTCCCGACCCCTTTTGCAAACTCAAAAAGGTGGATAAACGCCATCATGTCGGATTCATTGACAAGCAGTGTGTAAAAATCCAAAACCGCTTTTACTTCACGTGCATCAAAAAAACTCGTCCCACCTTTTCTCCTACAGTTGATGCCAAGCTCACGCAAAGCCACCTCTATACCATCGGCGGAGGAGTTGTTGCGAAAGATAACGGCTATCTCATCACGCACTGTTTGTGTTCTGCTTATCTTGTGAGCGATGTCGTGGTACTGGTCAAAAAGCTCATCATACGCCAGAAGTTTCGGAGGTTCTGCGTGCTGTACTCTTGTCACTTCGAGTTTTTTTGGGTAAATCCTCTCGTTGTACTCTATGACTTTTGAAGCAAGCGAGAGGATGGGGACGGTGGAGCGGTAGTTTTTTGTCAAGGTATGAACCGTGGCATTTGGGTATTTTTTGGAAAATGAGCCGATGATGGAGATATCCGCACCGTTAAATGCGTAAATACTCTGGTCATAATCCCCAACGCAAAAGAGAGATGGTGGGTTCATGGCATCTATGAGCGTGCCTTGAAGTGCGTTGGTATCTTGATACTCATCCACAAGCACCTCTTTGTATCCAAGCTCTTTGGTAGCGCATAGCGTGCGAAAGTTGAGTAGCAAATCGTTAAAATTGACAAAGCCGTACTCTTTTTTAAGTGCTTCAAACTCATCCACGATATCGGCGTAAATCATCGCAAAAGGCTCATGTTCCGGGTATTTTGACTTTATCCAATCTTCAAAATGGGCGTTTAACTCCGTGTTTTGGTAAAAAGAGTAAACATCATAAAGATAGTTTCCGCCATAAGGCGCAATCTCCGCTCCCAAATGCCCAAAAGAGCGTTTTTCATAGACACTTCTAAAGAGCGTTTTAAGCTCTCGCTGCTGTTTTAAAACGACCTTTTTATCATCCTTTTTAAGCCATCTGTAACTCACCGCATGAAAAGTTCCCGCATCTATCTTTGAAGCCACATCTTTGCCAAAATAGTCCGCTACCCTCTGAACCATCTCGGCGGCGGCTTTGTTGGTAAAGGTAAGAAGCAAAATCTCGCTAGGTTTGGCACCGCTGCCCAGCAAGTGGGCAATGCGCCCCACGATGGTAGATGTCTTGCCCGTTCCCGCTGAAGCAATGATGAGATTTTGTGTTGCTTTGGATGTAGCGGCAAGATACTGCTCTGCATTGAGACGGGAAAGTGGCACATCTGCTCCTACGGTAATTTTGAAGCGTGATTATACTTAGAAAGGTTTAAACCCAGATTTTACCTAATATGTTTTATAACAAAAAATAATACGACCTTTCAATAGAATTTAAAAAAACTATCACTATAATGGTTCTATCTGCAATGTTTCAAAGGGGTAGAACATGCAAGAAAAAGAGTTAAATAGAAGATCTTTTTTACAAAAAAGCGTTTATGGCATAGGTTATACTCTTTTGGGCGGTGTTGTGTGGAGTGCGTATCTTACAAAGTCCCAAGCGCAAACGCTTGCTCTTCGCCCTCCTGCTGCGCTTAGCGAAAAAGATTTTCTAGCATCCTGTCTGCATTGCGGTATGTGTGTAAGTGCTTGTCCGTTTGATGTACTCAAGCTCGCTACCGTTTCCGATGATGTACCGACAGGTACGCCATACTTTACCCCACGAGAAAATGCGTGCCGCCTCTGCATCGATGTTCCGTGTGCGAGTGCATGTCCAACAGATGCGCTCAACCTTGAACTGCTTACCAAAAAAGAGCAATTCTCCATCAACAACGCCAAAATGGGGCTAGCACGAGTTAACACCGAGTCATGCTTGGCGCATTTGGGGCTTCAATGTGTCATGTGCATACGTGCCTGCCCGCTTGAAGATATCGCCATCATGCAAAAAAATGAGCGAAATGAGCGCACGGGAATGCACGCTTATCTCACCCCCGTCGTCAACCCAGAAGCCTGCACCGGATGCGGTCTGTGCGAACACGCCTGCCCTACCAACACCCCGTCTATCAAAGTATTTCCCCTCTTTTTATCGGCTTATGAACGAGGCTCACACTATGTTGTGGGGTGGGACAGAGAGGATGAGGCACGAGCAAAGCAAAAGACGTCGGATGTTACCATGGAGAAGACCAAACGCAATGAAAAAAGCGCGCTTGAAAACGTCAATGATGTCGATGGCATCTTAAAGGGGCTTTACCATGAATAAAATCTTCAAATACAGATACTATCTCGCACGCCGCACCACGCAACTTCTTGTGCTTGGCAGCTACTTTTTGGCAAATCTCTATGGATGGGAGATGGTAAAGGGGAACTTAAGCTCATCTCTTTTACTTGGCTTTATCCCGCTTAGCGACCCTTTTGCAACGCTTCAAACATTTTTTGCAGGAGCGGTTATCTCGGCAGATATCTTAGTCGGCGCTTTGGTCGTTTTGCTTTTTTACGCAGTTTTGGGAGGGAGATTTTTTTGCTCATGGATTTGCCCCGTAAACATCATCACCGAAACCGCCGCCGCGCTCAGAAGAAAACTTGGTCTTGGGAGCAAAGATGTTCCATCTCTTTTGAGCCGTCAAATTCGCTACTGGGTGATCGCGCTGACACTTCTTCTCTCATTTCTCTTTTCTGTTTCGGCATTTGAGGTCATCAGCCCCATCGGCATAGCGCACAGAGGTGTCATCTTTGGTTTTGGGATGGGGTGGTTTTTTCTCTTAGCACTCTTTTTCTTTGACCTTTTCTCCCAAAAATATGGCTGGTGCGGACACATCTGCCCGCTTGGCGGCTTCAATGCTCTCGTTGGCAAATACTCGCTTATCAAAATCACGCATGATGTGGACAAATGCATCCACTCACAAGAGTGCTTTTTAGTCTGCCCAGAGGTGCAAATCTTGCACGCCGTGGGCAAGCAGAGCCATATCGTCACAGGAAAAGAGTGCATAAAATGTGCCAGATGTATAGAGGTTTGCGATAGCGGCGCATTTGAGGTCTCTATCGTGGGCATAGCAAAACAGTTGAAGGAGGGAGCATGAAATTTTATTTTATTTTTCTATTTTTGGGGGTTTATGCTCTTTTTGCCAAAGAGCTAACGCCCTACAAAAGCATCAAAGTAGGCGATGCAACCACTGATTTTGTAAGAGAGGAGAACAGACTTATCGTCTCCACAAGAGAGAGCAGCGTTATGGTCTATGACCTCTCAAGCGGCAAAATTTTAGAAAAAATCACCATCCCCACACAGCAAAATATCTTAGGTGACACGGTTGGCATTATCGTTACAAGCGTAGATACTCTGGAGGGCAAAATCATCTTCTCTACCAGAAATTTAGATTCATGGGGAGACATCTACGTGTACGAGCAAAAAAAGCTTACCAAACTTTTAGACGCCTCACAAAAGATAGCTCCAAAAGAGATAAAGTTTGTAAATGCCAACCAAATCATCATCGGCACAATGGAGAATGAAATCCTCCTTTTTGACATAACAAAAAGAGCCATTCTCTACAAAAACCACTTAAGCGAGGCAAGTTTTTCTGACTTTGCGCTCAGTGAAGATAAAAAAGTACTCTATAGCGCAGATGAAGCTCCAACGCTCTACAAGATAGAGACTCAAAGCGGCAAGGTTATAGAGCGCTATGAGGAGGCAAATAAGCGAGATATCTTTGCTCTTGACTACAAAAGTGGCATGCTCGCAACAGGTGGCAAAGACAAACGCCTTGTGCTCTACAAATCTCCAAAGAGCTTCACGATGACAAACGCAGATTTTTTCATAAGCAGCGTAGCACTAAGCCCCGATGCAACGCAAGTAGCATTTAGCAAAAATGAGGATGACGATATCGCGGTGGTAGAAACAGAGAAGCTCAAAGAGTTGTATCTGCTCAAAAAACATACGACGAAAATAGTAAAAATAGATTTTATCTCAAATAGCGAACTGCTCACTGCTGATGAGGGGGGAACGCTTTACTTTTGGAAGCTAGATGCAAAGTGATTTTGTTCGCAACAACACTCATTGCGAACAAAGGCAAATGTATTTAAATCTGCACAAATCCAGAGGGTTTTACGCCACAAACCGGACAATTTTGTGTTGGCTCTCCTATCTCTATGTAACCACACAGAGGACAGAGATAAATCCCTACTTCATCGAGGTCTCTTCCCTCACGAACTGCTTCAAGGGCTTTTTTGTAAAGCTCGGCATGAACTTTTTCAGCCTCTAATGCCCATCCAAACATCTTTTTTGCTTTATGCCCCTCAGCAACTGCTTGTTCATACATCGGCGGGTACATATCTTCATACTCGTAAGTCTCTCCGCTGATTGCCGCTTCGAGGTTCTCTAGCGTTGAACCTATCTTGTCCATCGCCTTTAAGTGACCCTCAGCGTGGATTTTCTCAGCTTCTGCCGTTGTACGGAAAAGCTTTGCGATATTTGTAAAACCGTCTTTTTGCGCTTGTTTCGCAAATGCGCTGTACTTTTGGTACGCTCCGCTCTCTCCGCTAAATGCTACTTCTAAATTCTCTTTTGTATTTGGCATGATGATTCCTTTGTTGTTTTATGGGCATAGATTGTACCTTTGATAAGTTAATACTCACTAGATTTTAGCTATAATCGCGAACTTTTAAACCAGAAAAATCAAGGTAAACAACCATGTCAAACAGCTACGAACCGCAACTTACGGAAGATAAATTTTATAAAATTTGGGAAGAGAGAGGCTACTTTGAAGTAGATGGAAACAAAGCCATTCAAGAAGAGGGAAAAAATTTCTCCATCATGATGCCTCCGCCAAATGTTACGGGTCGCCTGCACATCGGTCATGCACTCACTTTTACACTTCAAGACATCATCACCCGTTACAAAAGAATGGATGGGTACAAAACTCTTTGGCAACCTGGGACTGACCATGCGGGGATTGCGACGCAAAATGTCGTTGAAAAACAGCTTCTTGCAGAGGGAACGACCAAAGAAGAGATAGGCAGAGAGGCGTTTTTAAAGAGAGCGTGGGCGTGGAAAGAGGAATCAGCAGGCATCATGACTTCACAGCTTCGCAAAATGGGTGTAAGTCCCGCTTGGAAGCGTGAGAGATTTACCATGGATGAGGGGCTTCAAAAGTCCGTGAAAGAGGCGTTTGTCCATCTCTACAACCAAGGGCTTATCGTTCGTGGAAACTACATGGTAAACTGGTGTACACATGACGGCGCACTTAGCGACATAGAGGTTGAGCATGAAGACCATGACGGCAAGTTTTACCACATCCGCTACCCGTTTGCGGACGGAAGCGGCTTTGTAGAAGTTGCAACAACGAGACCTGAAACCTACTTCGGCGATACTGCCGTTATGGTGCATCCCCAAGATGAACGCTACAAGCATCTTTTAGGCAAAAAAGTAAAACTTCCGCTTACAAGCAGAGAAGTAGCCATCATCGCCGATGAGCATGTAGATATGTCCTTTGGAACGGGTGTGGTAAAAGTCACTCCCGCACACGACCAAAACGACTATGAAGTTGGCAAAAGACACGACTTGGAGTTCATCACCGTTTTTGACGAAAAAGGAATTTTAAACGAGTATGCGGGGGAGTTTGCTGGCTTAGAGAGACTTGCAGCTCGTGAGATTATCGTCAAAAAACTTCAAGATGAGGGCTTTATAGTAAAAATTGAAGACCACAAACATCAAGTCGGACACTGCTACAGATGTAAAAATGTAGTCGAACCTTACATCTCAAAACAGTGGTTTGTCAGAAGCGAAGTGGCAAAGAAGTCGATTGAAAAAACTAACAACGGCGAAGCGAAATTTTTCCCGCCGCATTGGATAAACTCCTACAACTCTTGGATGGGAGATTTGCGTGACTGGTGTATCTCTCGTCAGCTTTGGTGGGGGCATCAAATCCCTATTTTTTACTGCGGCGATTGTGACCATGAGTGGGCAAGTCTTAAGGATGCAGAGCATGCGTGTCCAAAGTGTGCTTCAAAAAACATCTCTCAAGACCCCGATGTGCTTGATACTTGGTTTAGCTCCGCACTATGGCCGTTTTCAACGCTTGGCTGGGGAAATGGCGATGTTGATATGGACAAGCTTTTCACTTCACAAGATATGAAAGATTTTTATCCAAACTCGCTTCTTATCACAGGTTTTGACATCCTCTTTTTCTGGGTAGCTAGAATGATGATGATGGGCGAGAGTTTCATTGGCGAACTTCCGTTTAACCACATCTATCTTCATGCACTCGTTCGTGATGAGCATGGACAAAAGATGTCAAAATCAAAAGGCAATGTTATCGACCCGCTGGACATGGTTGAGAAGTACAGTGCCGACATACTCCGTTTCACCCTTGCCATCTCTGCGGCTCAAGGGCGTGATATCCGTATGAGTACGGACAAGCTGGAACAGAACCGTAACTTTACAAACAAACTCTACAATGCGGTGAAATTCCTTCAGATGAATGTTGAAACATTCCCTGATTTGAGAGGCTTTTGTGTTGAGAGCGACCTCGGAAGATATATGCTCTCTCGCCTCAACATGGCTACACTTGAGGTTCGCGCGTGTTTTGATGAGTACAGATTTAACGACGCCGCAACGGTGCTTTACCGCTTTTTATGGAATGAGTTTTGTGACTGGGGAATTGAACTTAGCAAGGCAGACAAAGGTGCTATCGTAGAGCTTGGAGCGATTTTTAAAGAGGCGATGAAGCTTCTGCATCCGTTTATGCCGTTCATCACAGAGTATCTCTACCATGAACTCTCAGGCACGAGCTTAGAGAGCGATGAGTCAATCATGCTGATGAAGTATCCGTTTAAAACTAAAAAACGAGAGAGGGATGAGGCGAAATTTGAGCTTATCATGGACGCTATCGTCTCTATCCGCCGTGCCAAAGTTTTGGTTGATTTGGCAAACCAAAAGATAGAAAAAGCCTATGTCAAGATAGACGGTATCTCGGAGAAAGAGCAAGAGTCGATGAAGCCGTTTATCTCAAGACTTGCAAAAGTGGAAGTTGTGGAGTTTACGGATACAAAAGTAGAAAATGCGATAAGCGACATCTCTCAAAAGTGCGAAACCTTTATCCCGACACAAAGCATCGACCTCACGCCTATCATCAGCCGTCTCACAAAGCAGGATGAGAAGCTTCAAAAAGAGATAGACAAAATCGGCGGCATGTTGAACAATGAACGCTTTGTCGCAAATGCTCCGGAGGATGTTTTGGCAAAAAACCGTGAACTTCTGGCAGATGCGCAGGATAAGCAGACAAAAGTAAGAGAGCAGTTACACTCACTGCAAAACTAAAATGAGCAAACTTTTCGAACCTAAACTCTTTACGCTGCTCAAATCTGGCATAAGCAAAGAGCAGCTTGTTACCGATATCTTTGCGGGCATCGTGGTGGGCATCGTTGCTCTTCCTCTCTCTATCGCTTTTGCGGTGGCTTCCGGTGTATCGCCAGAAAAAGGGTTAATTACAGCTATCGTTGCGGGTTTTATCATCTCATTTTTAGGCGGCAGCAGAGTTCAAATCGGCGGTCCGACGGGAGCTTTTATCGTCATCCTCTATGCTATAGTTGAACAGTACGGCGTGGATGGTTTGATGGTCTCTACCATGATGGCAGGGGTTATTTTGATTGTTTTTGGGCTTTTGCGCCTTGGCAATCTTCTCAAATACTTTCCCCATCCGCTCATTGTAGGCTTTACAAGCGGTATTGCGGTCGTTATCTTCTCCACCCAGATAAAAGATGCGCTTGGGCTTCCTATCGACAAACTACCGTCGGAATTTTATGAAAAGTGGATGGTTTACTTCTCACACCTAAATGAAGCCAACCTTTATGCCGTGGCAATTACCGCTACAACCATACTTATTACACTCTACTCCAAACATATCACGACAAAAATCCCAGGCTCATTTCTCGCCATCATACTTATAACGCTTATCGTTCAAATATTTGCTATTCCCGTAACTACGATCGAGTCTTTTTTTGGTGAGATTCCCAGCAGTTTTAGTTTTGCGCTCCCGTCTGTAGAGCTTAGCACGCTCCACATGTACATCGCCCCTGCTCTTACCATCGCTCTTCTTGGCGGTGTTGAGTCTCTTCTCTCGGCAGTTGTGGCAGATGGTATGATAAGCGCAAAACACCGCTCTAACACGGAGCTTATAGCACAAGGTATAGCCAATGTTATCACTCCCTTTTTTGGGGGTATCGCCGCAACGGGAGCAATCGCCAGAACTGCAACCAATGTCAAAAACGGTGCGAGAACACCCATAGCGGGCATAGTTCATGCACTCACACTTCTTTTTATCATGCTTGTTTTTGCAAGTTACGCAAAACTTATCCCTATGGCTTGTTTGGCAGGAATCTTGATAGTCGTCTCCTATAACATGAGCGAATGGCGTTCTTTTGTCTCCATACTTAGGGCTTCTCCATTTGATATCATCGTTTTGCTAAGTACCTTTTTACTCACGGTATTTGTCGATTTGACTGCTGCCATTCAGATAGGCGTTGTACTCTCCTCGCTTCTTTTTATGAAACGAATGGCAGATTTGGGTGTAGCTCCCTCAGCTCGCATAGACAGCGACGTTCTTGAGGATTACTCCAATGTTCCGGAGGGCATAAGCATCTACGAGATAAGCGGTCCGCTCTTTTTTGCCTCTGCAAAACAGTACTCTGAAATCATTAAAAATATAGGCTTTCAGAGCCAAATCCTCATCATCCGCATGCGCCACGTCCCTTTTGTCGATGCAACGGCTCTGCATAACTTTGAAGAGATGATAAAAATCTTGCAGCATGCAGGGGTAAAAATAGTCCTCTCGGGAGTTCAAGAGAGTGTCCTAAAAGACCTTAACAAAGGCGGTGTTGTCTCTCTTGTGGGAGATGAAAATATACTTAGTTCTTTCTCAAGGGCGCTTTTTTATGCAAAAGAGCTTTTGCCAAGCTCTGCAGAAGGCTCTCCAAGATAGTATCCTTGCGAGTACTCAATGCCAAGTTCTTTTACTTTGGCTTGAACCTCTGCACTATGGACAAACTCTGCTATGATTTTAATATTGCTTTTTTTGCATAAAAGCACAACTGCTTCCACAATAACAAGGCTCTTTTTATCGGTGAGTATATTTTTGATAAAAGAGCCATCGATTTTAAGATAATCAGGTGAGAACTCCAAAAGCCTTGAGAAGTTTGAACTCTGGCTTCCAAAATCATCGATAGCAATTTTAAACCCATGGCGTCTTAGGGAGTTGAGCTGCTCTAGTATCTCAGGGGTGTTGAGGGTGTCGATATCATCGAGGATTTCTAAAACCACTCTTGATGGCAAAATACCATACTTCTTTGCATTTTTGAGCAAAAACTCCTCTAAAAAGTTGAGATAGAGATCTGTATTGGTGATGTTGATAGAAAATTCATCCTCATTCGCACTAAACATCTTAAAACTCTGTGCAATAACTGTTTTGGTCACAAGAGAGAGCGTTCCTGTAAGCTTTGAAGCCTCCATAAATCTCATAGGAGGCGTGAGGATGCCATTTTCACAAATGCGGATAAGGCACTCATACTTTTCTACTCTGTTGGTTGCATTGTTGAGTATCGGCTGGTAGTAAGTAACTAGTCGCTCCTCTTCAAAAGCCTCTTTAATCTTATGTATCCAGTAGATATTTTCCTGCTGTTTTTTGATAAAAGCAGAACCTGCATCATAAATCTTAAACGATGCGCGCTTATGCTCTCGAAGCTCTTCAATCGCCGTTCTAGCTTGATTGAGTATCTCACATCCGCTTCCTATGGCGATACCCACACTGATGGAGACTTTGATGTTTAGGTTTTTGGCTATCTCTATCTCGGTTTGGTCAAAAAAGGAGATCATCGAACTTGCCGCATCTGAGAGTCTTTGCACGCTCATCATCTCTAAACAGACAATCGCGAACTCATCGGAGTTGATGCGAAAGAGCTTAGAAGTGTATGGTTTTGCCAAAGAGAGAAGCTCCGCTATACGCACAAGCACCCTGTCTCCCGTCTCAAATCCGTAGTTGTTATTAATATTGTTAAAATTATCGATATCAACCAAAAAAATATTTGCATGTTTCAAATCTTGCAAATACTCAATCAAAGCAAATCTGTTTGCAACATTGGTTAAAGAGTCATAGTGTGGTGTTTGCATCATTTAGTCCTGCTTTACAACGATATATTCTACTGGTTTTATAGCTCTATACTTTGGCATACTCATCCCTAGAGTTGCATTCACATAAGTTGGGTCGGCAACAACAAACCTTTTAGATTTTACACTCACACTATCTCCCTCAAGAGGGATATAAAGTGCCGTCGCCATGTGGTCTTTATATTTTACTCCCACAACATTGATACCGAAAAACTCTTTGATGAGAGAAGAGAAAAGAACCGCTCTATCTTCACAATCGGATTTGTCATAGTAGAGCGTCTCTTGCGCAAACATCACTTTTTCCCGTGAAAACTGCTCATTGTCTTGCTGATAGACAAAGGCATTCTGCACAAAATGGAGCATAAAATTGATAGCTTCACTCGCTTTTTTTCCGCTGATATGCTCTTTAAAAGCGATACTCAAATCACTTAAAGTGCTTTTTTCAAGCGGTGTATTAAAAAAAGTTTCATAATCTGCTTGTGGGTATGTTGCCATAAAGTCTATAAGATTTTTATTGTAAGCAAAAGGGATGCTATAACTCTTTCCTTGCAAAGAGAATTGAAGCAGTTTTTGTTGCCTCTTTAGCACAAAATTTGGGAGTTTTTCCAAAGAGAGGTCAAGCTCTTTTGTCGCATTTGGATACTCTTGCTCATAAGAAAAAACCCGCCCCGCACTCCCTTTTGCATAGTTGGCGACAACATAGTAGTTTTTGTTTGCAAAACTGTATCTTGGCGTAGCGTAGATGGTTTTTTGCGCATAGTGCATCAAAACTGTGTGCCCATTTGCTATGCCGATTTTAACCGCATAGCCGAGTTTGTTTAGCAAAAACCAACTTAAGAGATTTGCATTATCTGGATTTGATGTTGCCATTTGCGAGATTTTTGTCACTAAAAGATAAAGACCCCAATCATTGAGTTCCATCTCTTGTGCTGTAGTTTGAATGTCAGATATAAGCGTCTCATACTCGCTTGAAGCTGCGGTTGTAAAAAAGTTAGTTATCCCGCTCTGATTTTGCGGATAAAAGTTGCTTTTTTTAAGACTCTCAGAGACGTCAAACGCCATTTTTGTCCCAAAAAAATCAAAAGAGAGTGCTTTTTGTTTGATAATTTGAGGTTTTACCTCAGCAACAACAGAGTTGTTTGCATCTTCTTTGATTTGAAGATATATTTTTGGACCAACAGAATTTTGTGCTTGAGGTGTTGCAGGGGCAATTTCTAAAGGTTTTGGCTCTTCATAAAAAGGCGTGGGCTTTTGCTCGCTAAACGCTTTCCACTCCCCTTTAAGATATTTTTCAAAGGCGCTATCTCTTTCATCTTTGTAGCTTTTAAAAGACTCGACTTGAGCTTTTTTAAAATCCTTAAAACTCTGCTGCGCATAAAGCGGTGTCAATGCCAGCAGAAGCCAGAGACTAAAACGGCCACACAGATTGAACAATTTTTGATCCCCACCCCTGCTCTGTCGCACGTTCCACATCCCCTTGTGTTTTATAAAGAATCTTCGCCTCACTCATTTGTGAAGAGTTGATTGTGTTACTCTGATCAATGTCATAAGGACGGATAACACCGCCTATCTGAATAATCTGCTTTTGGTCATCTATGAGAATCTCTCTGCTTCCAGAGATAAAGTAGTTCCCATTTTCTAAAACTTTGACTATTCTCGCAGAAACAGTCGTTTTGAAAGAGGCATCTTTAGTTGCACTTCCCTGCCCTTGGTATGCACTCTCAGAACCTGCATTAAAGCCTATATTGGCAATGCCATTAAGTTTGTTTACTGCAGAATTTACCGCTGAGTTTGTTCCAGTTGAAGTAAAAGCACCGCCGCCAAGACCAAGCGAATCGCTCTCGCTAAGCTGTTTTGAACCTGTATTTGAACTCTTTGCCGTCTCTGAGATAACCACGGTCACGATATCATTGACATGCATCGCTTTGTGATCAGAAAAGAGAGGATTATCACCCTGCCCAAAAATGCTCCCAACTGAAGTAAAATCTTTTCTATCTTCACGCGATGGCATCTGCTCCACATAAGCAGGCGGCTCAAAATCAATCTCAGGCTCTGTTAACTTTGCAGTACACCCAGAAAAAAACAGTATAGCATAAATAGGTAGTAAAAACAGTAAAAACTTCTCTCTCATTATATCTCTCTTAAAATTTTATCTTTTTATTTCGTTATAATCATAGCAAGAATAGTTCCAAAGAAAAAGGCAAAAGTATGCGTTTAAGAGATAAAATCAGTGAAGATGTAAAAGAGGCTATGAAAGCCAAAGATGCAAAAAAAAGAGATGCGCTAAGACTTCTTATGAGTGCTTTTAAACAGATAGAAGTTGATGAGCGCAAAGAGTTAAGTGACGATGATGTCATCAAAATCATCCAACAGCAGATCAAAAGAAGAGACGATGCCGCCGAGCAGTACAAAAATGCAGGACGTGAAGAGTTGATGCAAAACGAACTCGATGAAATCGCCTACTATCAAACATATCTCCCAGCCCAACTAAGCGACGATGAACTAACCTTGGCGCTCAAAGAGATAATAGCAAAAGTAGGTGCTTTAAGCATCAAAGATATTGGAAAAGTGATGGGAGCAGCGAGCAAAGAGCTATCAGGCAAGGCTGATGGCAAAAGAATCAACGAGTGTGCGAAAAGTTTGATTGGCTAAAAAAATTATTTGGGGGCAAGGGGCAAAAACCCCTTGGCATTACCTAAGTAACGGTGCAAATACACACATAAGCAGTAATGCGAATACAAGCTTATCCATAAAGAACCCCCTCTAAATGTGAACTTTGGAGGACAAAAAAAAAGGCTAGTGGTTCATGACTCCCACTAACCTTATATTGTCACTCCATCGTTCACATGAAGAAAATTGTATTCGCATAAAAATTGTACCACAAAAAAATTAAAAATCAACCAAACTTCAGTTTTCTAAGTGCCGCCTCTTCATCGTCTTGACGCATAAGAGATTCGCCTACTAAAAAAGCATCCACACCAGCTTTACTTAAATCTTCTAGCTGTCCATGCTCATAGATACCACTCTCTGCAACGATAACTTTTCCGTTTGGTATCATTGGGATAAGCTCATAAGAGAGGTTCATGTGCATCTCAAAAGTTTGTAGATTTCTGTGGTTTATGCCTATGATGTCACTTCCTGCATAGATAGCTTTTACCAAATCGCTCTTGTCATGCACCTCAACCAACGCTTCCATACCGAGATGTCGTGTATAGCCCAAAAGCTCTTTTAGTTCGCTCTTGCTCAGTGCCGCTGCGATAAGGAGGATAAAGTCTGCACCATGAACCATTGCTTCAAGTATCTGATACTTTGTAACGATAAAATCTTTTCTAAGAAGCGGGATACCTACATATCTTCTAATCTGCCCCAGATAGTCGAGATTTCCCTGAAAAAAGTGAGGTTCCGTCAAAATCGAGATAGCACTAGCACCACCACGCTCATAGCTTTGTGCTATTGCAATTGGGTCGAAATTTTCTCTTATCACGCCTCTTGATGGGGATGCTTTTTTTACCTCAGCGATGATTCTATAAGGGTCCTCAGGTGTAGCTGTGAGGTATGGAAAAACATCACGTGGCGCTCTTGCGTTAAAAGCAAGTGAACGTCCCAACCAGTCAAGTGAAAACTCCTTCTCTCTTTTTATAACATCTTCTCTTGTTTTTTTGATTATCTCATCTAAAATCATTTTTGTTCTTTTTTCCTTTTTTGAATTTTCTCGCACTCTTCTATCATTTGAAGATGCTTCACAACCTCTTCATTGTCTCCGCCTTGCATCGTACGAATTTTTTTCATAATTTTTGCCGCTTCACTGCATTTTTGAATTTTATAGTATCCCCATGCAAGAGAATCAAGATAGTAAGCAGAATTTGGCTCAATTTTGAGTGCTTCTTGCACATAGACGATTCCTTTTTTTACATCAACATCATGGTCTATAAGCAGATAACCCAGATAGTTGAGATACATCGCATCTTTTTTTATCTCTATAACCTCTTTTAGCTTTGCGATAACGCTCTTTTGCATCGCTTTGTCATTTTTATCTTCACTGCTCTCATACTCAAATATAGCACTTTGCCCTAAAAAAAGAGCATCTCCGCTCTCTTCATAAAGCTCCCCTGCCATAGCAGCTGCTTTTTTATACGCTTTTTCTTGGATATAAAGCTGCAATAAAAGTTCATTATCGCTTTTGCTCTCTTCTAAAAACTCTCTCATTTTTGGATACTCTCGTTTATATCCATAAATCTGCACTATTTTTTTTGCTATCTCACTGTTGTTCTCTAGCTTATACATCCTCAAGTAGGTGGATACGAGTGCATCTACATCATTTTCGTTACTATAAAATCCTGCTAGCATGTTGCAGATGTCAACAGAACAACCGTAGATTCTTGAGTAGGTTTCAAGCTGTGCGATTGCATCTTTTTTTCTCTCAAGATTCATATACAAAATAATCGCCATCTTGCCCATAATCTTCTCGTTATGTTCGATTGCGTAGGCACTCTCAAGCGACTTGAGCGCCTCTTCATACTCTTTGAGTTTGACATAAATATCACCCACCAAAAGATAATCATCAACATTTTTAGAATTTGTAGCAAGTTTTAGAGCCGCTTCTTTTGCATCTTCTAGTCGGTTTTGTCTCATAAGCGCTACAACTTTAAATCTCTTGAGCTCTACATCTTCTATCGTTAGCGCGGCTGCATCGGCTTTTTGTATAATCTTCTCATACTGCTGTGCCGCCATATCGTTTTTTAGCGAGCGATAGAAGTACTCTTTTTTATCTGTCTCTTTATAAAGAGATTCAAACATCTTTGATGCACTCTCATGATCACCCAACTCTTCTGCATAAAGTGCGGTAAGTATGTAAATATCCTCATGCGCAAAGCTTTTTTCATACCCTTTTGGCTCACTCGGGCTATGCATAGCACAACCGCTAAAGAGAACAAAAAGAAGCAGTGCCATACACACTTTTATATTACGAAGCATCCACAACTCCTGGGCATTCAAGTTTTAGCTCATCAACTCTTGTTTTAAAATAATCCCAAAAAGGAAAAGTTCTGCACTGCATAGGGCGTACCTCATAAATCATGCAGCCATTAGACGCTCTGTCATAAAAAGCACACTCATAACTCTCTGCTGCTTTGCGCTCTTTGATAGAGTATTTATAGCCGTTTTTGAAAAGAAATTTTTGCATAAACGTATCAGCCTCAAGCCCCAAAAACGAGGCGATGGCTTCTATTTCTTGGGGGTTTACATATATGTACCCGCTCTCTCCCGTACAACATTTAGCCTGACAAGCAGCGCATGCAGAAGGGTCAAAAGAGTAGCTAAATCCCTCTTGTGTTATTGTATTTGACATTTTATACTCTGCGCCTTTGCTTTTGCATATATCTCTTTTGCCTTTTGTGAAAACTCATCCCCATCAAAACTGATAAACGGTTCCCAAACTTTCATAAGCGACTTTGAGCCGTTTCTTGCATGCACCATCACAAGCGATGCAGCTCTGTCGTTTTTTGGATGCACAAACTGCACATCCACCGCTCTCATTTTGACCCTCTCAAGCTCTGCACAGATAAGCCCAAACTGTGAAGCATCATAACAGAAGATAAAGTGTGCATTTGGCTTAAGCACTTTTGAAACTTTTTTAAAAAATTTATCCAATGGTAAATTGATATTATAGCGTGCGTTAAATAATATCTCGTTTTGGCTCTTAGTCACACCGTCATGATAAAAAGGGGGATTTGAGATGATGTAGTCATACTTCACATCCTCTTCAAGCTCCAAAAAATCTTTTTTATGTATCTTGTAAGCTATCTTGTTTACTCTTGCGTTGATGGTAGCATACTCCACAAAAACATCCTGCTTCTCAACCGCCTCAAGCTCCACTTTTGGATGCTCTTTTGCCACCAAAAGCCCGACAACTCCACACCCTGCCCCGACATCAAGAACTCTTCCCTTTGGGCAAAATGAGCTGATAAAATCATACAAAAAGATAGAATCACTGTTGTAACAGTAGCCCGAAGATGGCTGATAAAGAAGCATCAAAAACCTTATCTGATATAATTATGCAATTATATCTCATACCAAATATAATTAACTATATTTAGTATAAAAGGCTTTAAATGATAATTATTCCTGCAAGACTTGCTTCAACAAGGTTTCCTCAAAAAGTACTAGCCGATATCGGCGGTTTGCCTATGGTGGTTAGAACAGCAAAAAGAGTTGCGCATCTTGATAGAGTTGTGGTGGCGGCTGATGATGAGCAGATTATCTCAGTTTGCAAAGCGCATGGCGTTGAGGCGATGCTTACATCCACTACACACAAAAGCGGTACAGACCGTATCAACGAGTGCGCCAACATCCTTAACCTTGCAGATGATGAGATAGTTATAAATGTGCAAGCAGATGAGCCATTCATCGAGAGCGGCGTTGTAGAGGCGTTGCAAAAAAGACTAAATCTCCTAAAAGAGCAAAACGAGCCTTTTGTTATGGCAAGTTGCTACAATGCTATAAACGCTGAGGCGGCACTTGACCCAAACCTTGTAAAAGTGGTACTTGATGCCGCACACAACGCCATCTACTTCTCCCGCTCACCCATCCCCTTTAACAGAAGCGGAGAGGCAAACTACTTTGGACATATCGGGATTTACGGTTTTGACAAAAAAAGCCTTCAAGAGTTCTGCAGCCTAGAGGACGCACCGCTGGAAGATATAGAAAAACTAGAGCAACTCCGTGCCATTTACCACCAAAAAAAGATAAGCATGGTCAAAGTAGCAAGTACAGGGTTTGGGATAGATACAGAGGAAGATTTGAGAAGAGCGGTGGAGATTTTTTTATAAAGGCTATTGTATAATTACCGCAAATCACAAAGGAGTAACGATGGGTGCTTTGAAAATCGATTTTTTACCGTCATATACTTATGAAGAGTATAAAAACTGGGAAGGAAAGTGGGAGATTATCAACGGTGTGGCGTATGCTATGAGTCCTGCACCTATGATAAAACATCAGAGTATCAGTGCAAAAATTGCAAGATATTTAGATGAGGCTTTAGAGGGTTGCGAATTTTGCCAAGCACTTCTTCCCATCGATTGGAAGATAGACGAACATACGGTTGTGCAGCCTGACAATCTTGTTATCTGCCATATACCGCAAAATGAGGCGTACATCCAACAAGCACCCGAAATCATCTTTGAAGTTCTCTCAAAATCTACTGCTTCAAAAGATATAAACTTAAAACACAGAATTTACGAAAAAGAGGGCGTAACCTACTATATCACGGTCAATCCAGATGGTGAAGTTGCCAAAATTTACCGCCTTAAAGAGGGACGCTATATAAAAGTGTGCGACACCCATGATGCTAGCGTAAAATTTGAACTTGAGAAATGCAGTATCGATTTTGATTTTTCTAAGATTTGGTAGGTGTTTAAGGGGTTTTACGCACTTAATATTTTAAGTACGTAAAGGAAGCAATTAGATATTATCTCTAATACCTAGTTCTGCAACAAGCTTAAGGTAAGCATCTTTGTTTGTCTTTTTGAAATACTTCATAAGACGGCGGCGCTGTCCTACAAGCTTTAAAAGACCAAGTCTTGATGCGTGATCTTTTGTAAACACTTTTAAGTGTTCCGTTAAGTCACTGATTCTCTCTGTTAATAGTGCAATTTGAACTTCACTTGAACCAGTGTCATTCTCACTACGACCGAATTTTGCAACGATTTCTCGTTTTTTAGCCATATCTAAAGCCATGGTAGCCTCCAAAAGGTATATAATCTAACAGTCACACAAATTCAGTGCATAAAGTTGAAACGAAATAATATCTGATTTTGCCTTTTATTTCAACTTCTTTTGATATAATCTTTTTAAAAATCTGACCTTACGCACGCGCTTTTATAAAAAAATGCATGAAATACCTTGTAAATCTCGAAAAACTTGTTTTTCGTAGCTTTAGGGGGTTGTAGGGACTTGAGTCCCTGCCACTAAAACGGACAAGTTCGTTTTAGTGCGTAACATCAGTAAAAATCAAATAAAGTAATATAATGTTAATAACACGTGCCAGTGAGTATGCGATACTCTCTCTTATTGTTCTCTCAAAAGCTTCTGCACCCATGGATAGCGAAACGCTCTCAAATCAGCTCTCTATTCCTAAAAGTTTTCTAGCTAAAATCCTTCAAGCCATGGCGAAACATGATATTTTGAAATCCTACAAAGGCGTTAACGGCGGTTTTGCACTTTTGCATGAACCAAAAGATATAACGATGCTTCATGTTATGTCCTCCGTTGAGGGAAAAGCTCCTGCAGTTTTTGACTGCTCTCCTTCGATGTACTCATGTCCATCAGGCAAAGCGCAGCTCTGCTCACTTTGGCCATTTTTAAATAAACTTCAAGGAAGAATCGACACTTTTTTGGCGGATTTAACTTTAGCAGATATTTTAGAGTAGAAGATTGGCGAAAAAACTCACAACTAGACAACAAGTCGGCACAACACTCAATTTTTTAATCGGGCAAAGAGATTTAAGTGTTGTTATCTTTGTTATGGCGATTTTGGCGATTATCATTGTGCCACTTCCTTCTGCCATGCTCGATGTGCTCCTTACCGTCTCTATGGCGCTTGCAGTACTTATCTTGCTTATCTCGCTCTATGTTCCAAAACCAACCGACCTTACCACTTTTCCAACACTCATACTTATCTTGACACTCTTTCGGCTTGCGCTCAACATCGCAACTACGAGGATGATTTTGAGTCATGGGCACGAGGGCGTCGATGCTGTTAGCTCAATCATTACCAGTTTTGGCAACTTTGTTGTCGGTGGAAACTATGTCATCGGTATCATTGTTTTTTCCATCTTAGTTATCATCAACTTTATGGTTATCACCAAAGGTTCCACAAGGGTTGCAGAGGTTGCAGCGCGCTTTACGCTTGATTCTATGCCCGGAAAACAGATGGCGGTTGATGCAGACCTTAACGCGGGGCTTATCGATGATGCTGAAGCGAAAAAAAGAAGAGCCGAAATCCTTCAAGATGCCAATTTTTACGGAGCAATGGACGGTTCAAGCAAGTTTGTCAAAGGGGACGCTGTTGCGGGGATTATCATCACGCTCATCAATATCATCGGCGGCTTTTTAATCGGTGTTTTCCAACACGATATGCCGGTGGGAGAGAGCGCTAGCGTCTTTACACTCTTAACTATCGGTGATGGGCTTGTTGGGCAGATACCAGCCCTTATCATCTCTACTGCAACGGGCATCATGATTACGCGCTCTTCTGGCGATGGAGACAACTTTGCAGAGGGCACCATCAACCAAATCATGGGAAATGCAAAAATCATGATGATTGTGGGCTTTATCATGATTCTCTTTGCACTTGTTCCAGGGCTTCCTACCGCTTCTATGGGGCTTGTAGGCATACTTTTCGCACTTCTTGGTTGGTCGCTCTACAAGTACCAAAAAGGAGAGTTTACAATCCTCAATGTGGAGGGAGTTCTCACGCCAAAAGAGAAAGAGGCGCAAGCAAAAGAGCGCGCAGCTGCACGCCCTGCAAAAACTAACGAGGAGATTGCCAAAGAGGAGGAGAGTGCGCTTGAGGACATTCTCAAAGTCGAGATGCTTGAACTTACTCTTGGCTACCAACTTATCCGTCTTGCAGACAACACACAAGGGGGCGATTTGCTTGAGCGCATCCGCTCTATGCGCAGAAAAATAGCAGCTGATTTTGGTTTTTTAATGCCGCAAGTGCGCATTAGAGACAACCTCCATCTTCAGCCTCAACAGTACCAGATTTTACTGAAGGGTATCGCTATTGGCGAGGGCAAAATCGTTCCAGATAAATTTTTAGCGATGGACAGCGGCATGGCAACGGGAGACATCAAGGGAGAAGCAACCAAAGAGCCTGCATTTGGGCTTGATGCGATGTGGATACAGCCTAGTCAAAAAGAGGATGCCATCATCAACGGATATACTGTCGTTGACCCTGCGACTGTTATCTCTACTCACATGAGTGAGCTTGTGAAGAAAAATGCCCAAGACCTTCTCACGCGTCAAGAGGTGCAAACACTCATCACTAAAATCAAAGGTGACTTTCCAGTTATCATCGAAGATCTACAAAAAGTGGCTTCTATCGGGCTTATACAAAGGGTTCTCAAAGCCTTGCTACATGAAAAAATCCCTCTCAAAGATATGCTTACCATCCTTGAGACCATCGCTGATATCGCTGAATATACTAAAAATGTTGAGATTATTACCGAGCAAGTGCGCGCGAAACTCTCTCGCATCATCACACAGATGTACTCTGGTCCTGATGGGGTAGTCAGACTGCTCACTTTTGACACTGCTTCTGAGCAGTTAATGCTTGAAAAATCTCAAGAGCGTGATGGGATGCGTCATCTGCTCTTAAATGTCACCGAGATAAACGCGCTTATCCAAGCAACAAGTGCAAAAGCTGCTGAGATGCTACAAAAAGGAATCTCTCCTGTTGTCGTTATCGTTGATCCGCAGTTGCGCAGAGGGATTGCAGAGATACTTGAGCGCTTCTCTCTTGATATCGTGACACTCTCCCATGCCGAGATAGACTCAAATGCAACGTTTGAAGTTATGGGTTCTATCTCTATTAAATAAATCTAAGGAACGAAATGAATACACAAACCATCCACCATCTCTCACACACTGACCTAGATGGGTACAGCTGCCAGCTTGTTATGCGCCACACTCCGCACAAACTCCTCAACTACAATGCCAATTACGGTGCAGAGGTAAAGCAGACATTAGAGTTGATGTTGCAAAACATCACGGCAAGTGCCCAAGACGCAACGCTTTTGATTACTGACCTCAATTTGACGGCAGAAGAGTCCAAATGGCTCAACGGCGAAGTTGAAAAACTGAATAACTCCAAAAAAGGAGTGACGCTTCTGCTTCTTGACCATCATGGAACAGGAGAAGAGAGTGCGCAAAAGTACCCATGGTATTTTCTTGACACCACAAGATCTGCAACAAAAATCACCTATGACTACGCAAAAGAGCACTTCTTGCTTGATGCCCCCGCATGGATGGAGCACTATGTCGCCAT
>DKFQ01000064.1 GCA_002452425.1 Sulfurimonas sp. UBA6792 | reverse complement strand
TTGTCAATCATTAAAATCATTGTCTATTTTCCTCGTCAATTTTAAGGTGTGATTATACCTACTATTGTATTTATCAACTCTGTATCTGTTTTTGGTTCGTTAAACCTTGCAGATAGTTGGAGATGTTTATGAGAGCGAAAGTAACCAAAAATATCATAAGTCCTGGGAAAAAACTCACCCACCATGCTATCTCTACAACATCTTTTCCACTACTTAAAATTGTTCCCCAGCTCATCTGCGGTGCGACGATGCCAAGCCCCAAAAAGCTAAGTCCAGACTCTGCCAAAATCGCACCGCCTACTCCAAAAGTAAAGCTTACAAAATAGATGGGAGCCAAAAGTGGAGCGTAATACTTAAATAAAATCTTCAACTTGTTCACTTTTGCGATATTGAGGATTTTGATGTATGGTTTGGAGGTGATTTGAAAGCTCTCAGAGCGGATAAGTCTTGCCGTTGTCATCCAGCCTGTAATGGAGATAATAACTATGAGAACCCATGAGGAGGCATTGACATAGCTTACAAGTGCTAAAAGAAGAAAAAAGGTGGGAAAGGTCAAAAACAAATCAACCAAAACAACAAAACCCTTATCGACAACACCGCGAAAATAGCCTGCCATAGAGCCTAGCAAAAGCCCTATCAAAGAGGCAATAAAAGCGCTTCCGACACCTATAATAAGAGAGACTTTGCCGCCTTCTATGAGCCTTGCGAGTATATCTCTGCCAAGTCTATCTGTGCCAAGGGGGTGTTCCAAAGATGGTGCAACCAAAATAGCGTCAGCTCTTAGTGCGTAAGCATCAACACCATAAACAAAAGAGCCAAAAAAAGAGAAAATAACGATAAAAAAAAGAACAAAGATACTAAATTTTGGCATCTTTTGCGCTACTGCTTGATTCCAAGAAGTGTTTGCATCATCTGATCAATGGTTGTGATGATTTTAGACGCGGCTCCATAAGATGTTTGGTACTTGATAAGGTTTGTAAGTTCCTCATCGATGCTGACTTTAGAAACCGAAGAGTACTCAAGCTCTGTAGCGTTAAACTGTGCTGTAATGGTTTCGTTGTTTAAAATCGCCTCGTTTGTTCTTACGCCCACTTCCGTTGCAACAACATCAAACATACCGTAGAGTGTCGATTTGTACGAGAGTCCCGCCACGTCAAACGCGTACTCTTCAAACTGCTGTTGTACCATGTTGAGTGCCGAGGTGTTGTCACCTGAAACTGGAGATTTTCCTGCTGTTATATTTGTCGGATTTTCTCTAAGTTCATGATTGAGATTTATGTTTGAAGCATTGTTACCATCAAAAAATCTGCTAAGACCAAGCGCTCCCGCAAAGTTTGAACCTGAATCAAATCCTGATGTTTGCAGGTTGTCCTCTATGGCAAATGTATATCCCTTTGCTGCAGAAGCCCCATCCATAACAAACTCTAAAGAGTTCTCTCCACTGGCATTTGTTGCCCAATGAAACTGGATAAAATCATCAACATCGTTGTTTGCGTTGCCATCTGCATTGTCATCACTTTGCGCTGCTATCTGCCCCTCTATGGAGTTTGTGCCTGTCATACTTGTAAGGTTGTCTATATTGATGCTTTTTCTCGCACTTATGTTTCCATCTATATCGTAGATAACGATATCAAAAGAGCCTTGCTTGATGTTGAGTGAAGTATCCAAAAGAGCCTGTGTTTCACTTATATCAAGGGCGTTAGAGCTCATTCTTGTTGTTGCATTTGAGGCGTAGAGATTATTTGTTGACTCTATGAGTGCTGTTGCAAATGCATTCATCTCATCGACAACTTTTTGAAGGGTTCCATTGGATGGAATGCCAGAAGAGTCGCTCTGGATTTTATCCCCTCTCAAATCAAGAATTGCACCAATGCGCCCGCCCTCTATCTTCTCTCCCATAGGAATCAAAACGCCGTCTTGTCTCTCGTAGGAGAGTTCATAAAACCCATTTGGATTTTGGGCACTTGAGATGTGGATTGGGTGGTACGTACCACCATCGACTATGTTAAAACCATTGACATTAAGCGTATAGCTTCCGCTGTTTTCGTTTGAAGAGCTACTTACTCCGATGTTAGACTCAATCTGCCCGTTGATAGAATCAGCACCGATGAGCTTTGCCAAATCAAGCTCAATAAGATTTCTTTTGTCTCTCAAATCGTTTGCCGTGTAAGCACCAGTCGCTTCTGAAATCTCTATGGAGATGTTGATATCTGCTAGCTGTTTTGCAAGAACATTTACCTCATCGACATTGACTTTTAGCTGTTCGTTAAGGGTTGACTGAAGGTCTATAATCTTGTTTTGTGTTTCTAGGATACCATTTGAGAGTGCTTCTGTCTGCTTTGCAAGTGCCAATTTTATGGCGTCATTGTCAGGGTTATCTGCAAATGTCTGCCACATGTTGTAGTACTCTTGCAAATCAGCTTTAATCCCCACTCCATCAATCTCTGGAAAGTAAGTAGAGAGTGTTTCAAGCGTTGTTTTTGTAAAATCAGAATACTCTTTGTCTGAAGCTATGCCTGTATATCTATCATAAACAAAATTATCAAAAATTCTTGCGATATCAGTTACTTGCGTTCCGTTGCCAACATTGCCAGGTGCCAAATGAAGAGGTGTTGCGGCAGCTTGCATCACTCTTTGTCGTGTGTAGCCCTCGCTCTCGGCATTTGTAATGTTATGACTTGTTGTGTTCACTCCAGCTTGTGCAGCGCTTAAACCGCTGTAACCAATGCTAAGTGCATTAAAGATTGAAGCACCCATTTTATACTCTCACTTTTAAAAAGGTTGCTTCTTTGGAAGCGACTTTGTTATAACCCTGCATCTCAGTAGGCATGACTCGCTCTAAAAAAGTATTGTAAAGATTGCTCACTGCCAAGACGAGCTTTGCATAACGCTTGTTTGCATCACGAAGGTTTTGGAGTTCTGCTTTGAGTTCACCCAAAGAAACGTGCTGTTCTTCATTTAAAAGCTGTGGCAACTCTGCCTTTGGATTTGCAGCGATAAGTGAAGCTATCTCATGGTCAATCATCGCCTTTTTGGCTTCAAAACTCTTGAGCTTCTCCTCTTTGAGTTTGAGTCTATCAAACTGCGGATTATGATTTGCTACTTTTATATCCTCTATGTCAGATTCTGTAATTGTAATGAGGTCTCTTAAATCGCTAAGAGCACTTTGCAAATGATATGAAAGCATAATCTAATCCTTTTGTTTGGTCTAAAAACCTACAGTAACTCTTGCGCCATCTTCTCTGAAAGAGCTTGTAGATTTATCTTGTATTCGCCCGATGCCAAAGCCTCTTTGATTTGCTCAACTTTGCTCAAATCGCCCTGCTTTGAAACACTTAGCGCACTCTTTTGTGTAACTTCTTTACTTTCACCAAAGCTATTTGCGTACGCGGTACGTATGTTTGCACCATTTAACTGTGAAATCATTTTCTATCCTTTTTTCTTTCGTTAGTCACGATAATTCTTATGAAACCATATCGGCATAAAAGAGAAAAAATTAAGTTCTTAAGAGCGCTTTTGACTTAAAAAGTCATAAAGCATCTGAGAAAACCCAAAGCTGCCCGCACTCGCTTTTGAAAGCTCATCTCGGTACATCGACTTGTAGATTTTATCCCCTGGGTCGTTTGCATCTGAGAAGATATTTTTCTCATCTTCCATCGCACTGTCCATAAGCATTTTAATGATAATGGACTCAAAAGCATCAGTCTGCTCACGCAACTTTGCATCTTCTGCTTTTGTATCTATCTTTGGAATCTGCTGCCCTTGTGTTATGAGTGCAGATTGTAGGTTTAAAGAGTTACTACTTTGCATCAGATTAGCTTCAATTCAGCAGAGATGCTTCCCGCACTCTTCATCGCTTCTAAGATAGAGATGATGTCTTTTGGCGTTGCTCCGAGTTTTTGCAGGGAACGAACCAGATTTGCCACTGTTGTTGTTCCCGTCTTTGTGTAGAGCTCGTTTTCATTTAAACCTATAATCATATTGTTATCTACAACCATCGAACCTGCGGGTTTAGCAACGTTTTCTTGTTCTGTTATCTTGATGGTAATATCTCCATGGGTCATCATAATAGGTTTGATAGAGATATCAACCCCTGAGACGATTGTTCCCGTGCGCTCATTGATAACTATCTTATCCTGAACATCATACTCCATATCAAGCCCTTGAACCTCCGCCAAAAACTCAATCATCGTTTTGTTTTGCGGTTTTTTAAGCTTCACTGTCCTTGAGTCCATCGCTACGGCAACCTCTGTACTGTAGAAGCTATTGAGCGTTTTTTGGATGGATACGCTATTTTTAAAGTTTGCTTCCCTTAGTGAGAGCGTGACAAACTCTTGGTTATACAAATCTATAGGAATCTCTCTCTCCACCAAACCGCCATCGTAGATAACACCCGTTGTAGCGTGAGATTTGTCGGCACCTTTGACGTTTCGCCCACCGATACTCAGTGCACCTTGCGCAAG
>DKFQ01000027.1 GCA_002452425.1 Sulfurimonas sp. UBA6792 | reverse complement strand
TATCCAGAGGTTGGACCAAAAGATAGTTATCTGCTCTACCATGAAGAGATGGAGTCTTTAGTGAAAAACATCAAAGGTTTAAAGCGTATCAGATTTTTTATGACATTTGGACAGAGCTACATCAAACATATGGAAGTTCTCCAAAATGTCGGCATGCTAGGTATAGAGCCTGTTGAGCATAAGGGCATGATGATAACTCCGATTGAGTTTTTGAAAACACTTCTGCCTGACCCTGCGTCACTAGGTGCAAGAACAAAAGGCAAGACAAATATCGGTATTGTTGCCGAGGGTATTAAAGACGGCAAAAAGAGAAAGATATATATCTATCAGGTAAAAGACCATGAAGAGTGCTACCGTGAGACAAACTCTCAAGGCGTATCTTACACAACGGGAGTTCCTGCAATGATAGGCGCAAAACTTATGTTAAAAGGCATCTGGAGTGGTGTTGGTGTCTTTAATATGGAACAGATGGATCCAGATCCGTTTATGGAAGAGATGAACACACAAGGACTTCCTTGGCAGATTATAGAGATGGATGTCTAAAATCTATGCAGAGTTTAGAAAAAATCGCTACACCGTACTATATTTGCCATGAGTCTCTTCTTCGTGCAAACCTTGAAATTTTAAATCGTGTACAGATTGAGAGCGGAGCTAAAGTGATTTTGGCTCTAAAAGGTTTTGCGATGTGGAGTACATTTCCACTCGTAAAACAGTACCTCAAAGGGTGTACTTCAAGCGGACTTCATGAGGCACTTTTAGCACGAGAAGAGTTTGCAAAAGATGATAAAAATCTTGAAGTTCACACATACTCGCCTGCTTACAAAGATGAAGATATAGATGAGATAGCACGCATATCCGACCATATAGTTTTTAACTCGCCAAATCAGCTCTTTAAGTATGTCCAGCGGGTAAAAGATATAAATCCTGCCGTGAGTTTGTCGCTAAGAATTAACCCTGAACAGTCATCGTCCCCAAAAGATATCTACAACCCTTGCGGACTTTACAGCCGCCTTGGAACAACGCTTGCAAATTTTGACGAGAGAGTTTTAGAACACATTGACGGGCTTAACTTTCACGCACTTTGCGAGCAGGATGTCGATGCACTTGAAGAAGTTTTAGAGGCGTTTGAAGCAAAGTTTTCAAAATACTTTAAAGGCATGAAGTACATAAACTTCGGTGGCGGCCACCATATAACCAAAAAGGGTTATGATGTCGATAAGCTCATAAGTATCATAAAAAACTTCAGAGCCAAATACGGCGTCGAAGTTTACCTAGAACCGGGAGAAGCGGTAGGCTGGCAGACGGGCGAGCTTGTAAGCAGTGTTCTAGACATTGTTCACAACGGCATGGACATAGCCATCCTTGACACATCGGCAGAAGCTCATATGCCAGACACTCTTGCCATGCCATACCGTGCGATGGTGCGAGGAAGCGGCGAAGCGGGAGAGAAAAAGTACACCTACAGATTTGGCGGAAACACCTGTTTGGCTGGCGATATCATGGGAGATTACTCTTTTGATGAGCCGCTCAAAGTTGGCGATAAAGTGATTTTTGAAGACCAAATCCACTATACATTTGTGAAAAATACTACATTTAACGGCATAAAATTACCGTCACTTGTGATAAAAAGAGAAGATGGAAGCGTGGAGCTTATAAAAGAATTTGGATATCAAGATTATAGAAATAGACTCTCCTAAACCCTATTAAAATTTGCATAATCTCTGTTTGTGAACGATTCTGCAACGGAAGGGTCAAATCTAGCTCACTAGATTTGGGGTACCCACCGTGAAGCCTTAGTGAATAAACAGAGATTATGCATAAAAAAGTTTAGGCTTTGATGTCTAAAAGTGTTCCAAACATTTCGTCTTGCGTTTTCATAGCAGTAACATTAAGGGCGCTAACATCTTCTACCACCATCTGAGTGGCCATCTCTTTTGAGAGATCTGTTTGGCTTGTTTGAGCGCCTGAGTTATCCATTTGTGCATTTTGCGCTCTTATGGAGTTTTCGCCGCCTACAACCCTTGTTTGTGTCGGTACAAAACCGTCACTGTTTGCATTTGCAACATTGTTTGCGCTTGTGTTTAGCATCGTCTGATGTGCTTGCAGTGAAGCGATATTGTTTGAGATGTTCATAGTGTCTCCTTTAAAGCATAAAACTCTTCATGTGAAAGTGTTTTTTCTGTCTTGTCTTCCAAATCTTTTACCCAAATCGTACCATTTTGAAGCTCATCTTCGCCAATGACACAGCAAAAGCGTGCATTTACTTTGTCAGCTGCTTTGAGATGGTTTTTGAGGTTTTTTGGTTTGTAGTCTAAAACTACTTTATCGCTGCTTCTTTTTTGGTGCGCCATTTTTACAACCAAATCAAGCGTACTTTCATCCATGGCGCCCATATAGTACCCATCTCTTGAGTTTTGCGGCATGATGATGAGTTCCATTAGTCTCTCAATTCCCATCGCAAAACCAACAGCCGGAGTAGGGCGACCATCCAAAAACTCTACAAGCCTATCATAACGCCCTCCGCCTGCGATGGCACTTTGGCTTCCTATGTCATCACTTACAAACTCAAAGGCAGTTTTAGAGTAGTAGTCAAGCCCTCGAACTAGGTGCGTATCTATCTCATAAGCGATGCCGCTTTGCGTAAGAAGCGTTTGAAGCTTTGCAAACTCACTGTCGCACTCCGTGCATAAATTGTTTATCAGCTTTGGTGCATTTGCATAGATGCTCTGACACTTCTGCTCTTTACAGTCAAGCACACGGATGGGGTTTGTACCGACTCTGCGTGTACAATCCTCACAAATATGCTCTTTATGAACTGTTACAAAATCAATCAGTTTTTGGCGGTAAGGCGGCATACACTCGTTGCATCCAAGCGAGTTGAGTTTGAGTCTGTAACCAATCCCAAGCTCTTTTAAGATGTCGCTTACCATCATAATCATACTTGCATCTTCATAGACACTCTCAACCCCAAAACTCTCAACTCCAAACTGATGAAACTGTCTAAGTCNNGTCTGCCTTTTTGCGGTCGCTCATAGCGAAACATAGGACCATGGTAAAAAAAGCGGTGGATACCGCCTGCACGGTCAAGTTTTTTTTGGATAAAAGCACGTACAACGCCCGCCGTTCCCTCAGGACGCAAACAGACATCGTTTTCCCCTTTGTCGATAAACTGGTACATCTCTTTGCCCACGATATCGCTTGATTCGCCGACAGAGCGTTTAAAAAGTGCCGTCTCTTCTAAAATGGGAGTCTCTATAAAGTGAAAACCGTATCGCTGCGCCACTCTTGTCGCAACTGACAAAAAGTATGTAAATCTCTCATAATCTTCACTTAAAATATCGTTCATGCCTCGAAGGGAGCTAATCATCTGTTTTCCTACTCTATTTTTTATCTTTTTTATGTTGAAAGGATACCATTTTTCCCTTTTATTTTGTTATAATTGACACCCCAATACAAAGTATAACCAATGCTCTTTTAGTTGGTTGTATTTTGTTTAAACATAAAAAGGCACACATATGCAGCACCACGAAAGTCTCAAAGAGCACTATAAATTTACAAAAGAGGAGGCTCTTCTTCTGCAAACACTCCAGCCTAGAATGAACGAACTAGCGGAGGATTTTATCAACGAATTTTATGATTATATTTGGGGATTTGGCTCAACTGCAAAGTTTCTAAAAAACCAGCAGATTATTGATTATCATCGCAGTAAGATAAAAACATGGTTTGTCAATCTTTTTTGCGGTAAATATGACCTTCCTTACTTTACATATCTTTACAAAATAGGCGAAATACATGTACGTATTGGGCTTCCAACACATTATGTAAACTCCGCTTTTACCTTTGTAAGAACATTTATCATCAAAAATATCCAAGAAAAAGAGCAAGATGAGGCAAAACGTGCTCAGTTGATAATTGCTTCTGAAAAAATCATAGATATGAATCTCGACACGCTGACAAGTTCCTACAGAG
>DKFQ01000150.1 GCA_002452425.1 Sulfurimonas sp. UBA6792 | reverse complement strand
CAAGAAAAAATGGGTCTAGCACTTGCTAAACTTGCTGCTGAAGATCCATCTTTTAGAGTTCATACAGATGAAGAGACAGGACAGACAATTATCTCAGGAATGGGCGAATTGCACCTTGAAATCCTTGTTGACCGTATGAAAAGAGAGTTTAAAGTAGAAGCTGAAGTTGGCGCGCCACAAGTTTCTTACCGTGAAACTATCAGAAAAGAAGTTGAGCAAGAGTACAAGTATGCAAAACAGTCTGGTGGACGTGGTGCATTTGGTCACGTATATCTTAGAATTAAGCCAGGTGAAGCTGGTACAGGTTTTGTGTTCCACAACGAAATCAAGGGTGGCGTTGTTCCAAAAGAGTATATTCCTGCAGTTGAAAAAGGGTGTGCTGAAACTATGAGCAACGGTGTTCTTGCGGGCTACCCAATGGAAGATATGGACATCACTCTTTATGATGGTTCTTACCACGAAGTTGACTCAAATGAGATGGCATTTAAACTTGCTGCTTCAATGGGCTTTAAAGAGGGTTGTAGAAAAGCAAATCCTGCGATTTTAGAGCCAATCATGAAAGTTGAAGTTGAAGTTCCTGAGGACTATATGGGTGACGTTATCGGTGACTTAAATCGTCGTCGCGGACAAATCAGTGCAATGGGTGATAGAGCTGGAAACAAAATTGTTGACGCTTTCGTTCCACTTGCTGAGATGTTTGGTTACTCAACTGACCTTCGTTCTGCAACACAAGGTAGAGCTACATACGCTATGGAATTTGATCACTATGAAGAAGTTCCAAGAAATGTCTCTGAAGAGATTATCAAAAAGAGAAATGGCTAAATTAGCTAGATAATACTTCATTTTTGAAGTATTATCTCCTCCCTCAAAATCAAAATTCCTTTCTAATTTTTCTTTCTATTTTTGAGATAAAGTGCATATTTTACTATCAATCGTACCAGACCAACTACCAAATAAACACCAGATGTCCATAAAAATGGATGGATAAAATTCCCTTTTTCTGCCATCAGACTTACTCTCTCAAGAGGAGATGATAGTAAATCAGGATGTTGCATAAATGCGAGAATCAACAAGAGAACCATAAAGTAGAGTATTTCAGTTGCTATTTTTTTCATCATGGCGCAATTATACCAAATGCTAAAATTAAAACCAAATCGCCTCTTCATCCAAATTTGGTCGCCCATTAAGAGTAAGGTAGGGAGTATAAGAAGATTTATAGGAGAGTGAAGGACAATCTTGTACGTAGTAACCAAGGTAAATCCACCTCTTGTGCCAACGCTGTGCAAAAAGTATCTGGTTATAGAGGGAGAGCCTTCCTAGCGAGTAACTTGAGTAGTCGGGGTCATAGTAGAAGTAGATAGAGGAGATACCATCTTCTAAAATATCTATAAGATCTACTCCGATAAGTTTTTCATCCAAATAGTACAAAACTTCATATCCAAAGTCATAGTGAGCATCCACAAAAGAGCTATAGTAGATTTGTGGACTTTTTGGTGTGGACTCCCACCCTTTTTTCTCTTGCATAAAAAGATGGTATTTGTCAAAGAGTTCCAGATGCTCTTTGCTAAGAGTTGGCTTGCGGATGTAGCTTTTGATGGAGGAGGCTTTGCGTAGTACTCTTCTAGCAGATGCAGAGAAGCGAAAGTTTTGTACATCTATCTTGATGCTTTGGCACTCGCTACAAGCACTGCACTCAGGACGAAAAAAGATTTTGCCAAACCTCCTATAACCACGCTCGATAAGCTCTTGGCAAAAAGAGACAGAGCACTCTTCAATGGCTTTATAGTGCGTTGTCTGATGTTTGCCCTCAAGATAGGAACATTTGTCCTCTAGTTGAAACTCTTTAAGTATATTCATAATAAAATTATAGGAAAAAAAGCAGAAGAATGAAAGAGATATTTCAGAAATATAAGTTACTTATCTTTAGGTCGTTGGGTGCATTGATGCTCATTGTAGGTGTAGTGGCATTTTTTTGGAGTGCGCCAAAAGAGGGCATCAGTGAAAATGAGATTGCCGCTGCAAATGTAGCGCGAATGGAAGCGAGTGTTCGTGGCGGCACATCAACGACAAAAAAAGAACCATCTGCTTCTAAATTTGTAGAGGAGCTCAAAAATGCCCAAGAAGCACAGATTCAATATTTTACTATTCTTAGTATGATTTTTGGAGCTCTTTTTTTAGGTTATAGTTTTTTGTCTAAGAACGATTCTGAGATATAAGCACATCCTCTATCATCTTATCGATATCTCCATCAAGAATAGCCGCGATATTTGAGTAGGCGATGTTGCTTCTTGTATCTTTTATCTGCTGATATGGCTGCATAACGTAGCTTCTGATTTGATGCCCCCAGCCTATCTCGCTCTTTGGCACGCCATCTGCTAGCGCCTTTTGAGCCTCTAGCTCTAACTCATAAAGACGAGATTTGAGCATCTTCATAGCAGTTGCCTTGTTTTTGTGTTGGCTTCTGTCATTTTGGCACTGCACAACCACGTTTGTCTTTATATGCGTTATGCGGATTGCGGACTCTGTTTTGTTGACATGTTGCCCACCTGCACCGCTTGAACGGTAGGTGTCGATGCGGATATCTTTATCTTCAATCTCTATGTTGATATCATCATCAACCTCAGGAGAGACCATAACAGAGGTAAAAGAGGTGTGTCTTTTGGCGTTGGAATCAAAAGGGGAGATACGCACAAGTCTGTGGATACCATTTTCTGTTTTGAGATAGCCATAGGCATTATCACCACTGATAAGCAAAGAGACATCTTTTATGCCCGCCTCATCGCCTGCTTGGTAGTCAAGCACCTCTACACTCCATCCACGTCTCTCTGCAAAGCGTTTGTACATACGAAGAAGCATCGAAGCCCAGTCTTGCGACTCAGTTCCGCCTGCTCCAGGGTGGATGGAAAGTATGGCATTGTTCCCATCTGTCTCGTTGCTTAAAAGTACCTCAATCTCCATGGTGCGAATCAAATCTTCAAGATGCGTAGCGCCATCATACGCCTCGTTGATAAGCTCCTCATCATTTTCCGCCTTTGCCATCTCGTAAAGCTCTTTTGCGTCATCTATGGCATTTTTGGCAAGGTTGTACTTTTTGAGTTTGCGCTCGCATTGGGTTTTCTCTTTTTGGATGATGGCAGCTTGTTCAGCATCATTCCAAAAATCTTGAGAGTTCTCAAGCACATCTATCTCACTTAGTCTTGCTTCAAGTTTGCTAGGTTCAACAACACCCGTAATATTGCTCATTTTATTGGAAAGATTTTTCAAAAGTTCGGTGTATTCGTAGTTGTCCATAAATGTAATTCCATTGTTGTATAATTCCGCGATTATATTAAAATGAGGCTTAAAATGAAGATTATTTCTACTCCCTTTGAGTTAAAAGAGTACCTTAAAAACGAGAAGCGCACTGTTGGTTTCATCCCGACAATGGGCGCTTTGCATGAGGGACATAGAGCACTTATCTTAAGGGCAAAAGAGGAGAATGAAGTCGTCGTAGTCTCTATCTTTTTAAATCCTACCCAGTTTTTAAAGGGAGAGGATTTGGAGAAATATCCTAAAAAAGATGAAGCAGATAAGCTCATATGCAAACTCAGTGGAGTGGATGTGCTTTTTTTCCCGCAGGCAAGCGATATATACGGCGAGGATGAAGTCTCTCTTCTTGCGCCAAAAGTGCGAGGCTACATCTTAGAGGGAGAGAGCCGCCCTGGGCATTTTAACGGCGTTTTAACGGTGGTTATGAAACTCCTTAACATTGTCAACCCGACAAGAGCCTATTTTGGCAAAAAAGATGCACAGCAGCTCAATCTCATCACGCTTATGGTAAAGCAGCTCTTTATGAGTGTCACTATCGTTGCAGTCGATACGGTAAGAGAGAAAGATGGTTTAGCACTTAGTAGCCGCAACGCTTACTTAAGTCCACAAGAGAGGCAAGAAGCGCTCAAAATCGCCACATCGCTGCGTAGTGCCACTGCAATGGTGATGCGCGGAGTTTTGGACGCAAACACCATAGTAGAAAATATGAGAGAGATTTTAGCGCCGCTTGAGATTTCATATGTCGCTATTGTCAACCGTGAGTTTGTTCAAATCTCGCACGTAGAACTTGGCAATAGCATTATTTTAGTAGAGGTTGTTGTCGGCGGGACTCGGTTGCTCGACAATATTTGGCTTTAAGTACTCCTCTTCGACAAGCAAATCAATGATTTTTTTATAGACAGGTACCGCTGTTTGTGCGGCAAACTGGCTCTTTTTAGGTCGGATAACGATAACGCCGATAGTATATTTGCTTTGCGTGTCATTTGCAAAGCCTATGAAAGCAGTGTTGTACTCATTGACATATCTGCCACCCTCGACGATATGGGCTGTCCCTGTTTTACCGCCAACTTCAAGCCCCTCTGTTTTTGCCTTTGTCCCTGTTCCCTCATTGACCGTTTTGATAAGGATATCTTTTATGCGCTGCGCCGTTGCGGTGCTAATGACTTGAACTTGCTCCTCATAAGGCGTAGCTATCTCTTTTTTGCGCTTGTCTATAAAAGAGTCAACGAGTTTTGGTGTAACGATTCTTCCGTTGTTGTTAAAGGCGCTATACGCACGGATAAGCTGCATCAGATTTGCACGCATACCATACCCATAAGAACATGTCGCTTTATAGATTTCGTTGTTAAGCTGCATCGTACTTGGTACAGAACCCACTCTCTCATAAACCAAATCAGGCGTAGAAGCTTTGGAAAAACCAAAATCCATAAGACCTTGGTTAAACTCCCCGCCTGAGAGTTTTTGAGCAATCTGCGCGATACCTACGTTAGAGGAGTGGATGATAATCTCCTCTGCACTAAGTCTATCAAACCTATGCTCATCGGTAATCGTCTTCTTGCCTATAGTATAGCGTCCACCGTGCCCATTGACCATGTCATAAGGATTGATAAGCCCTTTGTCAAGCAATAGCGCAAAGGTAACCACTTTGATTACACTCCCCGGTTCAAAACTATACTCTATCATGGAGCTATTGAGTGATTTATAGTCCTCGGTCTCGATATTTTTCGGTAAAAATCTATTGGAACTTGCCATTGCGAGCACTTTTCCGGTAGATGCTTCCATAACGCTTATCATAATCTCTTTGGCACGCAAATCCTCTTTCATGATATCAAGCATATTTTCCACACGCATCTGCAAAGAGATAGGGATGGTTAGTTTGACATCAAGCCCGTTTACCTCTTGCTTGGTAAAGCTGTTTTTGTTGAGGATGATGTAGCTGTTGACGTCTCTTAGTCCTTGGCTTAACTCATCCTCTTTTGCTTGAAGTTCATTTTCAAACCTTCTCTCTATCCCTTTTACCCCTTTGACATAGGTGTATCCATCCTCTTCTACTTTGTGGGGATAACCCAAAATTGGGGTGAGGAGTTTGCCATAAGCGTACTCTCGGCTCTCCCCACTCTCGATGATGCTTAGTCCATGGAGTGAGGTTCTCCCAGTTGAAGGGCTTTTAATCTCCACAAAAACCTTTAAGCGTCGCAGCTCATACGCGAGTTGCTTGAGGTACTGTGCTTGTTTTTGTGGGATGTTATAGCTAAGAACCACTACCCCTTTTTGAGTGTTTAGCTTCTTCTCTATCTCTTTGGCATCTATCTCGGAGTAGATACTAAAGAGTTTTACAAAAAGATCTTTTTTGAGTGGGTCGATGTAGTGTGTGTTGACGATGGCTTTGTAGAGCTTTACGGTAGTTGCGATATGGTATCCATCTGCACTGATGACAGAACCACGTGTAGCTTTGGAGCTGTTTTTGGTATAGAGTGAGGGGAGGTCGCGCGACTTGAGCACGGTTGCGAGCATCGCTGCTAAAAAAAGCAAAAAGCCAATCACAAGAAGGGCGTAAAGAATGGCTATTTTTTTGCTTTTGTTTTGGTTAATCATACTTCTTACGCTATATCAATTTTTTTAAAACAGATTATAGCTGAGTTCTGCCCAATTCTTTATAAGCACTAAGCGCTTTGTTTCGTATCTCAAGCATAAGTTTCATGCTTGTCTCCGCTTTTCCTATGGCAAGAGCTGCTTGATGGAGGTCTTTTACCTGTCCCGTTGCCATGTCGCCAAGCGCCTTTTCACTCTTTTGTTGTAGTTCATTGACATCGCCGATAGCAGATTTGAGATGCTGTGCAAAATCTTCTCCACTCCCGCTGCTGCTCTCAACCGCACTCTTTTGTTTTAAAAGTTCAGCAGATGAAATACCCGAAATACCATCAATCACACTCATAATCTTCCTCTTTTACTTACTGTAACAGTGAAATCGCACTGTTTGCTATATTTTTTGAACTCTCAAAAGCCGCTACATTGGCTTGATAGCTTCGTGTTGCTTCTACTAAATCGGCCATTTCGATAACGGGATTAACATTTGGGTATGCAACATACCCGTTTGCATCTGCATCAGGATGGTTTGGCTCAAACTTCATCTGCGGCGCTTTGTCATCTCTGGAGATTTTGTCAACTATAACGCTCATTATAGCAGGATTGACCTTTGCGCCGTACGCTCCCTCGTTTAGCGGGTCTTCATACTTTGCACTCTCACTCATGGCATCAAGCGCTTTGTTAAACTGCTCATTAAAGTCTATAGCTTTAAAAACGACCTCTTTACGTCGGTAAGGTCCGCCCTCATCCGTTCTTGTCGTATGTGCATTGGCGATGTTTTGCGAGATAGTGTTGACACGCACACGCTGTGCCGAGAGCCCATAACCGCTGATATCAAAGCTGTTTAAAAAATTTGACATAATTTTAACCTTTAACTGACTTTTGAAGAGGCTTCAATAACGCTCTTGAAGATACCGCTATCTTTTCGCATCGCATTGACAAGAGCGTTGAACATAACAGAGTTTTTGCTCATCTCTGTCGTCTCCACATCCAAATCAACACTGTTGCCATCATTACGAGCCATATGTCCATCACGAAAAAAAGTCTTTGCCTTAGATGCACTCTGCTCATCTTGAAGCGCAAAATGCGCCCCACTGGTCTGCGCTATCTCAAGTTTTGGACTACTCTGCCCAAGCACCTTCGCCTTCTCCTGTGCAAGCATATCTTCAAAACGGATGTCACGCGGTCTATAAAAAGGAGTATCTGCATTTGCGATGTTAGAAGATATCATATCTTGACGAATAGCTCTATAATCAAGCGCTTTAGCAGCAAGTTCTTGCGTAGCCGAAACCTTAATACTCATAAATACTCCTCTTTTTTGGTTGTTATAAGCAAATAGAGTTCCAAATCAAATCTTTTTTATTTAATTTCTCTAAGAAGCTCTATTATTTCTAAATCGGTTATATTTTCTTGGTCTGATTTTGAGTAAATTGCAAGTAAGTAAATGTTTGAGTGTTCATCTATGAAGTACGTTATCACTCTAAATCCTTTACTTTTACCAGTAGGAACGCTTGAGTTTGCAAGCCTGATTTTATAACAGTTGTTAAAAAGATATGTGCCTGACTTTGGGTTGTTTTTGAGTTCTGAAGCTAGAGATGACAAATCATTTTTGATATTTTTGTATCTCTTTGCAAGTTTTTTAACATTTTTATCAAATTCTGGAAGTGTGACGATGCTATAAGGCATTGAGCAAATCTTCTATGGGCTTGGCGTTTAGTTTGCCATCTTTAGCCATGTTGAGTTCATTTACAGCTCGCTTTATGCTTGATTTGGCATCTTCTTGTGTGGGGTAAACATCCTCTTTTATGATTAAACCATCATTTTTAAAATGTTGCAACATCCAGATAACCTTTTCAAAGATTGTTTCATCTCTTATCTCAAGGGTAAGTGTTTTCATCTGCAGCCTCTCTTTATATTTTTTTTATTGTACCACAAAATCTTCTCACCTTAAATATATTTCTGCGTATGCATTCCACCTCGAAAGAGGTGGAACGAAAAGAAATATCACATTAAGCAACAATTAATCTTCTATGCTTCATAATGGTAGCTAAGGTTATAAGCGTAACCCAAATTTTTCTACAAAAGGAGTTCTTATGAAAAGAGCTGGTTTTACTATGATAGAGTTGATTTTCGTAATCGTTATTTTAGGTATTTTGGCTGCGGTTGCGTTGCCGAAGCTTATAGGTGTACAAGAGCAAGCGGCTGAGGGTATTGTTAAAGGATTTGTTGGTACTCTTAATCGTACTGTTGCTCCTGCAAAGTGGAGCAAGTCTTTAATGAATAATGATGCGGGAAGTATAAAAAATGCAACTTACAATATTACTACCACTGATACAGAGTTTCCACAGGACTTATTGGATGCTGCTACTCCCGTGACTACATTGACTGTTGCAAATTGTACTGATGAAAATGCAACGACTGCTGGACTTGTTGCTACAGGAGCGAAATATAAAATTCTTTGCCGTGATGGTGATCAAGCTTCTTCTCCTAGATTTTGGTATTCTGAGCTTACTGTGACTACTTATACAATTCCAACGGGTGTAAATGCAAATCAGTTAAAGATTGAGTAGTCTTTTCTCGTTCCACCTCTCCCGAGGTGGAATGCATACTCTAAGTAGTTATTTTCAAGTTATCTCTGGATAATTTTAAAATTATTATGCAAGGTTTTTTATGAAACGCTCTCATGCTTTTACTGTCATAGAACTTATCTTTGTTATCGTGGTGCTTGGCATACTCGCTTCCGTGGCACTTCCAAAGTTTAGCGGCATAAGAGAACAAGCAGATATAGCCAAAGGCAAAGGTGATGTCGCAACCATAAGAGCTGGCATAGTCAATGAGCGTCAAACATGGCTTATAAGAGGTGATGCAAGTTGGATATCCAATGGTACAGGAACAACTGCAAATGGAAGAAAGATGATGGATACTGGTGGGCTTTTTGGCGGAGTGCTGACAACTCCAATGAGTGAGAGTACCACAAGTGGTCACTGGGATAATCCAGGTGGCAACGGAGATGGGGTTTACAATTATTATGTAGGCTCAACCGCAACACAATTTGACTATAACGCAACAAGCGGAAGTTTTGGATGTACTGCAAATACTGCTAAGTGCAATGAGCTTGTAAATTAATTAATTCTCTCGTTCCCACGGTCTCCGTGGGAATGCAGACTACAACAGTAACTCACAATAAACGCTCCCACGCAAGAGCATGGGAGCGAGAAAAATAAAATTGATTTTGACATTGTGAATAAAATCGAATATAATAGTTCTTTTATATATTTACATTGGAGTTTGTAGTGAAAACAATTCAGCTTGAGATTGAAGATAATTCTTTAGATATGTTTTTGTCTTTGATAGGTAGCTTTAAAGAAGGGATTATAAAAAAGTTTAAAATTGATGATGTTGATGTTAGAAGCGATTTTGAAGCAGTTGCAAAAGAGCTTGAAAGTATAAAAAATAAGAAATATCAGCCTACGAATGCTAGAGAATTTTTAAATGACTTATAAAGTCGGTTTAATCGAAGAATCAAAAAAAGATATTAAAAATCTAGCTAAAAAATACCCTCTTGTACAAAAAGATATGTTGATGCTTGTTGGTAGTTTGGAGGTTGATCCTGTGGGTGCAGGAGTTCATCTCGGGAAAAACATCTATAAAATAAGACTAAAAAACAGTAGTGTAAAAAAGGGAAAAAGTGGCGGTTTTAGGGTTATCTACTATGTTGTCACTGAAGAGTTTGAAGTTCTAATCTTGAAAATATACTCAAAAAATTATATGGATAGCATCTATGATACAGAAATTATTAAGATTCTTGCAAGAGTGCTTGAGAAGTGATTTTTGTACAAAATAAAAACCTTTGAACTACTATAACATCGCACTTCTCAACTCTCCGCTAGAACCATTAACCTATAAAAGTCAGCATGCCGCCCTTGTTGGTGCAAAAGTAACCATTCCTGTGCGGGGTAAAGAAGTTGAGGGTGTCGTTGTGGCGGTGTGTGATGAGCCGTCGTTTGTGTGTTTGGAGATTTTAGAGAGTAGTGGTTTTTGTTATGCACCGCAACAGTTGGAAATCGCAACTTTTATGGCTTCTTACTACTTTTGCTCACTTGGCGAGGCGCTTGGGGTTATGGTGGCGTATGAGTGTGGTATGCATTCCCACGCGGACCATGGGAACGAGAGGCAATCTACCATACAGCTCTCAGACAAACAAAACGAAGC
>DKFQ01000152.1 GCA_002452425.1 Sulfurimonas sp. UBA6792 | reverse complement strand
GGTTTTGCCTCATCCACACTGCAAAGTGCGAGCATCCCGACATAGCAACTTAGCAAATTGTCTATCCTAGCACTTGCGATAAACTCATCTCTTAGCCCTACAAAAGAGGCTTTTTGCGTGTCGTAAAAGGAGAGTTCATGCGCATAAATCTCCTGCACTTCCTCCACTCCGCTTTGCGCTAAAAGCTCTCTCAAAAACAGATCCCATGCAAATTCGCTGTCTGTTGTAGCAATAGGGCAGATATCGGTCTGCGCATTGATACTTCGCTTCTCGTTTGCTTCTCTATCAAGATGAATCGCAAGAGACGGGATGATAGCGATAGCCTTTTTTGCATCGACAAGCGCATCTTTTATAAGATTGTTTGCATCCAGATAAGAGATACGCCCAGCCAAAGAGAGGTCACGATCAAACCAAGAGTTGAGCAAAAGCCCGCCGTAACTCTCCACTCCAAACTTTACAACCCCATGCTCTTTGATAAGAGGATTTGGCTTAAGTCTAAGATTTGGCGAATCAGTATGCGCTCCAACCATCAAGAAATTTTTGCTTTTTGGATAGGTAAAAGCGATGATAGAGGAGTCATTTCGCACAACAAAATATTTTTTGCCCTGTTCTAAAGCCCATTTTTTCTCCTCAAATAGCCTCTCAAACCCTGCATTGTCAAACATTCCAGCCATATTTTGCACCGCATGAAAAGGCGTGGGCGAGGCATCCAAAAATCCCAATAATCCCTCGTTAAAATCTTGTTTGTTCACTTTTCATCTCCTTCGTCTGACTCAAATTTTACCCCATTTGGAACTTTTTTCGGTGCTTTGATGCGCAACTGCTTATGGATACTTTCCCGCCCATAAACCACTTCAATGGCAGAGCTGCTTACCCCAAACTCTTTTGCCAAAAAGTCCACCATATAGTCCGTCGCCCGACCATTTTGCGGCTGTGCCTTGACGCTGACTTTAAGCTGATTGCCCTTTGGTTTAAGCACAGCATCCTGCTTCGCCATGGGTGTGCCTAAGATATTTAAAACCAAAATATCCCCGTCCCATTCATAAAAAATATGATTTAAATCTCGTGCTTTCATTAAAAAAACAACCAAACCAAAAGTGCCATGCCGATGGAGAGGTTTAGGTAACTCACTCCCTCTTCAAAGAGCATAACCAACATTTCATAGTACTGTGTTTCTAAAAAATCATGCGGCGTTAAAAGTTCGTTTTTAGCATAAGCCGTGATATCTGCACCCCAAAAAAAGGCGATGATTTCAGGAACGAAAAAGAAGAGGACTACCCCGCTTATGCCCCAAAAATTTTTCTCTGGTTTCATGGACGCAAGGGCTTGTTTTGTGTGTGGGTTTTGCGCTATGGCTTTTGCTTTGGTTTTTAGTTTTTGTTTCATTTGAAATACATCAAAAAATCTCTTTACAAAAAAGGTCTTTTAAACTCACTAAAAAATTATTTGTAGTAAAAGTTAATTTTTTATCTACTATTTTTGCGTCTATTGTAAAACATTTGTCATATTTGACAAAAGATTTTAATTTTAAAGTTTCATTCATATCACTTGAAGTGATTTCTATAATATTTGATTGGTTTTGTTTTGATGTGATTTGAAAACAAACTATATCACCGTATTCATTTTCATCTTTTACCACTAACACGGGTCGCTTTTTAGAATCTAAGAGATTTGTAAAAGGAAAATGCACAAGTAAAATATCCCCTTTTTTATAACTCATTCCACGCCTCATCTTCACTGTTATCCCAAGTTTTTGACATGGATGCTATTTGCAAATCTTTTATATCTCTCTCTTTTGTCTCTCCAAGCGGCACAATGATAACTTCACTCACTGTTTTCATCTCTTTTAGCATATTTGTTATATGGATAATATCATCACCGTTTCTTACTATTTCTCTATAGGCTACCATTTTGCTCTCCTTGTAGGATTTTGATCGCTTAAATTATACAGTTTATAAACCAACTCGTATATGGTTGTATCTACACCTTCTCTTTTCATACTAATCCCTATGAAGCCACGATATCTACAAACTCATTCCCATCCAGTGCTTCTAAAAGTTTACTGCTTACCCTGATGGCGGAGTCTATAAGGACATTTTGTAGCTTTGAAACGATGGTTAGCTTGAGTTCTCTGTTACCTGGGTTTTGTCGTACCACTCTGTATAGTTCTTCGAGTACTCGCATATCGCTGTCTAGTTTTATACAAAGAGCTATCGGTTCTTGCGGCTTCTCTTGAACCTCTTTTTTGGTCTTTTGCGTCTCTTTTTTTGCCTCTTTTAGTGTCATGATTTTAACGACATTTGTTCTTGTGAACATGTCAGTATGCGTCACTTTTACCTTGATGGCGATTGGCTCGTTTAGGTTCATTTGGGTTAGTTCTTCTAGTTTGTCTGAAAATAGCATCACTTCTATGTTTCCGTGGAAGTCCATGAGGTTTACTATGCCAAACTGGCTCCCTTTTTTGGAGGTTTTTTTGGTTATCTCCTCCACTTTTCCTATGAAGATGGCGTATGAACCGTCTTTTACACTCTCTATCTCCGAGGAGAGTGTATAGTCTAGCTCGTCAAGTTTTTCTCTGTACTCATCAAGCGGATGTCCTGAGATGTAAAAACCGATGGTCTCTTTTTCAAACTCTAAAATCTCTTTTAGCTCGTATTCAGCACAATTCAGAAGCTTCAACTCCACGCTTGTTATCTCGCTGTCGTCTCCAAAAAGACTTCCTAGCGCATTTTTTTTAGCATTTGAAGCATCTTTTGCAGTTTCGACGATTTTTTCTATCTGCTCTAAAAGTGCCTTTCTTGAAAAGCCGTATCTATCAAATCCGCCCGCTTTTATGATGGACTCTATAACTCTTTTGTTTACTTTTGAAGGCTCAATTCTGTTTACAAAATCCTCTACGGATTTAAAATCGCCGCCCTCTTTTCTGGTCTCCAAAATGGAGTAAACCGCCGCTTCACCCACTCCTTTTATAGCGCCCAAACCAAAAAGAACGACCTCTTTATCCTCTTTTGTGATGGCTGAGAACTCAAGCTGTGAGTCGCAAATGTCGGGCGGAGAGAGTTCGATGCCCATTCTTTTAGTCTCATCGATGTAGCGCACAACCTTGTCCGTGTTGTCCTTATCGGAGGTCAGAAGTGCCGCCATAAACTCGTTTGGATAGTATGTCTTTAGCCATGCGGTCTGAAAAGTAACCATCGCATAGGCAGCGGAGTGGGATTTGTTGAAACCGTACCCCGCAAACTTCTCAATAAGGTCAAAGAGCTTCGATGCAGCAGCGTAGTCAAGCCCCTGTTTTTGCGCTCCGCTTGCAAACTCGTCGTTGTAAACGGACATATCTTTTTTCTTACCCATAGAGCGGCGGATAATGTCGGAGTAGCCTAGAGAAAAACCGCCGATAGTCTGAACTATCTGCATAACCTGTTCTTGATAGACGATGACCCCGTAAGTATTTTTAAGGATAGGCTCCATGGCATCAAATGTATATTCTATCTTCTCTCTGCCGTGCTTTCTCTCGATAAAACTATCAAGCATCCCCGACTCCATCGGTCCGGGGCGATAAAGTGCCAAAACCGCAATCAAATCCTCGAAACTATCGGGTTTTAGGCGTTTGTTCAAGTCCTGCATACCCGAACTCTCTATCTGAAACATTCCCACCGTGTCGCCGCTGCGGATAACATCGTAAACTTTTGGGTCGTTTTCGTCTATCTCGTGCCACACGACATCTTTGTTGTAGCGAAACTTGATAAGTTTTATGGCGTTGTCGATAACATCAAGTGTTTTAAGTCCCAAAAAGTCGAACTTTATAAGGTCAACATCTTCAAGATAGTTGAGCGAATACTGCGTTACAAAAACATCCTCGCCTGCGGGTTTGTAGATGGGAGTTTTTTTCCAAAGCTCCTCATTTGAGATAACGACCCCCGCCGCATGGATACCTGAGTTTCGCTTAAGCCCCTCAAGTCTTTTTGCAAACTCCCAAACCCTTGCCGCATTTGCGTCGCTTTCTATAAGCTCTTTGAGTTTTGGCTCTTTTTGGAATGCTCCTGCTATAAACTCGCCGTTTTTTGTCTTGCCGTTTAGTGTTATGCCCAGCTCGTCGGGAACAAGTTTTGCCATTTTGTCGGCTTGAGAGAGTGGCATATCAAGAACACGGGCGACATCACGGATAACACCTTTGGCAAGAAGTGAGCCAAAAGTGATGATTTGAGCCACTTGATTTCGCCCGTACTTTTTGACAACATAATCTATAACTTCCCCACGGCGAGCCTGCATAAAGTCCATATCTATATCTGGCATGCTTACACGCTCAGGATTTAAGAACCGCTCAAAAAGAAGGTCATACTTCATCGGGTCTATGTCCGTAATCTCAAGCGAATATGCAACCAAACTCCCCGCCGCACTCCCTCGCCCTGGACCAACAGCTATGCCCATCTCTTTGGCAACTTTGACAAAATCCCAAACGATGAGCATGTATCCTGGAAACTTCATGGAGTTGATGACATTCATCTCAAACTCTAGCCGCTCCTTGTACTCGTCATGTCGCTCTTGCGGTACATGCACAAGCCGCTTTTGCAACCCAAGACGGCAACGATAGATAAAATACTCGGCATCGTTCTTATCAGCCGCACTCTTCCATGCTCTTTTTTGCTCTTTTGTGGCATCTTCACTCAAAGTAGCATCATCGGCATTATCTATATTTAGCCCATCAGAGAGAGCATACTCTCTCGTAAACTTAAAGTTTGGAGGGATGGGGTCGCCTAGTTTGAGTTCTAAGTTACACTTCTCTACAATCTCCTGCGTATGCGCTATGGCTTCGGGGATGTCGGCAAAGAGTTTTGCCATCTGCTCGGGGCTTTTGAGGTAAAACTCATGAACGGAGTGGCGCATCCGTTTTGGGTCGTCATAGAGTTTGTTCATCCCGATACACATAAACGCTTCATGGTACTGCGCATCGTCATGAAAGGTGTAGTGGGTGTCGTTCGTAGCGACTACTTTGATGTCCAGCTCTTTTGCAAGACGTAAAAGTTGGTCGTCGATAAAGAGCTGATCGCCTATGCNNGCATAAGTTCAAGATAAAAATCATCCCCGAAAATCTCTTTATACTCCAGCGCAACTGCTTTTGCACCCTCATACCCAAGCGCACCGTTTTTTATATTTCTCTCGTTTGCCGTATTTAAGTGCCAGCTAACCTCGCCCTGAAGACAAGCAGAGGTACAAACAAGCCCTTCGCTATGCTCTTTTAGCTCTTTTTTGTTGATGCGGGGATAGTAGTAAAACCCGTCGATAAAGGCTTTAGATGAGAGGTACATAAGGTTTTCGTACCCCTTTTGGTTTTTGGCAAAAAGGCAGATATGAAACCGCTGTTTCGTACTTTTGTCATCAAGCATCTCGCCGTTATGAAGATACCCCTCCATCCCGATGATAGGCTTAATCCCCGCTTCTCTCATCTGCTTGTAAAAATCAATAGCACCAAACATATTGCCATGGTCACTCATAGCAACCGATGTCATGCCGAGCTTTTTAACCTGTTTAACAAGATTTGAGAGTTTGTTTGCACCGTCAAGCAGGGAGTATTCGGTATGGAGATGTAGATGGGTAAATGGTTGTGCGCTCATGTGTGCTTAAGCCTCTAGCCTAATTTTTCCCGTCGCATACTGATGTACTAACGATGAGATAATCGTTTGATAAGGGATTCCCGTCTCTTGCGCTCTATTTTTGATTGTTGTAACATCCCCGACACTTAGACGGATTGTGATGTTTTTTGATTTGGACAAATACTCTTTAGCCGCCTTGCGAGCAAGTGCTATCTCCTCATCGGCATCTATACTTTTTGTAAGCTTATCGTTCTCCAGTGCGTTTAAAATCGCTATCTCTTCAGCATCAAACATTGTCTTCTCCTTTGTAAATCCTCTTAGCTTTTCGACTTGGGATGATTGTTTTTAAAAATATCTCTTCATTATTGCAAACAAATGGAACAAGATATACATAATCTAATGCCTCTACAACATAAATCTTTTGCCCTGGATAGCTTGCTTGATCCGGATGGTCGTAAACATCCAAAATCTTTCCGGCATCTATCGCCGAAATAATCTCTTCAAACCCAATTCCCCTGCTTTGTTTGAGGAGTTCATTTTTTTCTTTTCCATAAGCAAACAATGCAAACCCTTTTTATATACATACAATGTATTATATAGTTATAAATATAAACTGCTGATAAAATGCTATCTTAAACGCTAACCATTAATCGTAAAATGGTTTTGTGGTCTTCCTATGTGAAACCCTTGCAGATAGTCAACACCCATCTCTTTTAGGGTTTTTACTATCTCCTCATC
>DKFQ01000076.1:1024-4445 GCA_002452425.1 Sulfurimonas sp. UBA6792 | reverse complement strand
TCATCAAACTCGATGCCAAATTTAGCGACATTGCCACCCGCTAAAATGAAAGAGTACTCATGAATCGGGTAAGTCGGGTCCGGAACAATCGCCACATCACCTGGGTTTGTAATAGCGTACGCTAAGTGTGCATACCCCTCTTTGGAACCCATTGTCGCAACACACTCAGTCGCAGGGTCTAACTCACAGCCATATCTTCTTAGGTACCAATTGGATATCGCCACAAGAAGCTTTGGAATTCCCTTTGAAACAGAGTAACCATGTGTTTTTGTCTTTTGGGCAGATTCGATAAGTTTTTCTCGGATATGTTCAGGAGTGTCCCCATCAGGATTTCCCATAGAAAAATCTATTACATCTACTCCAGCTCTACGCTCTGCCATTTTAAGTTCATTTACCTCAGCAAAAACGTACTTTGGCAACCGTTTCATTCTATCAAACTGTATCTCATCAAACATGATTTTTCCTACTCAAATAATTAGCGACATTCTATCGAAAAATGTTTAATTTTTTCTCTCTAAAGGAGTGAGAACAAGGTCATCTTTGATATTTTTAAGTGTGTAAATATCTGATATTTTGATGTAGTACGCCTCTGGGTCAAGCTCTAATGTTATATTTGTTTTTTTTGTATCTATTTTTATGACATTTAGAAGTTTAAGAGATTTATCATAAAAGGCGATGTAAGGGTACCATTCGTTTCTTATAGAGCTGACAATATCAAGCGTGCCAATTTTAGAAACATCCAGCCAGTAGGCGTAAAGTGAGCGTTTAAGGTTAAACTCTACACCGCCCTCAAGCGCTGCCACGTCAAGCTTTGCTTTTTGCATATCAATAACGTAACTCCAGTCACTCTCATTTTCACGCACAACGTCCACAATCTTGCAGTTGTTTTTCTCAAGCTCTTGCGCCAAGATAAGAGGGTCGGCAGCATACTCTGAAGTGAGATTTATCTTCCAGACAAACCCTGAATCATCAAAATTAGACTCTTTTGTCATGTATTTGTAATACCCGACATTTTGCAAAGTATCACTCATAATTTTAATAAACAAAAGAGGCGTACCTTGCGTCTTAAAACTTATATTCATTTCACGAGGAGTCTTAAAGAAAAGATTCAAAACACCATTGTCTTTAAGCGTCTTGATTACTTTAATAGAATCAACCCTTCCATCTTCCTTATAATAGGCACTCTTTGGGGAAAATATGGTCTCTATAAAGGCTTTATCTTTAGCAAAAGTTCTAGGATTTACAAGGTTTTGAATCTTTTGCATAAGCAAATCTTGCGCATGCGAAAACGAAACGAGGCAAAGCAGAAGAAGTGCTATTTTTACCATGCATTGCCGCCATTATAAGTTTTATACTCTTCAACGTCTATCTGCTTTAACACGCCATTTTTATAGATGAATCTCATATTTTTTGGCGTTTTAAACTCATGAGAAACACCATTTAGCTCGATGTTTATATTTCCATGCCCAAATGCAAGAAGCCACTCTTTTGAAGCATCCAGCAAAAGTTCGTCCGAAGATGTCGCCTGAAATTTGTCGTTTGTCTGCAAGTCTATATATCCTACCCAGACCTTACTCTTTGGCATAATCTTAAGCACACCACTTTGAGTTTTTGGAGGTTGTGGTGCTACTTCTATTTGCTCTTTTTTCTTCTCAATTTGTGTTGTATTTTGCTCTGCTACACTACTGTTATTTTCACTAACAGTTAGGTTTTCATCTGCAAGGGTCTGGTTTTGTTCTTGCTCTTGAGGCTGCACGATTTTGCTCTCTTGAAGTTGAGGCGGACTATTTTGAAGCGTTTGTTGCAGTGACTCTGTAGCAGCGATTTCCTCATTGTCATTTTTTGTACTTATAAATGCAAATAAAAGAAAAAGTGCAATTCCTAAAACAGTATAAAAAAGTGTCAAATTTCTTTTTTTATTGTCTGTTTTAAACATTTGTGTTGATTGCTCAGGCTTCATATATTTTGCGACATACCCAAAATGCTCTTTTGCTTTTGCTCTCAAATCACTCAAATCAACGCCATACTCTCGCTCAAGTATTGAGAGAAAACCATTAAACTGTACGCCATGCATATCTTCAAAATTTTCTTGAAATATCGCCTCTATGTGTGCTCTTGATATATGCGTATCTTCGTGGATTTTTTGGATGCCGATGTTTTTTAATTTTTCCATACCAGCGCTCATCTTCTCATCCTATCCATTAAAATCGCTCCCGCCGCACCTACATTTAAAGAGTCAAATGCATGCGCCATTTTTATGCTCACCACTTCATCAAGCTTTGAACTTACTCTTGCACTTAGTCCCTCGCCCTCGCTACCTAAAAAAAGCGCTCTTTTTGGCTTGATGGCAATTTCTCTGATATCTTTGCCGCCCATATCAGCCCCGTACGTCGTAAATCCTGACATTTTAAGGTCGTTGAGGACATTATGTACATTGGTCTCTATGGCAAAAGGAGTGTCATAAAGCGCGCCAGTACTTGTTCTTATGATTGCTTCAAGCGGGAGTGATTTTACACCGCATGCGATGACACCATCCACCCCAAGCGCATAAGCAGTTCTCACAATCGCTCCGATATTTCCAACATCCGTAAGCCCTGAGAGAATAAGCACAAATTCATAATTTAAAAATGTTTTATAGTCATGAAGCTCGTATGCCTCTACTTCTGCAAGCATCCCTTGATGTGAGGCATTTTTGCACATTGCTCCTGCCGCATCTGAGGGGATTCTTTTTATCTCAAAACCCATTTTCATAAGGCGTGAGTACTCTTTTTTATCTATCTCTTTAGCAAGATAAAGTCTCTTTATCTTACTCGGATGATTTTGAATGATATAGTTTATGGGTTGTTTTGCGTATATTAACATAGGGGTATTTTATCCAAAAAAATTAACATTAGAGACTAAGCAGTCTCTCATAACACGCTTTTGTATTTTCGCCTGTTATTTTAGAGATAAGTTTTGCTTGTACTTTCTTCGGTAGGTCAAGTTCCAAGATATCGTTTTGGCTGATGGCAGAGCTGCCAAACGTCTCTTTTGCCTCAAGAACAACCACCCATTCGCCTCTAAGATTTGCATCCACTTTTTGTTTTACTTCATCGGCAGTTCCAACATAGTACCTTTGATACTTTTTTGTAAGCTCTTTTGCCAAAAAAATCTTTCGAGAGGGTTCTTCATGTGAGAGTTCATCCAAAAGTTTCTCAAGTCTATGCGGTGACTCGTAAAGAACAGTCGTATATCCGCTGTTTAGGGCACCCAAAAGTGAAGCCGCTCTATCTTTGCCTTTATGCGGCAAAAATCCCCAAAAAAGCATCTTTGTAGTAACAAATCCGCTTGCCACAAAAGCGGTCAAAAGTGCGTTTGCACCGGGGAGAACATCATATTTCACGCCATTGTCTTGACAATATTTTACAAGTGCCTGCCCAGG
>DKFQ01000076.1:0-846 GCA_002452425.1 Sulfurimonas sp. UBA6792 | reverse complement strand
CCTATGTTTCCAATCGGGGTTGGAATGAGTGTAAGCAAGAAAAATCTTGATTAGTTTTTAGCGTAACGCTTGTTGAATTTGTCAATTCTTCCGGCAGTATCTACCATTCTCTCAGAACCTGTAAAAAACGGGTGGCACTCGTTACAAATGTCCACTCTCATCTCTTCTTTTGTTCCTTCGTTGATGAAGCTGTTACCGCATGAACAAGTTACTGTACAAGCTACTAATTTTGGGTGGATATCTTTTTTCATTTTTTTACCTTTTGATACTCGTTCGTGTGCGAATATCTATATATTTTTTAAATCCGTATGGGGGCGGATTATTACGGTGTGAATTTTACCGAGATTTATCTTAAAGAATTATAGTCTTTTAAAGCAGTATTTTGCTGGCTACTGCCAAAGCGGCACTTTCAGAGCGCAAAACCATCGGGGTATCTAGTCTAAAACTCTGCACCGATGCAAAAAGCTCTCTCTCTTTTGGGGAAAATCCGCCCTCACATCCTATAAGAACGGTTGTTATATCACTATACTCTTGCAATGTTTTCTCACAAAAATCAAACACTTTTACATCTGGATATGCCTTGATAAACTCCTGCACGCTTTTACAACTATCCATCTCTATATAGCTACTACGCCCACACTGCTGCATAGAGGCTTCCTGAATCCTCTCAAAACGTTTAAAGTCCATCTTGAAGTTTTTTTGACTTCGCTCACATGCGATAAACGTTATCTTACTCACACCAACCTCACAAAGAGAAGGAAGCACTTTTTCTATGGAGTTGGCATCAATAATGCACCATCCTATATGAAGCTCTTTTGCGCTTTTAACCTCTTTGAGTTCAGATGC
>DKFQ01000070.1 GCA_002452425.1 Sulfurimonas sp. UBA6792 | reverse complement strand
GACCTTGGTCGTGAACTCAACAAAAAGATAGAACTTGAGATATCGGGTGAAGAGACAGAACTTGACAAATCTATCGTTGAAGAGATAGGCGATCCGCTCGTTCACATTATCCGAAACTCATGCGACCATGGCATCGAAGCACCGCATATCCGTGCAGAGCAGGGCAAAAACGAGACAGGTACGATTAAGCTCAAAGCATACAATGAAGGAAACCAAATCGTTATCCAAATAGATGATGACGGAAAAGGACTTGACACAGAGATGCTCAAGAGAAAATCTCTTGAAAAAGGGCTCATTACCGAAAAAGAAGCGGATAATATGAGCGATAAAGAGGCGTTTGGTCTTATCTTTAAGCCAGGGTTCTCTACGGCAGCAGTTGTTACAAACGTTTCAGGTCGTGGTGTCGGTATGGACGTTGTAAAGACAAACATAGAAAAAGTTAACGGTATCATTGACATCGATAGTGAGATAGGTGTCGGTACGTCTATGAAACTCAAAATTCCTCTTACATTGGCGATTATTCAAGCGCTTCTTGTCGGTGTTCAAGAGGAGCATTATGCTATCCCTCTCGCGTCCGTTTTAGAGACGGTGCGTATCTCAAAAGATGAGGTTTATACAGTAGAGGGACGCTCTGTTATGAGGCTGCGTGAGGATGTTTTATCACTTGTGCATATTGGTGATATTTTTGAAGTAGAGCGCATTTTAGACTCAAGCGAGTATGCTTATGTTGTTGTTCTTGGTCTTGGTGCAAGCAAACTCGGTCTTATCGTGGACACGCTTGTCGGGCAAGAGGAGATTGTTATCAAGTCACTTGGAGAGTTCCTCAAGGGCATCAACGGTATTGCAGGAGCAACTATCCGTGGAGATGGCGGCGTAACGCTTATCGTTGACGTTGTTGCTATTATGGATATGGCAAAACATGTAAAAACATCAGCGATTGTAGATACGACGTCGGATGTTGCACTCCTTACACGTGACAAAACAAAAGCAAGTGACTACACCGTGATGATAGTAGATGACTCTAAAACAGATAGAACTATCATGAGAAAAGCATTAGAGCCACTAGGCGTTACGCTTGTTGAGGCGGGTGATGGTCAAGAAGCACTGAGCATCTTAAAACAGGGTGACCATAACTTTGATGCGATGCTTGTGGATATTGAGATGCCGCGAATGGACGGCTACTCTTTGGCAACAGAGATTAAAAAGTATAACCGATATAAAAATCTCCCTCTCATCGCTGTTACGTCACGCACAGGCAAATCTGACCGTATGCGCGGTGTTGAGTCTGGTATGGTTGAGTACATCACAAAGCCCTACTCTGCTGACTATCTTATGAGCGTGGTTCAAAGAAATATCAATTTTAAATCGGAGTTTTTAAAATGAGCGATAAATTAAAACAGATTATCAAAAAACAGAGCCAAAAAGAGAGCGAAAACTTAACGCATACAGATGATGTTGTACAGTTGGTCGGTTTTGTTATCGGGGATGAGGAGTATGCAGTGCCTATTCTCTCAATTCAGGAGATTATCAAACCATTTCCATGGACAAGAGTGCCGCAAGTTCCAAAGTATGTGATTGGGGTTTTTAATATGCGTGGCGCTGTTATACCTCTTATTGATTTGCGTACGAAATTTGGGCTTAGTCCTAAAAAACATAACGAAGAGACGCGATTTATCGTTATGCGTGATGGAGACGATATCGCAGGATTTGTTATCGATAGACTTACAATGGCGATAAGAATCAAAAAATCAAACATAGGACCAGCCCCTGATACGGCAAGTGGCGATGATACGGCGATTGATGGCGTTGGAAAACAGGCAGATAAGATTATCACGATTTTAAAGGTTAAAAAACTTCTACAAAGAGATTTTTAACCCTCTTTTATGAACGCTTCATCTTTTAGATTTATCGATACAAAGGATGCGCTCTCTTTAAAGTTCACAGGAGAGCTCACCCTCTATAACCTCACAAGCTACCAAAAGCAGATAGAGAGGACATCTTTTTCTAAAGAGAAGAAAATCATTCTTGATTTGTCTGAACTTGAGTTTTTAGACACTGCGGGAGCTCTTTTTTTAAACCATCTTCAAAACCATTTTCATGCAAAAGAGTTAAGCGTAGAGATACAGAGCCAACATCAGAGTGTTCTCGCAATGCTACAACTCACCCAAAAACAAGAGAACAAAATAGTGACTATACCAAAGAAAAAAAAGAGGAGTATGGTTGAAAAACTAGGTGTGGGTGGCTATAAAAGCTACCTTAGGTTTCTCTCCTTTTTAGCATTTATGGGTGAGCTTTTTATGCATAAATTGCACTATCTTTTCTCTTATAAAAATATTCGCTTTAAAGAAATAGCTTTTGAAATCAACGAAAGTGCTCTTAAAGCGCTTGGTATCATCGCACTGACAAGTTTTTTGATTGGTGTTGTTATTGCGTATCAGTCCTCTGTTCAGTTAAAGCTTTATGGAGCAAATATTTTTATCGTAGATATGCTTGGACTCTCTATCTTACGTGAGCTCTCTCCTCTCATTACCGCAATAGTTATTGCAGGCAGAAGCGGCTCGGCATTTACTGCGCAAATAGGCGCGATGAAGATAACACAAGAGCTAGAGGCGATGCAGACGATGGGTTTTGACCCCTACAGATTTTTAGTTGTTCCAAAGATAATCGCCCTTATGATAACAATGCCCATTATGATTTTTGTCTCCGATATAATGGCTATTATTGGCGGTATGGTTGTTGCAAATCTTGATATGAGCATCACTGTTGAGATGTTTTTAGAGAGATTTAGTGAAGTTATAGCGATAAAGCACTTTTTAGTGGGAATTTTTAAAGGTCCATTTTTTGCATTTTTGATCGCCTCTATAGCTATTTATAGGGGAATGTTGGTCAAAGACGATACGCAAAGCATCGGGTTTAACACGACAAAAAGCGTTGTTGAATCCATCTTTGCAGTCATTATCTGTGATGCGGTTTTCTCTATCGCTTTTACGAATTTGGGAATATAATGCAAAATGTCATTGAAGTCAGAGGACTAAAAACGCAGTTTGATGAGAGAATAATCCATGAAAACATCTCTCTTAGTGTTCCAAAAGGGAGTATCTACGGGCTTTTAGGTCCTAGCGGATGCGGTAAAACTACGCTTCTTAAAGAGATGGTTATGCTTCAGGAGTTTCATGGTGGTGCGATTGAGGTGTTGGGAAAAAAGCTTCAAGATATTGGCTACGATGATGCCATGAGCCTTCGTAGGGAGTGGGGAGTGCTGTTTCAAGCGGGTGCACTCTTCTCATCACTCAATATTCGCGATAACATAGCGCTCCCCTTAGTCGAATACAGTGATTTGTCTGAGGCAATGATTAGTGAAATAGTAGCATTTAAGATCAATATCGTGGGACTAAAAGCCTCAGATGCCTATCTTTACCCATCCCAAATAAGCGGTGGAATGAAGAAAAAAGCAGCTTTGGCACGTGCTCTTGCGATGGACCCTAAACTTCTCTTCTTGGATGAACCCACAAGTGGACTTGACCCCATTTCCGCTCGTGATTTTGACGCTTTGATTTTGAAATTGCGCGATCTTCTTGGGCTCACTATCGTTATGGTCTCGCATGATCTGCGCTCCATATATGATACGCTGGACTATGCGGCAGTTTTGGATGAGAAAAAAGTAGTCTATGAGGGGAATTTGGATAATATATTTGGCGTTGAAAATCATTTTATCAAAACTTTTTTTAGCGGTGTACAGAGGTAATATTTATGAATAATAGAGTCAATTACAGTTTAGTCGGTTTTTTAATGCTTTTGGGAGTTGGCTTGATGCTGGGATTTGGGTACTGGCTCTTAAAGCCTGCCAAAGAGGTTGAGATGCGAACATACGCTATCTACTTTGAGGAGTCTGTTTTAGGGCTAAATCTCGATGCACCTGTAAAGTATAGAGGTATAAGTGTTGGTAAAGTAACTGAACTTTCCATAAGTCCTAAAAATTCTGAAGAGGTAAGGGTGCTTGTAAGCATACTCAAATCAACACCTATCAAATCTTCCACAAGGGCGCAACTCACATCGCAAGGCATCACGGGTTTGAGCTACATCAACCTAAGTTTTGGTGATGATAGTGCAGAGCCACTCAAACATACCGAGGGCGAAGAGTTTGCAGTGATAAAAACTATTCCGTCCCTACTTATCAAGATTGAAAACAGTTTAGGCGACATTACACTACAACTCTCAGATACACTTAAAAATTTTAACTTGCTACTAAGAGATAAAAATCAAGAAGAGATAACGCTTCTTTTAAAAAACAGTGCGCTTTTTGTTTCAAAACTCAATGATATTTTAGACGATGAGACAGTAGGAAGCTTAAAGCAAACGATGAAAAATTTAGAGAGCTCTTCAGCAAAAATCGATGCAATGATGCCACGCATAGCAAAGTTAATTGATAACAGTATCGTCTGGGAAGACCGTGTAGCAGGCTCTTTTGGCTCTATTATGCAGAGTTATATCGGTATCCGCGGGGCCATGGACACAATCAATAATGCGCTCAAGAGCGGTGATTTTAACTTTAAAGAGATGACAAGCGAGCTTATACCGACGATGAATAACACGCTTTTAGAGATGCAAACTCTTATGATAAAGATAGAAGAGACGCTCCAAAAGCATGAAAGAAGTCCATCGGATATTTTGTTTTTGCAAGAGCAGATGAAAAAAGGACCAGGGGAGAAGTAGCATGAGATTTTTTGTATATATGGCAGTAGGGCTCTTTTTTTTAGGATGTACAACACTTAAGCCAACAGTGGCTGAGTATAGGATGACATTGCAAGAGAGTGTGGCAAAGAGCAACGCTCAAGGATGCAGGGCAAAATCACTCAAGGTGGCGCAAGCATTTAGTGCCGCTTCACTTCTCTCTTTGCAGATGGAATATACCGAGGCAAATGGTAAGGTTTTTGCCTACTCACAGTCACAGTGGCAGGAGTCTGTAAATAGTTTTATCACCTCAGAACTCTTTTCAAGCATAAGAGATTTTGAGCTCTTTGGAAGTGTCCACCCATTTGGCTCCAGAGTAAAGACAGATTTGGTCTTAGAGACAAATATAGAGGAGTTTACACAGCTTTATACTGCCGATATGAGCAGCTCTTATGTCAATCTCCTTATCTCGCTCACACTTGTTGATACAAAAACATCTACTGCTATCGCAACAAAAACCTTTCGCTCAAAAGTAAAAACAAAAACAGCGGATGCTTCTGGAGGGGTAGAAGCATATAAAAAGGCTCTTGGAGAGATTGTTGCAAACAAGAGAGCATGGCTTGAGGAGAGATGCAGATGATTTTGGAGAGTGAATACAAAAAGCGCAGAGATAAAGTTTTTAAAAAGTTAGCAAAAAGCTCTCTAGCGGTACTCTTTAGTGCAGAGGCAGTAACGCGTTCACACGACACAGAACACCCTTATAGACAAGATAGCAACTTCTACTATCTTACGGGCTTCAAAGAGGATAATGCTATCCTCCTTTTTGTAAAGAGCAGTACAAAGTGTAAGACGATTCTTTTTGTGCAAAAAAAAGAGAAGACCTTAGAGCTTTGGAACGGAAAACGCCTTGGCGAAAAAGAGGCAAAAAAGAGATTTTTAGTCGATGAGGTCTATGCAACGAAGGATTTTAAAAAAATCTTTTTAGAGTATAGAGGCAAGAAAAAAAATCTCTACTATGAGCAAAATGCCAAAAAAAGCGGTCTGAAAAAGATGATAAAAATCGCGAAATCATTTCAAGCAGAGCATGACATCCTCCCTCTCATTCAAAAGATGAGGCTCTACAAATCTGCCGCGGAAATAGAGCTTATCAGAGAGTCCATCGCCATCACTGCAAAAGCGCATCATAGGGTTATGAATATAGCGAAAAAAGGCAGATACGAGTACCATCTTCAAGCAGAGATAGAGCATGAGTTTAAAATGAATGCTGCTTATAGCGATGCATACACCTCTATCGTTGCGTGTGGGAATAATGCAAATACGCTTCACTACATAGAAAACTCCAAAGCACTTGAGAGTGGTGAGCTTATCCTCATCGATGCTGGGTGTGAGCATAACTACTACGCTAGCGACATCACAAGAACTATCCCCGTGAATGGTGCGTTTAGCGAGGCACAAAAGGAGCTCTACATGCTAGTTTTAGAGACACAACTCCAAATCATTCGCATGATTAAACCTTTTGTAAAGAGAAGCCATCTCCAAGAGAGTGCTGAGAGACTTTTGACAAAGGGAATGGTAGAGCTTGGGATTTTAAGCGGAGATATTAAAGAGCTTATCAAAAAACAGAAACATAAAAAGTATTATCCTCATGGAATAGGGCATTGGATGGGCATCGATGTACATGACCCAGCACCATATAGAGACGCAAAAAACCAAGAGATACCGTTGCAAAAAGGGATGGTTTTAACCATAGAACCAGGTCTTTACATCGATACGAACGACAAAAGCGTGCCAAAGAAATATCGCGGCATCGGAATCAGGATTGAGGATAATATCTTAGTAACAAAAGATGGGTGTGAAAATCTCTCCTCTGCGATTGCTAAGAGCATCGAAGAGGTAGAGGCGATGTGTGCTAAAGATTAGAGATACGCTTAGCTCTCGTAGACGTAACTCCATCCAGTAAGGCTGTTTGTTTTCGCTTCACTGAAGTTCTCTGAATCTGCTAAAAAATCCATCACAAACATAGGCGTGTGAGGGATATTTTGCATATCCTCTTGCTTGACTATAAGAAGAGGCATATGTGTTTCATGTGTGCCTTTACCAAACCCCACAGGCATCATCTGGCTCATAACTTCTTTAGGATTTGTGATGCTATGTTCCTCTAAAAACTTGCCAAAAACAGCCTCTTGAATCTCTAGTGGTAAATTCTCTTGCGTATTTAAAAAGAAGGTAAAGTGGATGGGAGTCTCTTGAAAATGTTTGGGAGCAGGGGCAGCCATAATGATATGTGAGACACCCTTAAGATGGTTTTGAATCTCATCGTACCCGAGGTAACTGAGTGTTTGTATGGCTTTTGCTTCCAAATCTCTTAGTTCCCTTTGATGATTGGTTCGCCAAGTTCTTCTTCAAGCTCACGTTGAAGTTTTGACATCTCAAAGCGGATAGTGTCCATGACGTAGGGCGGAACGTTGAGGTCTTTTGTCCATCTTACCTCTATGTTGCCGCCATAAAGTGCGCCTAACTCCTCTATCTTTTTTGAGTACTCTTGCAAATCTGCACAAATTTCAATCTTGTTTTCAAAGAGATCTCTCAACTCTATATACCAATCTTCACGACTGTTTTGTACCATTTTTATCGTTGATTCAAATACTGCAGACAAAGCTTACCTTTCTGTTGCGTCAAATTTTTTTGTAAATGTTATCAAATCATCTTTGGTCTTTAAGTCTCCATTGTATTTCATGGAGGCGATATTGACATTTTCATCATCGAGCATTTTAGGAACAGCGTTACCACCCTCTATCACTTCCATGTGTGCATCAAGCTCATCTTCGCTATAAGACATCTGCATATCAGCAGTAACCACATGTGGAATTGCTTCAATAACTCTTAGTTTTTCAAGCTCCTCTGCAACATTTTCACCCTCGATAGTGATGATAATCCTTCCTTGACCATCATGCATATGATAATCACAAACTTCACAATCTTTTAGGCTTTGCACTACTTCATCTATATACTTTGGGGCAGTTTTAACTACTATACTTGATACATTCATCTCTCTATCCTTGTTGTTTAAAATTTATTGGTAGATAACTTTTCTTACTCTCTCGCCACTCTCTTGGCGCATTTTGTCATAGAGTTTTTGATGCGCTAACTTCTCATCATGCGTAATAGGTGCTCTTAGTGATTTGTACTCCACAAGCACTCCATCTTTATAGACACCAGAAACAATCGCCTTAACCCAGTAAAAACCTCTATCTTTTCTGAGATTTTTCACAACTCCAACCCACTGTTTTTGCTCTTTAAGCGTGTCCCACATCTCTTTATAAACCGCTTTTGGCATATCTGGGTGACGTACAATTTTATGCGGCTTTCCTAAAAGCTCATCGGGAGTATAGCCACTAATTTGGCAAAAAAGCTCATTTGCAAAGGTAAGATTACCCTTCAAATCTGTTCTTGAGACGATAACTTCATCATGCGGGACTTCTGTCTCTATCAAAAATTCACTCTCATTAAATTCCATAACTACTCTCCTTTTGGTAATTTTATTTTATACTATATAAATTAATGGTTTTATCATCACTACCAACCAAAAATCTATCTTCATCGATAAATATAATCTTAGTTAGTGTCATTTTATTGCCACCAAACTTTCCGAGCGTTGCTTTGGTGATGGTGTCAAAAACAGTAACGTTGTTGAGCTCATCAGATGCAAAAGCAGCAGTTTTGCCACTTGGAGAGAGACCTACACTATAGATAAGAAATCCAGACTCTACAAAGTAGGCAGAGTTGACTTTTGGAACGTAAATAACCGTTCTTCTATCTTGCCCTGCAGTTGCGATGACCCCTTTTTTGTAGTCAACCTGAAAAACATTGTCAAGATTTTGGTCTGCTAGAAGTTTGAGGCGTTTGCCGTTTTTTGTATCATGAATTTTAAGATCTCCGCTCTCATCAGCTACGACAGCTTCGCTCTTTTGCTCATTTAAAACAAAGTCAGAAAACTTCGCTCCAGAGACCTGTAGGGACCAGTTGTATGTTTTTTTGTTGATGTCATAGGAGATGAGTTCATTGCTTAAAAGCCCAAGAAGAATCGTATCTTTGTTTAAAAATTTTGCTTTTGCTACGGCAAGAGCTTCGTTGGTATCAAAGAGTAGTTCTGTTTTGTCATTTTTATGAATATGAATACGTCTAAATCCATCTTTGTCTTGCGAGAGAATAAGGATTTTATCCTCTATCACGTCAACTGAATAGACTTTGGAGTGAACTAAATCTCCAGCAAAGTCGATTATTTTTGGCACTTCTATCTTTTGCAAGAGTTTTTTTGTTTCAAAATCAAATATATCGACACTGCTAGCAGCCGTGGCACTGTAAATCTTGCCATTTTTGTAAACTATGTCCACAACAGAACCACTCCCTTCAAAACTACCCACTGGCTGTTTAAGAGGTACGGCAAAAAGTGAAGCACATAGAAGAGTGATACTTAAGAGAAGTTTCATGATAATACCTTTATTTCAATTGCATCTGTTGGACATCTGCTAATGCAAAAGCCACAAGCCGTGCATTTATCGTTTATTTGTGGCATAAACATCGCTTTAAAGTCAATCGCATTTTCAAGACATGGGTCTTTGCAAGAAAAACACATGGTGTGATCCCAGCTTAAACACTTCTCTTTGTTGATGCTTACTATTGCAGCTATTTGACTTTTTGCATCGAGTGTTAAAACGCCAAATTGACACGCCTCGGCACATTTGTCGCAGTAGGTGCAACCATTTTTTGTAAAGAGAAGATAAGGAGTTTTATCGCTAGCAATAGCAATTATATCTTCTTCACAAGCAGTGGCACAAGCAGCGTCACACTTGTTACACTCATTGTGAAAAAGAGATAGGTCACTGTAGTAAGGAGGACGGATAAACTCTTCTTGCTTTTTTTCTTCTTTGTGAAGAGAAGCAAGAGAGCTAAAGAGCTCTCTTCTTTGCATTAGTGTGCTGCATCACCTAGTGTGCCAGCTTTAGAGTTTTTGTTTGCTAAGTCATCCTCAGTAACAAAACTTGCTGCACCGACCGTGTTAAGAGAATTTGTATATTTTTTCTCATCCCATGTAGATTTGTCCGCACCGTCTTTTGATGTAAATACCGGTTCAAAAGTATTTTCAACAACTAACTTACCTTGTGATTGTGGAGCATGGCAAGCAGAACAGTTAAATCTGGCATTTTGAAGTGTATCATGTTTTGTGATAGAAACTTCATTTTTGTAGTTATTTACCGCTTCAACAAAAACGCCATTGACCAATTTTCCTCTTGGTCTGAAGTCTGTAAAGTGTGATACTGGAATCGGAGTTGCACCCATCGCTGGAGCTACTTCTGGCATGTGACATCCAACACAACTGTTATCACCAGCTTTGATTGGAAGCATACCTACTGTATCGTGTGGAATCATTGGAGGAGCATCTTGAAACGCTCTTTTGATTCTTGTACTTGTTGTAGCCTGAGCAGTACCATACGCAGTTTTATCTGCTACTGTATTGCTCTCAGTGTAGATATCTGTTTTTCTAAGACCTAAAGACTCTTCGCTAATTGAAGGCTTTACTACCTCTTTTTGTGCACTTTTACCGCTTTCTGCCATACAACTTACACTAAGGAGCGCAGCAGCTACTAAGCCGATTGTTATTTTCCCCATTGCTTTCATTTTATTCTCCCGATTTATTATTTTTTATGAGATCTCTGATTGAAAAATTAAGAGCATCATCATCACACACTTCTATACATCGTGCACAGTTTGTACACTCCCCTGAGAGGACTGGCATAGTCTCTTTTCCTATCATGTACAAAACCTGTTGCTCAGGACAAACAACTTTACATTTCATACAAAGTGTACAGTTCTCCTGTGTGTGGTGTACTCTTACTAAACTATACTTACCAACAAGTGAGTAAAATCCACCTAGTGGGCAGATATGTCCACACCAACCATTTTTTAAAACTAAAAGATCGAAATTAAAGATAATGAGCACTGCTGCCCATCCAAAACCCATCCCAAATATAATGCCTCTATGAAGCATAGATATCGGTGATATAAACTCAAAAGCAGCTACACCCATAGCAAATGAGATGATGAGACTTAAAGCTAAAACCCAGTAGCGAAGGTTACGTGTTGCTGGTTGCTTTTTTGCAAAATCATCTACTTTTATCTTTCTTCTCAAAAATGCAGCTGCATCCGTGACAAGATTGATAGGGCAGACCCAACTACAAAAAGCACGACCACCTACTACAAAGTAAAAGATGGTAATGATAAGCGCGCCAACAACCAAATCTACCGCCAAAACAGCACCCGCCGCAAGCATCTGAAGTACAGCATACGGGTCACTTAGTGGAATAATGCCCAAAATTGAGGAGGAGCTAAGATTTCCCATCAAAGCAGTCCAACCCCATGCATTTGCACCAAAGTAGAGAAAAAGTAAGCCTATTTGTGTAGTTCTTCTAAAAAAAAGATATCGATAATTATTCCAAAGTGTTCTCATTTGTATAAAACCTCTTCATCATTTAAAGAATCAACAGCACTTTCCTTGCTTAATTCAGTTTTTGTTTTAATCTCGGTCGCATCCTCGAGCCTCTTCTCATCGTTTTTATCCCAACCCTTGATATAGTAGTTACCAGCTTTGCCCATTGCAACCTCTTTTGGAAGTACAAAAATAGCAGGCTTTTCAGTAACACACGCTTTCTCACAAAGTCCACAGCCGGTACATGCGTCAGCATGAACAACTGGGGTAAGAAATGCATGCTTTCCTGTTCTCTCATTTTTGTTGTACTCAACAGATATAGCTTCTCCTAAAATCGGACATGCTCTGTAACACGCATCGCACTGTATGCCCCAAAAGGCGATACAAGTCTCTCTGTCGATGACTGCTAGTCCCATTTCAGCTATGTTAATATCGAGTTTTCCATCTGTTGTGACACTCGCTTCATCAAGCGCACCTGTTGGGCACACAGGAACACAAGGAATATCAGGACACATATAACAAGGGATGTCTCTAGGGATAAAATAGGGTGTCCCTAAAGGTTTATGATCACCTGGTTTTGCCAACAATAGCGTATCGTATGGACAAGCTTCAACACAAAGCCCACATTTGATACAAGTCTTTAGAAAATCCTCTTCTTTGATAGCTCCAGGTGGACGCAAAAGAAGTTGAGAAGCTGTTACTTCATCAACATACGCACTCCACACGAAACCGCCAAGAGCAGCTATTCCTGCACCTCTTGCCATTCTCAAAATAAACTTTCTTCTATCGCTCTCTTCTCTTGCTGTCATCTTTTGCAGGGAGTTTTGCTAAGCAGAACTCCCTCTCCTTTAATTTTTTTGTTGGTTTATGCTTTGTAAATTTTTACTGCACACTTTTTATAGTCTGTTTGTTTTGACATTGGACATGTCGCATCAAGACAAACTTTGTTGATAAACACTTTTTCATCAAACCATGGAACAAACACAAGTCCTCTTGGAGGTCTGTTTCTACCACGAGTCTCAACCCTTGCTTTTACCTTGCCACGGCGAGATTCAACCCAGCAAAGCTCACCCTGCTTGACGCCCTTTGTTTCAGCATCTTTTGGATGCATATAGCAGAGAGCTTCAGGAACAGCGCGGTAAAGTTCAGGAACACGCATAGTCATCGTTCCAGAGTGCCAGTGCTCAAGCACACGCCCTGTACATAACCAAGTGTCATATTTTGCATCTGGCATTTCTGGTGGATCCATATATGGACGTGCAAAGATTTTTGCTTTGTTTGCAAGTGACTTTTGTTCTGTCGCTTTATCCATACCTTTTAAGTCACCAAATTTAAGTGCTTTTGCAA
>DKFQ01000084.1:1736-5206 GCA_002452425.1 Sulfurimonas sp. UBA6792 | reverse complement strand
TCACGAAGCGCTTCTGCAATCTCTTTAAGAGGCTCTTTCATCGCCTCTCTTGCATCTTCTGAGGTTAACTCAACGGAACTCAAGAGTCCCTCAACTTGGTCACGCCCTGTGATAACCATACGCAACTCTTCTTCAAGTGTCACTGCTGTACCGATTGCGATTTTTATCTCTTCAGCAATTCTCTCGCCGATAAGAAGGTTGTACTTTCGTCTGACATAGTTGACGATACCTTGGTCTATTTTGTCGCCTGCTGTACGGATTGATTTTGAGAGCACGAGACCACCCAAAGAGACAACACCGATTTCAGTTGTACCGCCTCCTATGTCAACAACCAAGTTTCCTTGCGGTTCACGGATGTCAACTCCTGCCCCGATTGCTGCTGCCATAGGCTCTTCTATAAGAAAAACTTCTCTAGCTCCAGCGCTTAGAGCTGATTCACGGACTGCCTTTCGCTCAACTTGTGTTAGTCCATACGGAACACAGATGATGATTCTAGGACTAATGAGAGAGCTTCTGCCATGCGCTTTTTCGATGAATTTTCTTATCATCTTTTCTGTCATGTCAAAGTCCGCTATGACACCATCACGCATCGGACGGATTGCTTTTATGTTTCCGGGGGTTTTGCCAACCATCTCTTTTGCTTCATGCCCGACTGCTAAAACTCGCTGTTGTCCGAATTTGCCTGTTTTTACTGCGACGACCGATGGCTCGTTGATGATAATGCCGCGTCCTTTTGCTATGACGATAGTGTTTGCTGTTCCTAAATCTATGGATAAATCATTGGAAAAAAGACCGATTAATTTGTTAAATATCATTATCTTACCTTATGCACTCTGCTTGGAGTGTTTTTTAATATATACAGGAGCTTCTCCACCGTCAATAACTGCTTTTGTAACTAAAACTTCATATCCGCTGTACTCTGGAAGTTCGTACATGATATCAATCATATTTTCTTCCAAAATTGCGCGAAGTCCGCGAGCACCCGTTTTTCTTTTGATAGATTTTGCGGCTATAGCTCTGAGTGCATCATCTTCAAAATTAAGCTCAACATTGTCGATAGAGAAGAGTTTTTTGTACTGTTTAATGATGGAATTTTTAGGCTCTGTTAGGATGCGCACCATGTCATCTTCTGTGATTTCGTTGAGTGAAGCGATGATAGGAAGTCGTCCAACAAGTTCAGGAATTAGACCAAAATTTACCAAATCATCGGGTTCAACCGCATCATAGCTCATTTTTTGCTCTTTTTTGCTCTTTTTCTCCTGTCCAAAACCTAAAATATTTTCACCCTGTTTTTTCTTGAGTATCTCATCAAGCCCATCAAATGCGCCGCCGCAGATAAAAAGAATGCCAGTTGTGTCAATAGCTATAAACTCTTGGTTTGGGTGTTTACGTCCACCTTTTGGCGGGATGTTGACAACAGCGCCCTCGATAATCTTTAAAAGTGCCTGCTGCACACCTTCACCTGATACATCACGGGTAATGGAGCGGTTTTCGCTCATACGGGAAATCTTGTCTATCTCATCGATAAAGACGATGCCTCTTTGCGCTTTTTGTACATCGCCATCGGCTGCTTGAAGCAGTTTGGTTAAGATGTTTTCCACATCCTCGCCTACATATCCTGCTTCAGTAAGACTTGTAGCGTCTGCTATAGCGATAGGAACATTAAGCACTCTGGCAATGGTTTGTGCCATAAGTGTTTTTCCGCTTCCTGTTGGTCCAATAAGCAAAACATTTGATTTTGCTATCTCTGTATCATCATTTTTAACATCGTGTGTCTTAAAAATTCTTTTGTAGTGGTTATAGACTGCAACGCTAAGAAGTTTTCTTGCACGTTCCTGCCCTATGATATAGTCTGCTAAAAAAATATTGAGTTCTTTTGGTGTCATCAGCTCACCGTTTGCTCCATCAAAATCACTCTCTTTTGAGGATGTGTGGAGTTTGTCATCACCAAACATTATCTTGTACGCTGAGATGACACAGTTTTTACATATATAAACGCCATTGCCTGCTATAAGAGGGTTTGTGTCACTCTCATGCGCATTACAAAAGCTGCATGTTCTAAAAATCATAAATGTTTCCTTTCGTATGGAATACCACGTTTTGTTTTAAGAACAAAGTTGCAAAGTGAGAGCACATGGTAGTTTGTTGTTGTATCAAGAAGTTCATTTGCTACATCTTTGAGAGGTTTTCCTGTTTCAAAAAGCTCTTTATAGGCATGTTTTATCTCGTCTATCTCTTCACGCTCTATGTTTCTTCTAAGACCTGTGAGATTGAGTCCTCTAAGTGTTGCACGGTTGCCCTCTGCCATACAAAACGGCGGGACATCTTGCGCAAGTGCAGAAGCACCTGCTACCATCGCATATTCGCCGATGTGCACAAACTGATGGATAGGAGTCATCCCGCCGATAACAGCATAATCCCCCATCTCAACATGTCCCGCAAGCGTCGCCGCATTTGCAAGTATGCAGTGGTTGCCGATGATAACGTCATGTCCGATATGGACATACCCCATAAAAAGGTTGTGTGAACCGATGATGGTTTTGCCACCGCCCCCTTTTGTACCGGGGTTAAAGAGGGTGAACTCTCTGATTTTGTTGTGATCACCGATGATAAGCTCTACATCTTCGCCCGCAAATTTCAAATCTTGGGGAGGCGAGCCGATGACTGCATGCGAAAAGATATGGTTGTTTTTACCGATAGTTGTTTTGCCGTAGATACAGCTGCTTTGTTCTATCTTTGTGCCATCGCCGATGGTCGCATCTTTGGAGATAAAGCAGTAAGCTCCTATCTCGACATCATCGCCTAAAATCGCGCCATCTTCTATGATAGCTAGTGGGGAAATTTTGCTCATTATTTGTCCACTATCATAGCTTTTAGTTCAGCTTCTGAGACTAAAACATCATCAACGTATGCCTTGCCATCAAGTACCCAAATCTGACCTTTGTTCTTAAGTACGCTGATGCGGTACTCAAGTCTATCACCTGGTTTGACAGGAGCGCGGAATTTTGCTCTGTCGATGCTCATAAAATAGACAACTTTTTGCGCGGCTTCTTCCTCTGTCATATCGCCCATGCTCTTAAATGCCAAGATACCGCCTGCTTGCGCCATACCTTCGAGTATCATAACGCCTGGGTAAATCGGGTGACCTGGAAAATGTCCTTGAAACACGTTGTCGCCGATAGTAACATTTTTAAATCCAACAAGAGATTCTTTCTCTTTTATCTCAGTAACTCTGTCTAAAAGTAAAAAAGGGTAACGGTGGGGGATAATTTTTTGAATTTCAGTAACGTCCATAATCATAGAAAAAAGCCTTTATAAATTTTTTGGCTATTCTAGCTAAAAAAAGATTATATATCGATTAGTTTTTCTCTAGTGTCTTCATAGATTTTCGCATCAAGCTCCACAAAAAGCTTTGTCTCTGGGATAGTATCTACAACAATAATGGGGCTTAAATCATAAGATGAAGTTAT
>DKFQ01000084.1:0-1679 GCA_002452425.1 Sulfurimonas sp. UBA6792 | reverse complement strand
TTACAAATTTAATCTCTTCACGGTTGAAGTAGTGGATGTTGTTATGTGAAAATTCTATCTTTCCCTCTGCTTTTTTTCTAGGAAGTGTGGAGTAAAAAAGAGCATAGGCGGGGATGATTTCATTTTTGTTTATGGAGAGTTTGAAGCTAAATTGGCGATAGTTTAAAAACTTCTCTTTGATGATTTTGTAGGGTATGTTTTGCTCTTCAAGAGTATATCTCTGCTCGTACATTTCAAGGCGTTCTTCTATGGATGCTGGAAGTGTCTGATTGGAGAGCGGGGAGAACATTTCATCCATCAGTCGTTCTTGTTGCTCTCTTTGCATGGTAAGCCCATAGATGCAGCCGCAATAGTCTTGACGGTAGAGCTGCTCCTCTTTGCTTACACGGCTCTGCTCTTGCGTGCCGCCATCTGCACGGTAGTCAAAAGATATAAACTCTATGCCGTGCTTTTGAAAAAAGAGTTCTCCGCTTTTTTTGAGCTGCTCTTGTGATTTTAGGGGACTGACAAGCAGGGATGTGGTAAAGCTTTTCTCGCCTAACTCAAGTGCTTTTTGTGCCGTGACTTCAAAGCGTTTGTCAAAGCAGACTTCGCATCTTTTGCCCTTTTCCGGCTCATTTTCCAACCCTCGCACCGCCTGCATCCACGCTTCAAAATCATATGCGCCCTCAAGAAGTTCGATGCCAAGTCTTTTGCATGAGCGTTTTACATCCAACAGGCGTAGTTGATACTCGGAGTAGGGGTGGATATTTGGGTCGTAGAAGAAGCCTATAAGCTTCTCCTCTGGGTAGTCTCGTTGCAGTTTTTGCAAAAAAAAGTGTGAATCAACACTGCAACAGATATGTACTAGCATTTAGTGTGCGGTTTTATGAACGAGCTTCAAAAATCTCAATCGAATTGATACCGTCTTGCATTTTTATGCTATCAAGTGTTGCAAAACTCTCAGCGTCATCCTTCTCAATCGCTCCAAAAACAGTGTGAACGCCATCAAGGTGCGGTGTTGCAACAAATGTGATAAAAAATTGGCTTCCGCCTGTATTTGGACCTGCGTGCGCCATAGAGATAACGCCTCTTCTATGTTTTGTGACATTTGTTTTTGTCTCACATGGGATTGCCCAGTCCGGTCCGCCTGTTCCTGTTCCGTGAGGACAGCCGCCTTGAGCCATAAATCCGGGGATTACACGGTGAAAATTAAGACCGTTGTAAAAACCGGACTCTGCTAGGTGCGCAAAGTTTGCTACAGTATTTGGAGCTTCCTCAGGAAGAAGTTTTAGCCAGATATCACCCTTGCTTGTTGTTATCTTTGCCCATTGAAGTTTGCTAACCTCTGCATCTGTGAGTTCATATCGTCTTAGTTTTTTACCAAACATTTTTTGCCTTTAAAAAGATTTGGCAGAATTATAATATATAATCCCATATATGAAAATAAAGTCACTCTTTCAAAATATTACTATCAAGCGGGCAGATATCTTTACGATATTGGTCGTTTTTTTCTTTACAATGGTCTTTGTAGGCGTTTTGGTGGAGGAGATGTACAAGGATTATGAGAGAGCGCTTGAGCAGAGTTCTATCGTAAAAAGTTCTGAACTCTCAAACAGTGATATTTTAGAGCAAAATCAAAAAAAGCTCAAATCGCTTCTTATAAAAACCGTTTTGTCTATCATCACTCTCTCTTTCAT
>DKFQ01000119.1:2856-3091 GCA_002452425.1 Sulfurimonas sp. UBA6792 | reverse complement strand
TATGTAGAAGAGCGGTTAAGCAAAGAGGAGATTATCGCACGAGGACATGATGCCCAGATGCTTGAGATGATAATAGAGCGGATTTTTCGCAACCAGTTTAAGAGAAAGATGCCCCTTATCGCAAAGCTCACCTCTCGAACGATAAACCATGATTTTAACTACCCACGAGATATTAGACTTTAGAGATACCATTATAAGGAGAAGAGATGAAAGTTGCATTTTGTAAGTATGAGAG
>DKFQ01000119.1:0-2741 GCA_002452425.1 Sulfurimonas sp. UBA6792 | reverse complement strand
CTCAAACGAGGCGACAAGGTTGTCTGCTCTGTAAACGCACATCCAAGTGTGCCTGAAGTTGTACGCCATTTTGATGCCGAACCTGTTTTCATCGACATCGATGCGCAGACTTACAACATCAACCTTGACAAACTAGAAGCCTATCTTGAGGATAACAAAGCCAAAAAACTAAAAGCTGTTATCGTTACGCATGTGGCGGGTTTGTGTGTCGATTTGAACAGACTTTACTCTATGGCAACCATCTATGATGTCAAAATCGTAGAAGATGCAAGCGAGGCTCTGGGTGCAACATATAAAGGCAAAAAGATAGGCTCAACTGGTGCAGACATCACCTGTTTTAACTTCTCTTCACACCTAAAAAAAGATATCTGCAACGGCGGTATGCTTGTGAGCAACTCTGAGGAGATTATCACAAGAGCAAGACTTTTAAGCTCTCATGCCATGGTGCGTGATGAGGACTCTTTGGAGTATGTTTACGATGTAACCGATATCGGTTTTGACTACTCCATGAGCCAATTAGATGCGGCATACATAAGAGCAAAGATTGGTGAGCAGGATGCAAATCTTGCGAGAATCCAAGAGATAGCGCAGATGTACAACAAAGCACTTGATGGAGTAAACCACATCTCCATACCAAAGACAAATGCGGAACATCCGTACTCTCTTTATATCATCAAAGTGGACAAAAACAGAGACTCTTTTGCGTTGGAGCTTAAGAAACATGGCGTTGAGGTCGGTCTTCACTACATCCCGCTTCACTTTTTGTCATACTACAAACATAAGTATCTCTTAAAAGTAAACAACTTTCCCGTAGCACTCACGACTTATCAACAGGTGATGTCGCTTCCTATCTATCCTAGCATGCAAAACAAAGAGGTGCAGTATGTGATTGACAAAGTCAAAGCAGTTGCCGCAACAAGAGTATAGTGTTTGAAAAAAAAGCTTATCTTTTGGGTTGAGGAGTATTTCTACAACCCAAACCTCTTCCAAAAAATCGTCTCGTTTCTCTTTTTGCCGCTAAGTTTGCTCTACTGTTTTGTGATGTTTTTGCGCTTTAGAGGCAAAATGGCGGAGGATTTTGACATCACAGTTGTAGGTGTGGGAAATCTCACGGTTGGCGGAAGCGGCAAAACTCCGCTAGTAACCGCTCTTGCTTCACACTATGAGGATGCGGCGGTTGTTTTGAGAGGTTATGGACGAGAGAGCCATGGACTTTTTGTAGTGAGCGATAGAGGTAAAATCCTTTGCGATGTTGCCACAAGCGGCGATGAGGCGATGATTTATGCACGCAAACTCCAAAACGCAGTTGTGATAGTTAGTGAAGATAGAAAAGCAGGGATAAAAAGAGCAAAAGAGATGGGCGCAAAAATCATATTTTTGGATGATGCCTACTCCAAACATGAGATAAAAAAGCTTGACTTTGTTATAGAAGTAGCAAGCAAAAACTCCTCATGCCTGCCATCAGGTCCATTTAGAGAGAGACTTTGGAGTACAAAAGAGGCTGTTGTGCTAAAAGAGGGAGTTGATTTTAAAAGAGTGGTTACTCTTCAAAATAAAAGTGATAAAATGTCGCTTTTAACTGCCATCGCAAGACCGCAACGGCTTGATGCGTATCTGCCGGAAGTTGTTAGCAAAAACTATTTTGAAGACCATCATGCTTTTGTCAAAGATGAGGTTCTGGAGATTTTAGAGAGAAACGCTTCAGACTCTCTTTTGGTAACTTACAAAGATTTTGTAAAGCTGGAACAGTTTGGCTTGCCGCTCTCGCTGCTTGACTTGGATGTGCAGGTGCGTGAAGATATTTTTAAAATTATAGATGATTACAGGGGAAAATATGCAAAAAAAGATTGAAACAGTTCAAACGCTTCTTGAGGCTCTGCCTTTTATAAAAGAGTTTCAAGGCGAGACTATCGTCATAAAGTACGGCGGTTCGGCGCAGGAGACACCACAGCTAAAAGAGAAGTTTGCAGAGGATATCTTGCTTATGTATCTTGTGGGCATCAAACCGGTTATCGTTCATGGCGGCGGCAGACAGATAAATGAGATGCTTGATGCACTCAAAATCGATACCAAATTTATCGACGGTCAGCGTGTAACTTCCAAAGAGGTTATGCGTATCGTTGAGATGGTGCTTAGCGGTGAGATAAACAAAGAGATAGCTTCACTTCTCAACTCTCACGGCGCAAAAGCCATCGGTATCAGCGGAAAAGATGCACACTTTATCTCCGCAAAGTCAAAAGATTTCGCAAAATGGGGACTTACGGGCAATATAACAAATGTAAAAGCAGAGGTAATTGAGAACCTTATAGCAGAGAAGTTTATCCCCGTCATTGCTCCCATCGCCGCAGGTGGAGAGCTTGGACACCCTGGGTTTAACATAAATGCAGACTTGTGCGCTTCTTATGTCGCAAAAGCCATTGGTGCGAACAAAATCATCTTTTTAACAGACACGGCAGGCGTACTAAACAACAACAAAGAGCTTTTCAGCACACTCACAAAAGCCGAGATAGAAGCACTCAAAGCAGACGGAACTATCCACGGCGGTATGGTACCAAAGGTAGATGCGTGCCTTGAAGCCATCGAGGGCGGAGTTCATAAAGCACACATTATCGACGGCAGGATAGAACACTCCATGCTCTTAGAGCTTTTCACATCCGCAGGTGTAGGAACGCAGATAACGCTTTAACTTTTTCTCGCCATCTTATAAAAGAGCTTCTCACTTGATAGCTCTTTTGGGATGG
>DKFQ01000098.1 GCA_002452425.1 Sulfurimonas sp. UBA6792 | reverse complement strand
TATAGCGGCTCTTGGGTGAGCGAGGCAAAAAAATATTTTAGCAAAAACGGTTGTGTGGCATACAGCTTGGCAAACCACTATATGAGCGGAGCGGTAAATCGTCAAGATTATCTACAGACGGCAATTGATTGGATTGCCGCAAGAGACAGAACGACTATAGAAAACTATATGGCAAAGCATCAACATGAGCCTAATGCTACCGAACTATGGCTCTATTTTAAAAGTGTTATAGACTGGGTGGGTGCTATATTTCCAAAATATCGTAAAGAGATGAAAGGGATAGAGTGGGGAGTTTTGCACAATGAGTTTAAAAATGACAAAAGTTTAGACCCAAAAACATTGGAAGCCAAAATATCGGCACTCATGCAAGATGAAGATATTACGAGCAAAAAAGGGATATATGAGTATCTGCTAACGGGTAAAGAAAAATATCTCAACATCCGAACATTTACGGATAAACAAAAGAGAGAAGCGTATGAGCGACAAAAAGGGATTTGTCCTCAATGCGGAGAAACAAATCATTATGAGCTAAACGAAATGGAAGCCGACCATATTACCCCATGGCATGAGGGCGGAAAAACTGAACCGAGTAACTGTCAGATGTTATGCAAGCTGCATAATAGAATGAAGTCGGGAAGATGATAATTTAAATAGATTAAGGTATAGAGGTAAAAATTATTATTTATGGCACTGAAAATAGCTGCAAAATAACTCTTGATACTTTTCAAAACTCTCTTTACAAAGTGTTCCGTATCTTTTTAGAACAACATCTTTTGATACTACAAATGTTTTTCTTAGCATTAGTTTTGAGGTTTTTGGGATAGTTCCGTCCATAAAATCTGCATCGCTTATAGTGACTTCATCCTCTTGCATATTTTGGATTTTGCTACTGATGGGTATGGCTATAAAGTCATTATGAGGCAGATTGTCTTTAAAAACTAATACAGGTCTATGTTTTGATTGTTGTAAGTCACTGAAATAAAACTCACACAAAACAACATCTGCCTCTCTTACCTCCATACAGCATCCTCGCTATCATCTCTCCACTCATCTACCAAATTTGCAGAGTGATTTGAAAATGCTTGTAACTCTTTACTCTCTTCATTTTTTTGCACCTTTTTATCTTCTATGATTTGCAACTCTTTAGAATTGAGGTTTTTTAAAAAAAACATAATATGCGCATAGATAGTGTCTTGTACTTGAAGTTTGATAGTGTGCATCATGTAGCCTTGCAAAATAATAATCTGGATTATATACCAAATGCCATTAAATATGTGTCTAATAAACGATTGTATTGTATGTCAATACGAGGCGCAACTTTGAAGACGCTACTAGTAGCTTCGAGAAGTTTATAGCATAAGAAATTTTTTATCAAAACTTTATAGAGAGATAAAAACTAATCTCAAATCTGCTGTCTTCGCTTAGATAATTGTTCTTCTTGTAGATAACATAAGGCGGCTTTGTGGTGGTTTCGTACTCGCTTTTTGGGAGCCATTCGTGGTACACCCACTGGATAAACTTTAGCATATCTCCCTGCTCTCCTACCAAATCAAACTTAGCGTAAATGCCATCGGAGATGTTGAACTTTGGGAGTCTGTCGCTTTGAACTTTTGTTCCCTTTTCTACGACTACGCATGCGACATACTGGCACTCTGTAAGTGGCGTTACGGTTGGGTTGTCGTGGAAGAGTGCGATTTGTTTATGCTCTTTTATATTGTTGCTAAAGATCCAAGTTTGCAGTTTTTGCCAAGTCTGCTTTATCTGTGCATTGTAGCCGCTGTGTCTTATGTAGTACGCCTCCATGAGCGGCATTTTTACGATGGTTGGCTCTAGGTGGTCAAATCTTGCGGTTGATTTTTTGGCTTTTTTGGACTGTTCGATGATGTGCTGTGAAAACTTTTTATATCCGCCGCTCTTCCACTCTTTTGGTGTCATGCCAAATCGCTCTTTAAAAACCCGTAAAAAGGATGTTTGAGAGCTGTAACCGCAGATATTTGCCACATCGCTGATGGTTGAATATCTGTTGGTCAGCAGTAGATTTGAGGCTTTTTGAAGCCTGATGGATTTGATGCTCTCATAGATATTTTTTCCAAATATCTCTTTGAAAATCCTGTGCATGTGAAACTTGCTGACTTTTAAGTCCTCGCTCAACTCATCCATGTCGATATTTGTGTCGATGTGCGTATAGACATAGTACATGATGTCGTTGGCGATTTGTACTCTTTTTTGAAGGGTTGCTTTTTTCATGACAATAATTTTAGCAAAATATTTATATTTTTAATACAAAAAAAGATATTTTATTTAGCAATAATAGATAGTTTTATAAGCATAAATAGTGAAGAATTTATTTTTTTAAAGCTATAGAATTTCATCAAAATTTATCCGCAAGGTGCGAGAGATGAAAAAAATCACAAAGATACTGGTTGCAAACAGAGGCGAAATCGCTCTAAGAATTATTAGAGCGTGTAAAGAGTTGGATATAAAGAGCGTTGCTATCTTCTCAGAAGTTGATGTCGAGGGGATTTGGGTAAAGAAGGCGGATGAGTGCTACCCGATAACGGGAGATGCGCTTCAAGCGTACCTTGACTATGACCGTATCATCACGCTTGCACTTAAAGCGGGTTGTGACGCTATCCACCCAGGGTATGGTTTCTTGTCTGAAAATGCAGAGTTTGCGGCGGCTTGTGGGGAGAGAGGGCTTATATTTATCGGTCCAAAACCGGAACACATCGCACTCTTTGGCGATAAGATGGCTTCAAAAGTAGCTATGCGTGAGATAGGCGTTCCTGTTTTAGAAGGAACGGATGAGCCGATAGTTGACAAAGCGGAGGGTGGAAAAATCGCCGCTAAAATCGGTTTTCCGGTTATCATCAAAGCGGCATTTGGCGGCGGCGGTAGAGGCATGAGAATCGTAAAGAGCGCAAAATTCTTTGATGAGATGTTTGACTCTGCTACAAATGAAGCTAAAAAATATTTTGGAAAAGGGGATGTTTTCATCGAAAAATATGTAGAAAATCCTCGCCATATCGAAATCCAAGTAGTGGCTGACAAATACGGCAATGTCGTGCATTTGGGGGAGAGAGACTGCTCTATCCAAAGAAGACACCAAAAAGTTATCGAAATCGCTCCATCGCCAAGGTTAAATCCTGAAGCTAGAAAAGAGCTTTACAGAATCTCTACAAAAGCGATGATGAAACTAGGGTACGAGAGTGTCGGAACGGTGGAGTATCTACTTGATGAAGACGACAACATCTACTTTATAGAGATGAACACAAGGGTTCAAGTGGAGCATCCTGTCACGGAAATTATCTCTGGAGTGGACATTATCCAAAGAATGATAGAGATTGCTGAGGGTGATAAACTAAAGTACCTGCAAGAGGAGATTAAGTTCCGTGGATATGCCATCGAGTTTAGAATAAATGCGGAAAATCCTCAAAACAACTTTATGCCGTCCATTGGAACTATCACAAACTACATGACTCCGGGTGGTCCGGGTGTGAGACTAGACTCAAGCGTTTACACGGGCTACACTATCGTTCCAAACTACGACTCAATGGTAGGAAAGCTCATCGTTTGGGCGATTGACTGGGAGGGTGCGGTAAAAAAGGCTTCAAGAGCGTTAGATGAGTTTTACATCGACGGCGTTATCACGAACCTTCCTCTTCACAGAGAGATAGTAAAAGACAAAGATTTTATGGAGGGCAAACTAAATACAAGCTACCTTGATAAAAAAATGGAGCTTTTCAACCTTAAAGCGACAAAATCCATTGCGGAAGAGGAGCAAAAGACCTCTTTTCTTGCAGGACTTATCAAGAAAATCAAAGAGCATAAGTTAGTTGTCAGACACTAAAACTGGGTACAATTCGAAACAAAAACGAGGAGCTTAAGAGATGCAAGATGCTATCATAAAGGGAAACGAGCTTTTCCAAAAGAGTTTTTTTAAGGCGTATGAGAAGGAGTTTTTACAACTCTCTCATAAAGGGCAGGCTCCAAAAGCACTCTACATCGGCTGTTCTGATTCCAGAGTTTTGCCAAACCTCATCACCAAAAGCGCACCGGGTGATCTCTTTGTTATCCGCAATGTGGGCAATTTTGTCGCCCCTTACAAGCCTGATGAGGATTTTCACTCTACCGCTTCGGCTATCGAGTATGCGGTGAGTGTGTTGGAAGTCAAAAATATCATCGTTTGCGGACATACAAAGTGCGGTGCGATTGAGGCTATTCATCAAAAAAGCTGTGAGAACAACCCTGAACTTGTTCATACAAAAACATGGCTCACGCTTGGTGAGAGTGCTAAATCTCAAGCTATTTTGGCTTTAGGACTAAAGGCAGATAAAGAGATTTTATACCGTCTTACTGAAAAACTCTCCGTTGTTTCGCAACTAGAAAACCTTTTAACTTATCCATCCGTTAAAAAAAGAGTCGATAACGGAACGGTTGCCATCCATGGTTGGATATACGACATAGAGAGCGGCGAGATAGAGTACTACGATCCGGAAATCTCACAGTTTTTACCGCTTAGTTCGCTTAAGGTGGAAGATTGATATCAGTTTTTACGATACAATAGCATTATGAAGTTTGAATGGGATCCAAAAAAAGAGCGATTAAATATCCAAAAGCATAATGTCACATTTGAAGAGGCTGCTTATGTTTTTAGTGATAAGTATTCATTGAGTATGTTTGATGAGGAACATTCACAAGAAGAAGAGCGTTGGATATTGCTTGGAAAATCTCTGAGTGCTATGATACTTGTTGTTGTTCATACATTTAGAGGTAGCGACGGTGTTGAGACTGTAAGAATAATATCTGCTAGAAAAGCTACAAAAAATGAGCAACAAATATATCATAAAAGGTGTCCGTTATGAAAAAAGAGTATGACTTTACAAATGCTCAGCAAGGAAAGTTTTATAGACCTTTGAATGAGCTGGATATTCCAATCTATTTAGACGAGGATGTAAAGAGTTTTTTTGTTGAGAAGATGAAAAAAACAAAAGATTTTTCTCTAAACACTATTATAAATTCACTCTTAAAACAAGATATCGAAATCTCTAAGAAGTTGGCTTAGTTAAAGCAAATATTTCTTTATCCACACACTAAGTACATAAAGCCCCCAGACATGCTGTTTGAAGCCGCCTGCGTGGGCTTTTTGTATGTATTCGTCAAGCTTGTCCCTTTTAAAAATCCCGCTCTGCTCGTTGACCTCTCTTATGAGGTCTATCTTTTTGCTCTCTATGAGATACTCCATAAAAGGATTTGAGAACCCTTTTTTCTTTCTTGTGAGTATTTTTGTATCTATATGCGGTTTTAAAACCTCTTTTAAAAGTGCTTTTGTTACGCCGTCTTGGTAGCGGATTTTTGGGTCTATGCTAAAGATGAGAGAGGCTAGTTTGTGGTCTAAAAACGGGGTACGGGACTCAATGGAGTGCGCCATGCTGACGCGGTCAAGCTTTGCAAGATAGTGTTCTGCTTGGAAGAGGTGCAAGTCGATGTAACTGTACCAGATGCTCTCGTCGGTGTGGGCAGATGCGTCAAATCGTTCTCGGTAGCTTTTTATGTATTTGAGCGATTCGTTGTCTCTTACATTTTGGCGCATAGCGATATTTTTTTGCAAATCGCTAAAGCTCTCCCCTGTGGTGCGAAACAAAAGTGTGCCGTCAAAGACTCTTTTGTAGCGTTCCCACTCTCTGTTCATGGAGAAGTTGGAGTGAAAATAGTTGCTTAGCCAGTTTTTGTTTTTTAGCCGTGTCAGGTTCTGCACATCCAAAAATTCAAAATATTGCCGATACCCCAAAAAGAGTTCATCGCTTCCTTCCCCGCTTAAAACCACTCTGTACCCATCATTTTTGATCTGCTCAAAAAGAAGGTAGAGAGGTACTGCGGCTGGGTCGTTGAGCGGTTCGTCAAGGGTCTCTAAAACCCTCTCGCTTGCCTCTAAAAATTCCTCTTGCCCTATAACAACTTCCCTGTTTTTCACGCCCAGAAGCTCTGCACTCTCTTTGGCGTTTTGCCTCTCATCATACTTTGCAAACTCTTTGTAGCCCAGAGTGTAGGTTTGCAAGTTTGCACCGCCTTTTAGTGCAAAAGCGTTTATCGCCGCACTGTCGATGCCCCCTGAGAGGAGCGATGCCATGGGTACATCGGCATCCAGACGCATACTTATGGACTCTTCAAGCATCTCTCGCACCCGAAAAACTGCCTCTTCTTTGTCGGTAATGAGGTTTGGTTTTGCGTCAAGCAGGTCAAAATATCGCTTTACCTCGTAAGAATGGTTTTTATAAACAAGGTACTCTCCCGCTCCCAGTTTTTTGATGCCTTTAAAAAAAGTAAATGGCGGTGTGGGTGCCAAAAAGGAGAGATAACTCAAAAGCGCATCGCCGTCCATCTCTGTTTTGTGCAAAAAAGGAAGAAGTGCTTTTATCTCCGAAGCAAAGATAAATGCGTTGTTGTGGAGATAAAAGAGCGGTTTTTTGCCAAGTCTGTCACGAAAAAGATAGAGCGTTTCATCGTCTAAAAGAGCGATGGCAAACATCCCGCGCAAGTGCGCTACAAACTCCACTCCCCATTTGAGATAAGCGGCAATGAGAACCTCGCTCTCGTTTGCGTACTTAAATGTAAACTCCTCTTTTAACTCTGCTTGAAGCTCTTTAAAGTTGTAAATCTCCCCGTTAAATGAGAGCAAAATCTTCTCGTAAGCAAGCGGTTGGGCGGAAGCAGAAGAGGTATCCATGATACTAAGAAGCTGATGGGCAAAAAAGAGGTTTTTACGCTCCACAACACCGCAAAAATCGGGTCCTCTGTGCGTAAGTCTGCCAAGAGCCGCCCTAGCCATACCCTCTTCATAGCTACCCAAAATCCCAAAAACAGCACACATCTTTAAGCCTTCAAAAACATAACAGTGATGTCATCTTGCATATAATCATCCCTCAAAATCACCTCTTTAACCCCCAAATGATTTGCCATCTGCATAATCTGCTCTGTTGTGAGGTAGTTGTAAGTCTGGCTCTTTTGCTCGCCATGAAGGACATTGAAACAAAAGCCGATTCGAGAAGATTTGAAGCAGTTTTGCACAAAAAGATAGCTCTCAAACTCTTCCAAAACATTCATAGCACCGCTGCAGATGTAAAAATCGGCAGGAGGGAGTGTGTCTTTGCAGATATCCGCAACAATGATTTCACACCCAGTCCGCTCACTTGCGATGGAGTACATATCCACCAGTGCATCTATGCCGATGTACTCTTTTGGTGTTCTCTTTTTTTTGTGCATGTAGAGGTACAAATCCCCAAATCCACACCCCGCATCCGCAATACTGTAGAGGCTCATATCATGAGGCAACATCTCCAAAATAATGTCAAAGCGCACCTTTTGCGACTCTTTGGAGTGCCAGTTTACGCCTTTGGCTGTGATGCCGTACTTCTCTATGGCAGTGGAGTAGAATGTTTTGTTATCTACTTTAGGCATGGTGGCAGAGATTGTAGAATTTGCAAAACTTAGATCCTGAATCAAGTTCAGGATGACGGACGTTCCTAAATATAGTCATTCCAAGCTTGACTTGGAATCTCATCTTTAGGTTATGCAAGAGCTCTAATAAGTTTTTTCGTTTCATTTGCGAATTATAGTATAAAATGCCCTTATACCAAAAAAGGATTTGCCCATGAACCATATGTACAATCTTGCCATTATCGGTGCAGGACCTGCCGGAATCGCTACTGCCGTGGAGAGTTATCTGCAAGGCATTCGAGATATCATCTTGCTTGAAAAAGACCAAAATCACAACTCTACTATCCGAAAATATTACAAAGACAACAAGAGGGTTGACAAAGATTGGAAGGGACAAAAGGTCGAACTTGACGGGCGTATCTACTTTGTGGATGGGACAAAAGAGAGTACTTTGGACTTTTTTGACGAGATTTTGGCGCACCACTCCGTGGAGCTAAAAACCCATACAGAGGTACAAAAGATAGAAAAAAAGGATGGATATTTTGAAGTTTTTGTGGGCGGCGGAAGCGTCAATGCAAAGTATGTGGTAGTCACCATCGGCAGGATGGGCAAGCCAAACAAACCAGACTACAAAATCCCTTTAGAGATAAAAAACAAGGTAGGTTTTACGCTTGATGGCTGTGCGGGCGGCGAGAGGGTGCTTGTTGTAGGCGGAGGCGATAGTGCCATCGAGTATGCGGTTGAACTTGCCAACAAAAACGAGGTAAGCATCTGCTACAGACGAGAGACATTTAGACGGGCAAATCCCACCAACCAAAGAGATATCGCAAATGCCATCATGCACAAAGAGGTTGAGGCGATTTTGGGTGTGGACATCGTGTCGCTAGAAAATGAAGAGGGGAGAGTTAAAGCCAACTTTGACACCATAGAACCACGCATCTACGATAGGGTTATCTACGCTATCGGTGGTACGACACCAAGCGCATTTTTGGCAAGTTCAGGCATAAAAGAGGAGGATGGCAAACCCGTTCATGATGCAAACTACGAGACAAATATAGAGGGGCTTTTTGTAGCAGGAGACATAACACAAGAGTCTGGCGGAAGCATAGCTCTGGGGCTGAACCACGGCTATGCCATCGCGTGTCACATCCAAGACAAAAGGGCTATTTAAGCGCTTTTAAGAGATTTTCAAAATCAGTTTTGTTAGAAAATCCGACACTTTCATGCAGGATTTTTTGATTTTTTGCATCGACAAAAAAGGTTGTCGGAACCATCGGGGCATTTAAAAAAGAGGGGAAGTTTTTCTCCTCTTTGTTGATGATAAGAGGAATATAGTTAGATTTGACCATGGCATCTATCTGGGTATCGCTCAGTGTTTTTTTCTCAAACTTTGTACACCACGGGCAGTAGTTTGTTATCATAAGAACCATAAGGTTTTTTCCCTCTGCTTTTGCTTTGCCAACTGCTTTTTCATAGTTTGTTTCATACTGCATGCTTTGTGCAAACTCTTTATACCCATCGCCTAAAAGCAAAACACTGAGTGCCAAAAATAGAACTATCTTTTTCATAGGTTATCCTCCTTATATTGTGCAGCAAAAATCTCTAAAAGCTCCTCCGCATGCTCTAGCAACTCCTCCTCTGCATCCTCTGGAACGAAAATGCGTCCATTGAGATAAGAGAGGACAAAAATCTCCTCTTTGGTGTCAAGACGCATAGCACTCTCACCAAGCATAAGCTCTATTTTAAGCGCTAATGTATCACCAACGCCGATGTAGGAGATAAGAAAAGCAAGGGAACGAGTAGAGAAATTTTTAGTCTCAACTCCAAGCTCTGTAGATTTTTGTACAAGCATATCAAGTATGCGCTTTTTGTAGGAAGCGTCTATCTTGTCGGTGTTTAGCTCTACCACGGGATAGTAGCTTTTTACTCCCGTGAGGACAAAAGGGGTTTGCGCATGTGCAGTGTATGCCAAGAGTAAACAAATAAAGAGATTTCTAAGCAGATTCAATCGGTTGCTCCTTCTTTTTTAGTTTATGGTTGTTGATAAGTTTGATAATTATCATGATAGAGATAGCCTGAAAGAGCGATGCCAAGATAAGCGCATAGTAGTATAACTCGTTGATACTGTTTGCATTGTAAGCAAGTGTTGCCATGGCGATGAGAAGCGTAAGCGGCATTGCGTGGGAGAGCCCCATCAAGATGGCGTCCGTCATCCCTAACTCTTTGACAAATACAAGCGAAGCTACAACACGCATCACTGTCATAGCAAGAGTAATAAGAAGCGCTTTCGTGATAAGTCCGTCCATAAATAGTGCTTCAAGGTGAAATGAAGCGCCGATATGGATAAAAAAGATAGGTATCAAAAACCCAAAGCCAAAAGAGGCTAGTTTTTCAGGAAGCTCTTTTTTATGCTCAAAAAAGGTAGGTATAAAGATACCCGCCAAAAACGCCCCAAAGGCAAGCTCAAGCTCAAGATAGAGCATCGCTCCCACTAGAAGAAAAAAGATGCCCATGGAGAGCCTGATATCTTGCTCCTTCTTGTCGTCATGGGGCATAAGGGATGTTGCAACCTCAGGATACCACCAAAAGAGAAGCTCAATAGCACGAAAGAGAGAGAACATAAAGAGCAAAAAGAAGATAAGCGCAAAGATGGTTTGTACAAGTCCAAGACCAACTCCTGTGTGAAGCGTAGCAGAAGTGAGCGTTAAAAAGCCGATGCTTACTATCTCGCCGATGGCTCCTGCCGTCATGGAGAGAGCAAGCCACGGTGTTTTGCCATACTCTTTTGAGAGCGTAGCGATAAGCCCGACTGAGATAAGCGGCATAAGCACCATAAAGAGCTTGCTTAGCCCAAAATAGAGAGTTATAGCGATGGAAAATCCGTACAAAATAGCAAGATAGAGAACGATTTTTCTCACTAGCTCTCTTGGGGTTTTAAGTGTGCTTTTAAGGTTTATCTCCGTTCCTGCGATAAAAATCAGATATAAAAATCCAAACTCTGCAACGATATCAAAAAGATGCTCCTCATGTAAAAAGCCCGCATAGCCAAAAACCGCACCAAAGATAATCTCAACGGGTGTGATGGGGATTCTTAAAACTTTTGCAAAAAAGGGAGAGAGCACGATGATGAGTGAAATCGTGACGATAAGGACAATGGAGTCGTGCATCAGCTTTGTACCGTTGTTGCGATTTGCAGTCCAAGTGCGTGAAGCATCTCCAAATCCCTCTCCATCGCCTTACCGCTCGTAGTAAGGTAGTTTCCTATAACAATGGAGTTTGCACCGTGGGCAAATATCTCGCCCTCCCTTGCACCAAACATAAGCTCACGTCCACCCGCAACCATGATTCTTTGCGCGTCTGGAATCATCTTTCGTGTAAGCGCAACAAGTGCCAACGCTTCATCCACACTTAGCGGGTTTGGCCGGAGTTGCAACGCTTCATTATGGTGGTAAAAGTTGATGGGAACAGAAGCGGGGTGAAGAGAAGCAAGGGACTCAGGCATCGAAACCCTATCCTCTTGTGGCTCTCCAAGCCCAAAAATCCCGCCGCTGAT